>NZ_JAEKFD010000014.1:0-146666 GCF_016650735.1 Pseudomonas sp. TH37
GGGATCTTTGGTCTTCACACGATCTGTGCTGGCGGCGAATATCCTGTAGGAGCGAGGCTTGCCCGCGAAGAAGCCGGTTCAGACGCTAGAGAATCAACCCGCCAGCAACCACACCCCAGTCGCCGCCGAAGCCGCACCCGCCAGCCGAACCAGCGGTGCGGCGGCCTGAGGCAAGACGCGAACCACCGCATAACCCGCTGCATGCAAAGCCGCCGTCGCCCCCACAAACCCAACGGCATACGCCCAAGGGCTCGACATGTCCGGCAGCTCCAGACCATGCGCCACGCCATGAAACAGCGCGAACAATGCGGTCGCACCCACCGCCAGGCTCAACGGCGGACGCACCGCCAAAGCCACCGTCAGGCCTAACGCCAATACCGAGGCAGCAATCCCGCTTTCCAGCGCCGGCAGGTTCATCCCTTCAAAACCCAGCAGGCCGCCGATCAGCATAGTGCCCACGAACGTGCAGGGCAGCGCCCAACGCGCGGCGCCTTTCTGCTGCGCGGCCCACAACCCCACGGCAACCATGGCCAGCAAGTGATCGAGGCCGCCGATCGGGTGGCTGATGCCGGCCATCAAGCCATTGTCGCCGTGGCCCGGGTGAGCGAACGCGATGGCCGGGCTCAGCAGCAGGGCCATGGCGCCCAGAATGCGTTTCAGTGTCATGGATAAGCTTCCTTGTTGATAAGTGTGATCAGGCCGCAGTCAGTAAGCCCTGGCGTTCGATGAAGGCGATGATTGCTTCCAGGCCCTGACCGGTTTTCTGGTTGCTGAAGACGAACGGTTTGCCGTTGCGCATGCGTTGGGTGTCGCTGTCCATCATCTCTAGCGAGGCGCCTACCAGAGGCGCGAGGTCGATCTTGTTGATCACCAGCAGATCGGATTTGCAGATCCCCGGCCCGCCCTTGCGCGGTAGCTTGTCGCCGGCCGAAACGTCGATCACGTAGATGGTCAGGTCCGACAGTTCCGGGCTGAAGGTCGCCGAAAGGTTGTCGCCACCGGACTCCACCAAGATCAGATCCAGTCCCGGGAAGCGCCGGTTCAGTTGATCCACGGCTTCGAGGTTGATCGAGGCGTCTTCGCGGATGGCTGTGTGCGGGCAGCCGCCGGTTTCCACGCCGATGATCCGTTCGGGCGCCAGGGCTTCGTTGCGCACCAGGAAGTCGGCGTCTTCGCGGGTGTAGATGTCGTTGGTCACGACGGCCAGGTTGTAGCGGTCGCGCAAGGCCAGGCACAGGGCCAGAGTCAGGGCGGTTTTGCCGGAGCCGACCGGGCCGCCGATGCCGACACGCAGGGGGTGTGCGTTCATGTGATTCTCCAAAGTAAAAGGCCCTAGGAACGGAACAGACGGCTGTACTGGCGCTCATGGGCCATGCACGCCAGGGACAGGCCGAAAGCGGCGCTGCCAGAGTGTTCGGGGTTGATTCGGGTGGCGTCTTGCTGCGCCTGTTGCAGCAGCGGCAGCAGTTCGCTGGTCAGGCGCTGGGCAGCTTGCTGGCCCAGGGGCAGGGTTTTCATCAACACCGCCAATTGGTTTTCCAGCCAGCTCCAGAGCCAGGCGGCCAGCGCATCTTGCGGGCTGATCTGCCAGGCGCGGGCCGCCAGCGCCCAGCCAAGGGCCAGATGCGGTTCAGGGTATTGGTCGAGAAAGGCCCGGGCCGGCGCATCCAGTTCCGGTAAACCGTTGAGCAGTTGCTTCAACGAATAACCCATCTGTCGACTTTCCTGATGCAACTCGCGGGTTTCCCGGCTGGCGCGATGCTCTTCGCAGCGTTGCAGCAGTTCGGCCCAGTTTTCTTCGGCCGCAGCGGTGCTATGGGCGAGCAGTAGCGGCGCTTCGAAACGCGCGAGATTGAGCAGCAACTGATCGCTGATCCAGCGCCGCGCGCTGTCAGGATCGTTTACGCGGCCGTTATCCACAGCCATCTCCAAACCCTGGGAATAGCTGTAGCCGCCAATCGGCAGCTGCGGGCTGGCCAAACGCAGCAGCGCCCAGGCTGGGTTCATAAGCGCACGCCGAACTGGTGCAGTTTCGGCGGGTAGTTGAAATCCTCGTCACCATGGCGCGAATGGTGATGACCGCCGCCGTAAGCACCGTGTTCCGGCTGGAATGGCGCTTCGATGTTCTCGGCATTGGCGCCCAGTTGCTCGAGCATGGCCTTGAGCACGTAATCGTCGAGCAGGCGCAGCCAGCCATCACCGACTTGCAGGGCCACATGGCGGTTGCCCAGGTGATAGGCGGCGCGGGTCAGTTCGAAGGCGTTGGCGCAGGTGACATGCAGCAGTTGTTCGGAGCGAGCGCAGACGCGAACGACGCGCCCATCTTCGGCTTGCAGGCATTCGCCGTCATATAGAGGCGGCTGACCGCGCTCCAAAAACAACCCGACGTCTTCACCCTCGGCACTGAAACAGCGCAAACGGCTTTTGCTCCGGGCTTCGAAAGTCAGGTGCAACTCGGCGGCCCAGACGGGTTGAGGGTCGATTCTGCGATGAATCACCAGCATCGGAAGGCTTCCAGCAATGGACAATGCTCAGGGATAGAGCAAGGGGCTTGCCAATCGGGGTGAGAGGTAGGAAATGCCTGTCGGAGCGTGGAGGGTGGTTCAGAATTTTGGATCAAGTTGGTGCGTGTGGAGTTTTCGCGCACCAATGTGGGGTGGGGGGGGCGAGCCTGCTCGCGCCCACAGGGGGATGTATTTACTCGGTGCTGCCGAGGCCTTGCCAGTGTTTTAGGCCTATAAAGATGAAGCGCAACTGCTGCGTGATCTTCGCCTGCGGCGTCAAATGCTCGGGTAGTGCCTCGGCCGGGGGATCAATAATGTCAGGCAGTGTGGCGAACACGCTTTTGACGATCAGATCAGCCATGACACTCAAACCTGCGATGTCCAGATGCTGCAGTTTCGGCATCAGCGACAAGTCTGCCGCCAGGTCCGAGCTGATGTCTTCGCGCAAGCGGCCAATGGCCTGGCGCACCGGCAGCGAGCCGCCGTACTGTTCGCGGGCAAGAAACAGGAACTGCGAGCGATTGGCGGTGACCACATCGAGAAAGATCCGTACCGAGGCGTCGATGATGCCGCCCATGACGAACTCGTTATGGCGCACCAGGCGGATGGTTTCACGGAAGGTCTGACCGACTTCGCTCACCAGCACCAGGCCCAGTTCATCCATGTCGGCGAAATGCCGGTAGAAACCGGTGGGTACGATCCCGGCGGTTCTGGTCACTTCGCGCAGGCTCAGGCTGCCGAATCCTCGGCCGCTTTCCATCAAGTGGCGGGCAGCGTCCATCAGGGCGTTGCGGGTCTGTTGTTTCTGTTCGGCGCGGGGCAGCATCGCAAGGGTGTTTTCTGGACAGGGACAGCGGCGCACTCTAGCAAATCGGCTTCGCTGGCGTCGAACGACTATCGGGATATCACGCGGGGAAATGCAGCTTCTATAAAGTCAAAAGCCCAATCCGGGGATTGGGCTTTTTTTCGGGGCCGCCATGGGCTTAGCTCACAGCGCTGTTGCGTTCGATTACACGGTCACCACCACCTTCAGCAAGGGTTTGACCTTGTGGAGTGCGATCGGAACCGTCGGCAGCCAGGGGCTGGCCTTGTGGAGTGCGATCGGTACCGTCAGCGGCCAGGGTTTGACCTTGTGGAGTACGGTCGGAACCGTCAGCGGCAAGAGTCTGACCTTGTGGGGTGCGATCCGATCCATCTTGAGTGATCAGGCCTTTTTCTTTCAGGCGATCATTGCCACCTTCGGCCAGGGTCTGACCTTGTGGAGTGCGGTCGGAACCATCAGCGGCAACGGTCTGGCTGAACACCGAGTGGCTGTCTTTGACTTGTGGAGTGGCCTGATCAGCGGCCGGCAAAGCAAAAGCGGTGCTGGCCAGCATTGAGAGGGTAAGGCTAAGCAGTAATTCGCGTTTCATGATGGGTTGCTCCTTGGGAGGGCGATAAAGTGGGTACGAGGGCAATGCTACTCTCGATAAGTCGATACAAAAGTTCATAAACGCAATGGTAATAATCAACAGAATTGATTGTTCGGCCGCAGCGCTCTAGAACGGGCGTTTCCGGCGAGCTTTTTTGCACTGGGGTGGGTATTTTCGACCCACTCTCGCCTCGCAAAAGTGCGGGTGTGGTAACGCCGGATGAGGGAGCAGGGTGTCCCCGGCCGATTATTTGAGTGTTAAGTGCCTATTCGGTTAAACCTGCGTGCCATTTCCCAGTCCTAGATTTCATGGCAGGCCAGTTCTGGCCTAACGTTTCATCAGTGCGTCGCTGTCGGGGCGCTCAGTCGTATTCAGGAGCTCTGTGCAATGACGCGCACTCGTAAAATTCTTGCCTGGACCTTCGCCAGCCTCGTTGTCCTGCTGGCCGTCCTGGTGCTGATCATCGCGTTCTTCGATTGGAACCGGATCAAACCGCCCCTGAACGCCAAAGTGTCCGAAGAACTGCATCGTCCGTTCGCCATCAATGGCAACCTTGCGGTGGTCTGGCAGCGCGAGCCTGATGAGGGCGGCTGGCGAGGCTGGGTGCCGTGGCCGCATGTGGTGGCTGAGGATTTGAGCCTGGGCAACCCGGACTGGTCGAAACAACCGCAGATGGCCACCCTCAAACGCGTTGAGCTGCGCATTTCGCCGCTGGCCTTGCTGGCGCAGCGGGTGGCGATCCCGCGCATCGACCTGAGCGAACCCAATGCCGAGCTGCAGCGTCTGGCCGACGGTCGCGCCAACTGGACGTTCAAGTTCGACCCCAAAGACCCGAACGCCGAGCCTTCGAACTGGGTGCTGGACATCGGGGCCATCGGCTTCGACAAGGGCCACGTCACTCTCGACGACCAGAAGCTGAAGACTCAGCTTGATCTGCTTATCGATCCGTTGGGCAAACCGATTCCATTCAGCGACATTGTCGGGGACAAAGCGGCAAAAAAAGCAGTTGAAAAGGGTGGTTCGCCGCAGGATTACGCCTTCGCATTGAAGGTCAAAGGCCAATACCACGGTCAGAATCTCGCGGGCGAGGGCAAGACCGGCGGTTTGCTGGCTTTACAGGACGCCTCCAAGCCGTTCCCGCTTCAGGCGCAAATGAAGATCGCCGACACCAGCGTCGAACTGGCCGGTATGCTCACCGATCCATTGAACCTCGGCGCTCTGGATTTGCGATTGAAACTGGCCGGTGCCAGCCTGGGCAATCTCTATCCTCTGATCGGCGTGACGCTGCCGGATACTCCGCCTTATGCCACCGACGGGCACTTGATCGCCAAGCTGCATGAGCCGGGCGGGGCGGTGTACCGCTATGAGGAGTTCAACGGCAAGATCGGCGAGAGTGACATCCATGGCAACCTGACCTACGTCGCGAGCCAGCCGAGGCCCAAGCTCAGCGGGGCGCTGGTGTCCGATCAACTGCTGTTTGCCGACTTGGCCCCGCTGATCGGTGCCGATTCCAACGCCAGGCAAAAGGACCGCGGCGGTGAAAGCAAGCAGCCGGCAGACAAGGTGCTGCCGGTCGAGGAATTCAAGACCGAGCGCTGGCGCGCGATGGACGCCGATGTTGAATTCACCGGCAAACGCATCGTCCACAACGAAAAACTGCCGTTCAACGATCTCTACACTCATTTGGTGCTGACCGATGGTGTGCTCAGCCTCGAACCCCTGCGTTTCGGCGTGGCCGGCGGTAATCTCGATGCGCAGATTCGTCTGGACGGGCGCGCCGAGCCTTTGGAAGGTCGGGCCAAACTGACCGCGCGCAAGTTCAAGCTCAAGCAGTTGTTCCCCACTTTTGAAATCATGAAAACCAGTTTCGGTGAGCTCAATGGCGACGCCGACCTTACTGGCCGGGGCAACTCTGTGGCCAAACTGCTGGGCACTGCCGACGGCAATTTGAAGATGCTGATGAATGACGGTGCTATCAGTCGCGAGTTGATGGAGCTGGCGGGGCTCAACGTCGGCAACTATGTGGTCGGCAAGATCTTTGGCGACAAGGAAGTGAAGATCAATTGCGCAGCGGCCGATTTCGAGATCAAGGCTGGTCTGGCGACCACGCGGCTGTTCGTCTTCGATACCGAGAACGCGATTGTCTATATCGATGGCACGGCGAATATGGCGACCGAGCAACTGGACCTGACCATCTCCCCGGAATCCAAGGGCTGGCGTTTGATTTCGCTGCGTTCACCGCTGTATGTGCGAGGTAGGTTCATCAAGCCGGATGCGGGCGTGAAAGCGGTGCCGCTGATGCTGCGTGGGGCTGGGATGGTTGCACTGGGTGTGATTGCCGCGCCGGCGGCGGGCTTGCTGGCGCTGATAGCGCCGAGCGCTGGTGAGCCGAATCAGTGTGCGCCGTTGCTGGAGCAGATGAAGGCGGGCAAGGCGCCGGTGACGGTTAAACCCACCAAGTAACTTTCGGCGTCTGTGAAGACGCCATCGCGAGCAGGCTCGCTCCCACAATGGACCTGTGTGTACAGGGAAAATGTGGGGGCGAGCCTGCTCGCGATGGCGATATGCCCGACGCTACAGATCTTTCAGAATGCAATCGAAGCCTACAGGGGAATGAGTTCTCCCGAAGGCTGCGATCTTGGCAATAGACCAGACAATCGAGCTTCCTCCTGCAACCACGCAAAAAACGCCCGCACCGGCGGATGCCGTTCACGGCCCGGTACGCACAGCGCGCTGTATCCGGCCCCGTCGACCTGAGTGTCCCCCCGATAGGGCAGTAGCAAGCCGCTGGCCACACTTTCCGACACCAGAATATTGCTCGCCAGCACCAGGCCTTGCCCGGCGATGGCGGCTTGCAGGGCGTAATGCTCTTCGTCGTATTCACGCACCGCTGGTTGTTCGGTCAGCCACGTTTCGCCGGACTGCGCGCACCAGGCCTCCCAGCCATGGGCGTACAGCTTGGAGTTGTGCCAGCGCACGCTGATCAGGGTCGGTACCCGACTGGACGCCAGGGCCACTTGTTCAGGCGAGCCATAGACCCCGAAGGATTCGTCGAACAGGCACAGGCCATACAGGTTCGGGTAATCGTCGAGGCTGTAACGCACCACCAGATCGACGCTGGCGTCCTGATGCAAATCGATGACTTCGCAGTGAGTGTCCAGGCGCAGGCTGATGCTCGGATGACGGGCATAAAACCGGCCCAGCCTTGGCACCAGCCAGAGGGCTGCGAAGGCGGCCGTGGTGGAAATCGTCAGGTTCGTGCCGCTGCGTTGCGGGCGCAAGGTATCGACACTTTGCGCCACTTCCAGCAGGGCGCCGTGCAGGCTGCGGAACAGCCGTTCGCCACATTCGGTCAGGCGCACCTGCCGTGGCAGTCGTTCGAACAACGGCACGCCGAGCCAGTTTTCCAGGGAGCGGATCTGGTGCGAGACCGCCGTCGGCGTCACGGAGAGTTCTTCGGCGGCGGCCTTGAAACTCAACAGGCGCGAGGCGGGTTCGAAGGCGCGCAGGGCGGTCAGCGGCAACGAGGCAAACATTTGAAACTCCATGGATGAAATGAATTCATCCAGACTGATTTTTGTTCATTTGAAGAGAGGCGGCTACGCGCTTCAAGCTGCAAGCACAAGCCGTTTCAGTTTAGCCCTTCAAGGAGATTCAGATGAGCAGAATTCTTGCCATTCACGCCAGCCCCCGTGGCGACCGTTCACATTCGCGGCGTTTGGCCGAGGTGTTTCTTTGCGCTTGGCAGGGCCGCAACCCGCAGTCGCAACTGACTCGCCGTGAAGTCGGTCGGGCGCTGATTCCGGCCGTCAACGAAGCGTTTGTCGCGGCCGCTTTTCATCCGGAACCTGAAGCGCGACCGCTGTCGATGCAGGCCGACCTGGCACTCAGCGATGAATTGGTGGGGGAGTTGCTCGGCCATGATCTGTTGGTGATTTCCACGCCGATGTACAACTTCAGCGTGCCCAGCGGCCTCAAGGCCTGGATCGACCAGATTGTGCGGCTCGGGCTGACGTTCAATCACACCCTGGACAACGGCGTCGCTCAGTACGAGCCGCTGGTGCAGGGCAAGAAGGCGTTGATCGTCACCAGTCGCGGCGGGTTCGGCTTCGGGCCGGGTGGTGAACTTGAAGCGATGAACCATGCCGATCCGTTGCTGCGCACGGCGCTGGGGTTTATCGGCATCACCGACGTCACCGTTGTCGCCGCCGAGGGTGAGGAGTCCGCCGAGCGCACGTTCCAGGTGTCCGTGGCCGAGGCCGAGCAGCGTTTGCTGGCGCTGGCCAGGGAGTTCTAGATGGCCTGGTTGTTCTTGCTGATCGCCGCCGGGTTCGAGGTCACCTTCGCCATGGGCATGAAGTACGCCGAAGGCTTCACCCGGCTCTGGCCGTCAGTGATTACGGTGGTGGCCGCGGTGGGCGGGATTTACTTCCTCACACTGGCCATGCGCGAATTGCCGGTGAGCATCGCTTACCCGATCTGGACCGCCATCGGTTCACTGGGCACGGTGTTTCTCGGCTTTGCGCTGCTGGGCGAAAGCCTGACCGCGCTCAAGCTGGTGTCGGTCGGGCTGATTGTGGCGGGCGTGGTGGGGTTGAAGTAAGCGATGTCATAGACTGGTCGTTGAGTTGTCATCTTGGGTGGCGATGCTTGGCTGATGCCTTGCATCCGGCCTTGCTTCATCTCACCGATCACAAGGATGTTCATCCATGTCGCAAGGTTCTGCCACGCGTTACCCCTTGGTGCTGGTCCCGGGGATGCTCGGCTTTATCCGTCTGTTGCTCTATCCCTATTGGTACGGAATCATTTCGGCGCTGCGCCGGGATGGGGCGACTGTGATTGCGGTGCAGGTCTCGCCGCTCAACTCCACCGAGGTACGCGGCGAGCAATTGCTGGCGCGGATCGAGGAGATTCTGCGCGAAACCGGGGCCGAGAAGGTCAACCTGATCGGCCACAGCCAGGGCTCGCTGACCGCCCGTTACGCCGCGGCAAAACGCCCGGACCAGGTGGCTTCAGTGACCTCGGTGGCCGGGCCGAATCACGGTTCGGAGCTGGCGGACCATCTGCACACCCATTATCCAGCTGACAGCGCCAAGGGCCGGCTGCTGAGCTTTTTACTGTGGCTGATCAGCGCGTTGATGTGCCTGCTGGAAACCGGCTATCGCGGGCCGAGACTGCCGGTGGATATCCCGGCTTCGCACCAATCCCTGACCACCGCGGGCGTGGCGCTGTTCAATCAGCGTTATCCACAGGGCCTGCCTGACACCTGGGGCGGGCACGGCCCGGAAGTGGTCAATGGCGTGCGGTATTACTCCTGGTCCGGAACCTTGCAGCCGGGCAAGACCGATCGCGGGTGCAACCTGTTCGACGGGACCAATCGAAGTTGCCGGTTGTTTGCCAGGACTTTCGTGCGCGAGGCGGGGCATTGCGACGGGATGGTCGGGCGTTACAGCTCGCATTTGGGGACGGTGATCGGTGATGAATACCCGATGGATCACTTCGATATCGTCAACCAGTCGCTGGGGCTGGTGGGCAAGGGGGCAGAGCCGGTGCGGTTGTTTGTTGAGCATGCGGCGCGGTTGAAGGCGGCCGGTGTGTGAACGGCAGTGGGACCGCGTTATCGTTCTTCGCGGGCAAGCCACGCTCCCACAGGTTTTGTGTCGGACGCCCGTAATAGGCACGACGCCAAACCTGTGGGAGCGTGGCTTGCCCGCGAAGGCGTCCGGTCAGGCAACACTGACCTTACGGCCCAGCACCGTGGTCCAGCGCTCCGACAAAATCACTCCACCCAACGTCAACACCCCACCCACCAGGTGATACATCGCCAACTGCTCATGCAGCACCACCGCCGCAATCAGCGCCGTAATCAATGGCAGCAAATTGAAAAACAACGTGGTCCGGCTCGGCCCCAGGCGCACCACGGCCTGCATCCACGCCAACGGCGCAAGCATCGAGGCCAGCAGGCAGGCGTAAAGCACCAGCGGGATGTTCTGCAGGGTCGGGCCGATTTTCGGTGAGGCGAGGAACAGCGGAAACAGCACCGCCACCGCGACCAACACCTGCAAATACAACAACACCAGCGGCGGCAAACGCAGCTGCCATTTTTTCAGCAGGGTGCTGTAAATCGCATACGCCAGCGTGGCGATCAACATCATCGCGTCACCCAGGTTCACCCCGTGTTCCAGCAACGCGCCAAGGCTGCCGGACGACACCACCACCAAAACACCCGCAAACGACAACACCGCCCCGGCCAGTGCGCCGGCAGTCAGGCGTTGGCCGAGGCTGACAATCGCCATGGCCAGCGACATCAACGGCATCAGCGACAAAATGATCCCCATGTTGGTGGCCGAAGTCAGCGTCGCAGCGAAGTAAGCCAGGCTCTGATAAACCGCCATGCCAAGCACGCCGAGGATGAAAATCCTGCCCAGGTTCGGGCGGATCAACGGCCAGTGGGTGATCACCGGTTTAAGCATGAAAGGCGTGAACAGCAGTGCGGCCAGCAGCCAGCGGTAGAAACCGATTTCGGCGGGAAAGATCGCGCCGACCGCCAGTTTGTTGATCACGGTGTTGCCGGCCCAAATGAAAATGGCCAGCAGGGGGTAAGCGTATTGCATCGGGAAAAACCAGAATGTTAATGAAGGGTGATTATCCGCTTGTCTGGATCAATGCCTATACTTCAATCCAGACAATCTACCTCTGATTCCAGACAGCATGAACAGCAAACACATCGACCTGCTGGATTTCAACGAACTGCCGGCCCCGGTCTATTTCCGTTATGCCGACTTCAACACCCACGAATACGCCTCGGCCCACCATCACCCTTGGGGCACCCTCGAGTATTCGGCCAATGGGGTCTTGCACATGGAAATCGGCAGCCGCCGCTTCATGTCGCCGCCGCAATACGCGGTGTGGGTGCCGCCCGGGACCGAGCACAGTTTCTATAGCAATCAGCCGATCAACTACCGCGCGGTCTGCCTCGCGCCGGCACTGTGTCGCGACCTGCCGCAGCAGGCCTGCACCCTGGCGATCAGCGACATTCTCAAGGCGATCCTGAAAGACTTCGCCGCCCGCGATGTGAAAATTCCCGAGCACGATGCAGACAAGCGTCTGGCTCAAGTGCTGGTGGACCAACTGCAACAGGCGCCGATGCATGAGTGCTACTTGCCCTACGCCAGCAGCCCCGGGCTACTCGCAATCCTTGAAGCCTTACAGACCGAGCCTGGGGACAACCAGCCATTGGCGCACTGGGCCGGACAAATTCACGTCAGCGAACGCACGTTGGCCCGGCAGTTTGTTCGCGAATTGGGCATGAGTTTCGGGGAGTGGCGGCAACGGCTGCGGTTTCTGGCAGCGATCGAAGCGCTGGACAGCCAGCGCAGCATTCAGGAAATTGCCTTCGACATGGGCTACAGCACCGGCTCGGCCTTTATCGCGATGTTTCAGCGTCAGGCCGGGTGCACGCCTGAGCAATATCGACGCAGCCACCTCGATAGCAGGTGAACGTGCAACAGGCTTTGTCTACACTCCGAAAAGGCCGCATCCATCGGTGCGGTAACAAGGAGAAGACTCCATGAAGATGTTGCGTGCCCCGTTGTTGATGGTCGGTTTGCTGCTCTGCTCCCAGGGTTTCGCCGCCACTGCCCAACAGAACAAAATGACCACCTGCAATGCCGACGCTACCGCAAAAAGCCTCAAGGGCGACGAGCGCAAAGCCTTCATGAGCACCTGCCTCAAAGCCGCGCCGGCCGCCGATGCCGCCAAGCCCATGACCCCTCAACAAGAAAAGATGAAAACCTGCAACGCCACCGCCACCACCCAAGCCCTCACGGGCGATGCGCGCAAAACCTTCATGAGCGAATGCCTGAAGAAAAAATAAAGATCAGAAGATCGCGTTCTCTGTAGGAGCTGCCGCAGGCTGCGATCTTTTCGGCGCGCCGCCGCTTGAAGGTCATCCGCTCGCTTCGGCGCCAGAACGCTGGCAGACTGCCAATCCTTTTACGTCGTTCGTTTTGAGGCTGTATGTCAGCGTTTTCTCAGCGTCAGGTCTTGTTGTTCATCAGCTGGGTCATCATTTTTGGTGGTTTGCTGCTGGTGCTACCTCTGCGATTGCTGCCTAGCCTGCTGGCCGGGTTGTTGGTGTTCGAACTGGTCAACATGCTCACGCCGCAATTGCAGCGGCTGATCGAAGGCCGCCGTGCGCGCTGGCTGGCGGTGGCGTTGCTGGGAACATTGGTGGTCAGCGTGCTGGCGCTGATCTTTGCCGGTGCGATCAGTTTTCTGCTGCACGAGGCGGAAAACCCCGGCGCTTCTCTCGATAAATTCATGGTCGTGGTCGACCGCGCACGTGGGCAGTTGCCGCCGTTCATCGACGCTTATCTGCCGGCCAGTGCCGCCGAGTTCCGGGTGGCCATCGGCGAGTGGATGAGCAAGCATCTCAGCGATTTGCAACTGGTGGGCAAAGACGCGGCACATATGTTCGTGACGCTGCTGATCGGCATGGTGCTGGGGGCGATCATCGCCTTGCAGCGAGCGCCGGACGTGACCAAACGCAAACCGTTGGCCGCAGCGCTGTTCGACCGTTTGCACCTGTTGGTCCAGGCGTTTCGCAACATCGTTTTCGCCCAGATCAAGATTTCCCTGCTCAACACTTTCTTCACCGGGATTTTCCTCGCGGTGGTCCTGCCGATGTTCGGGATCAAGCTGCCGCTGACCAAAACCCTGATCGTGCTGACCTTCCTGCTCGGCTTGCTGCCGGTGATCGGCAATCTGATCTCGAACACCTTGATCACCATCGTTGGCTTGTCGCTGTCGATCTGGGTGGCGGTGGCGGCGCTGGGTTACCTGATTGTTATCCACAAGCTCGAATACTTCCTCAACGCGCGCATCGTCGGCGGGCAGATCAGTGCCAAGTCGTGGGAGTTGCTGCTGGCAATGCTGGTGTTCGAAGCCGCGTTCGGCCTGCCGGGCGTGGTGGCGGGGCCGATTTATTACGCGTATCTGAAGAGTGAGTTGAAGCTGGCGGGGATGGTTTGATCCGGCAAATATGTATTGCCTGATCTGACGCCATCGCGGGCAAGCCCGCTCCCACAGGTCATGCGCTGTCCTTGTGGGAGCGGGCTTGCCCGCGATGGGGGTGCTTCGGTTTCAGGTCAGGCGAGGGTGCCGTAACGCTTCATCGCCTCGATCGCCAACCCACTACCGATGCTGCCGAAGATGTTCCCTTCCACATGCCGAGCATTCGGCAACATCGCCGAGACGCTGTTGCGCAGCACCGGAATCCCGCTCGAACCGCCGGTGAAGAACACGGTGTCCACCTGATCGACCCGCACGTTGGCGTCATTCAACAACTGGGTCACGCTGTTGCGCACCCGCTCCAGCAAGTTATCGATGGCTGATTCGAACAGTGCCCGGCTCAGTTCCACGCTCAAACCCGGTTCAATACGATCCAGTGGCACATGGCGGCTGTCGGCGTGGGTCAGCTGGATCTTGGTTTCTTCTACTTCCATAGCCAGCCAGTGGCCGGCGCGCTGGTCGATCAGCTTGAACAGGCGATCGATGCCGCCGGTGTCCTCGATGTCGTAACGCATGCTGCCCAGGGCCAGGGTCGACTTCTGCGAGTACACCGAGTTGATGGTGTGCCAGGTCGCCAGGTTCATGTGGTGGCTGGTCGGCATATAGGCGCCGCTCTTCATCCGGCTGCCGTAGCCAAACAGCGGCATCAGGCCTTGCAGGCTCAGCTGCTTGTCGAAATCGGTCCCGCCGATGTGCACGCCACCAGTGGCGAGAATGTCATCGTGACGATTGTCGTGGTTGCGGCGCTCAGGCGACAGGCGCACCAGCGAGAAGTCCGAGGTACCACCGCCGATGTCGACGATCAGTACCAGCTCTTCCTTTTCGATGGTCGACTCGTAGTCGAACGCCGCTGCAATCGGCTCGTACTGGAACGAGACGTCCTTGAAGCCGATGGCGCGGGCTACATCCACCAGGGTGTTTTCCGCTTCCTGGTCGGCCATTTCATCGTCATCGACGAAAAACACCGGACGACCCAGCACCACTTCTTCGAATTCCCGACCGGCAGCGGCTTCGGCACGCTTCTTCAACTGACCGATGAACAGCCCGAGCAGGTCCTTGAACGGCATCGCCGTGCCGAGAACGCTGGTATCGTGCTTGATCAGCTTGGAACCCAGCAGGCTCTTGAGCGAGCGCATCAGCCGGCCTTCGTAACCTTCCAGGTACTCGTGCAGCGCCAGCCGGCCGTATACCGGGCGGCGTTCTTCCATATTGAAGAAGACCACCGAGGGCAGGGTGATCTTGTCGTCCTCCAGCGCGATCAGCGTTTCCATGCCGGGGCGTAGCCAGCCGACGGTGGAGTTGGACGTGCCGAAGTCGATACCACAGGCACGGGCTGGAGATGCGTTTTTCATGTCTTTCAAGTTCCGGTTAAAAAACGGCCGCGCAGTGTATGTCAGAGCGGCGAAGATTCGAAGGCCGACTATCCGTTAAATCGCAGCGATCAGCGCTTGAAAGATGCTCCAACACCCCCAAACTTCCCTGCATAGACTTGGCAACCCTTGGGGCGACTGCAAGAACCGCGCCCTGCTGCCGATAAACTTCTGATGCGCTGCCCGGTCACAAAGTTGAGATCGGTCAATCCAAATGCTGCAAACAAGAGCATGCTGTACTTGGCTGCGCGATTTCGATAATGGATGGTGATTCCCTCGATGGACTTCAAAGACTATTACAAGATTCTCGGTGTGGAGCCGACCGCGGACGATAAGGCGATCAAGGCCGCCTATCGAAAGCTGGCGCGCAAATACCACCCCGATGTCAGCAAGGAAAAGGACGCCGAGGCCAAATTCAAGGACGCTTCGGAAGCCTATGAAGCGCTGAAAAGCGCCGACAAGCGCGCCGAATACGACGATTTGCGCAAATACGGCCACCACGGTCAGCCCTTTCAGGGCCCACCGGGTTGGCAGAGCCGCGGCGGTTTCGGTGGTGGTGGTCAGGACACGGGCGATTTCTCGGACTTTTTCAGTTCGATCTTCGGCAACCGTGGTCCGGGTTTCAATGGTGGTGGACGGTCGGGTCATAGTGCCGGGCGTCGAGGGCAAGACGTGGAAATGGAATTACCGGTTTTTCTGGAAGAAACCCTCTCGACCGAATCGAAGAAGGTCAGCTTCCAGGTGCCGCATTACAACGCTGCCGGCCAGCATGTCAGCAACACCAGTAAAAGCCTGAACGTGAAGATCCCCGCCGGCGTGACCGACGGTGAGCGCATCCGCCTCAAGGGCCAGGGCGCTCCGGGCATCGGTGGCGGGGCCAATGGCGACCTGTACCTGACCATCCGTTTTGCGCCGCACCCCAAGTTCGACGTCGAAGGCGAGAACCTGATCATCACCTTGCCGCTGGCACCGTGGGAGCTGGCGCTGGGGACCGAAGTCGCGGTGCCGACCCTGACCGGCAAGATCAACCTCAAGGTTCCGGCCGGTAGCCAGAATGGCCAGCGCATGCGCGCCAAGGGCCATGGCCTGCTGCACAAGGCTGGTCATCGTGGCTATCTGTTCGTGCAGCTCAAGGCAGTAATGCCGAAAAAACTCGACCATGACGTCAAAGAATTGTGGGAGGAGCTGGCAAAAAAAGCCGCTTTCGATCCGCGAGAGAACTTTTGATTTTGAGATAAGGAGTAGCCAATCATGAGCGACCCCGTGATCGTTCTACTGGACCTGGCAGAATTCTGCGAGGCGACCGAACTGTCGGACGTGCACGTGATCGAGATCGTCGAACACGGCATCCTCGAACCTCAGGGAGCCCTGCCCAAGGATTGGCGCTTCACCGATTATGAGCTGGTGCTGGCCAAGCGTGCTGCCAAGCTGCGGCGCGACCTTGAGCTGGAATGGGAAGGCGTCGCCCTGGCGCTGGACCTGCTGGAAGAGGTCCAGCAACTGCGGGCCGAAAACCGCATGCTCAAGCAGCGGTTGGGGCGGCTGGTGGTCGAGTAGCTGTAAACACTCCCTGTGGCGAGGGGGCTTGCCCCCGTTGGGTTGCGAAGCAGCCCCAAAAACCAATGCCCCCGGATTTTTTCAAGCCCATCTCATTCTCAGGAATTGCGACCGCTTCGCGGTCGAACGGGGGCAAGCCCCCTCGCCACAGGGCTTCACCCCTTTCTGGGCAACACCACAGTAAACAACGTCCCATCAACCTCATTGGAGCTGACGTCGATCGTCCCTTGATGGGCCTTCACCACTTCCTTGACGATGAACAGTCCCAGACCGAGGCTGGTGGTCGGCGCTCCGAGCTCTTCGTCGGCACTGCGCACCAGCGGATCGAAGATTGTGGAGATCGCCTCGGGTGGAATCGGCGCACCGTCGTTGTGCACAGTGAGCCGAACGCTGTCCGCTTCGCCCCTGAGGGTCAGTTTGACCGCGCTGTTGTTCGAACCGTGTTGCAATGCATTGCCGATCAGGTTCTGCAACATCTGATTGAGCTTTCGGCCATCCCACACACCTTGGGTATCGCCTTCGACGCTCAATGTCGGATCGCATTGCGGATGAGCGGCGCAGGCCTGCGCAATCGCTTCACGCGCCGTATCGGCCAGATCCATGGGCGCCGGTTCGATCGGCAGGCTCTTGCCCAAGCGACTGCGGACCAGCTCCAGCAAATCGCCAATCATCACCGCCATGTGGCGAGTGCCGCGCTTGATGTGGAGCGCACAGGTCAATGCGTCGCCCTCAAGGTTGGTTTTACGCATGAGTATTTCGGTAGACATGCTCACCGCTTGCAGCGGTGCGCGCAGGTCATGGCCGAGGATCGCCAAAAAGATGTCCCGGGAATGATTGACCTGCTCGGCATAGGCCGCGGTAGATTCGGCCAAGGCTTCGTCGATGGCTTCGTTGAAGCGGATCATGTCCTGGAAGTAGGCCAGGTCCGGCGAGTCCAGGCTGTTGACCCACAGACGGATCACACACGCGCGCAAATGGCGAAACTCGCTGGTCATCTGCACCAGGTCGAAGCCCACGGTATGCCGCAACTCGCCATGGCTGGCGCCGGCTTCGTCCAGGCTCGGGGTTTTCTCCGGACCTTCACCCCTGGCTTTTGCCAGCTGTTCACTGGCGGATTGGGGTTTGCTCATGTCCCGTGCGGCGGCCAGCAGGATCGCTTTTGAATGATCGCGCAGGGACACGCCGTCCATGTTGTCGGCCGCGGGGGTGATTGTTCTGGCAAATTGCTCCCATTCATCGACGATACGGTCAACGTGGAACACGATGAACTCGGAAAGGCGCATAAATGGTTACCTGGGGCAGGGGAAGGGGAGCAGCGAATCGCATAGTAGCGCCTTTGGGAGGCTGAAAAAACGACCGTTGATGCGCTGGCACTATCGGAGCCAACGGAGGCGGTATTTATATATTTTCGGCTCCATGATTTTCGAACGGTATCTGCTTTGGCCTAACAGTTATTTGGTCTTTTTTTTGCGGCAGGAGTGAATAGGCTGGTTGCTCTACCCCTTAACACCAAGGTTGTTGAGTCATGTCTGATTTGCAGGGAAGCAATTCAATCGAAACCAATGCCAGTTCCACTGGCGAAAATCAGGGCATTCATTACGCCCGGGTGATCGGCGTCCTGCCGAACGCCATTAAATCTGCATCGGCATCGCGGCTCAAACCTCTCCTCGGGATGAACGCCGAGTGGCCCGAGTGGTACATGGGCGCACGTGAAATCGACCGCCAGTATCTGAAAACCCTGATTGATGAGCGCTGGCGCCTGCAAGGGCTGCTGGACGAGACGCTGGGTCATTTGCAACAGGATATCGATACTTTCGCCAAGCCACTGTTGAGCACGATGATGCGCTCCAGCTTCAATGGCGTCGGCAACATCGACGAGTTGAGTGTGCAACTCGAAGTGCCGAGTACCATGATCTTCGGGATTGACACTGGCGCCAGCCGGGTTCGGCAATCCAGTTTGCTTGAAGCCGCTTTGCACAATTTCGAGGACTCGGAAACCCGCAGCGACGCCTGGCGCAACAGTTCCGGCATTTACCGCAAGGACTCGCGTGGCAGCCTCATGCAGGACCCGGCGATTACGCTAACGGCGTTCGCGGCGCAATGCCGGCAGCTGGATATCGGTGGGCAATATCAACGGCACCTCAAAGCCATTCTGCTGCCGACTTCTGCGCAGGCACGCCAAACTTTGCAGGCGCAATCGATCGCCAGTGAAAAGGCTGCCTTCGATGTCGCAATGCTGGTGGCGCGCATGAAGGGGGAGATCAGCGATTACGTCTACGGCACGCTGAGGCAGGTGCGCAACCAACAGTCGGATATCACTTTGTATGAGCGTCCGCTGCTGAGCCACCGGTTATCGCTGATGGGTTTCAGGCTGACCGGCATCGTACTGTTCAGTGCGGTCAGCGACCCCTCGGAGATAAAGCGGGCCATTGATGCATTGACGCCCACCACATTGAAGTTCTGGAATGAGTGGTCGCACCGTATTCCGGTGTTGCCGGGGAAAGAGGATGAACAGTACAAATTGTTGCAGGCGTTCTTTGCCAACGGCCAACAGGGCGTCACCGATGAAATGCTGCGCAGTGACGATATTTATCGACAGAGTCGTCTGACCGGCCCGTTGATCGCTTACGTTCCCGATGATCCGAATCACCCGCTGAAAGAGTATGCATCGCTAAGCGAATTTCTGAATACGCTGATCGGTCAGTTGCGAGAGACGGACTATCAGGCTTTTTTCAGTCGGTTCGTGGCGCACAAGGACAAGGGACGGTTTTTTTCGCGAGTCAACGAACGCCTCAGGACGTTCACCTGGCAGCCACGCCAACCGCTGGATATGGGCCCGTGGTGGCGCGAAACCGCGATCGAGAATCCTGATGCTGAACCCGTCACCAACCAGCTCAGCGGCGATCTCTGGGAGAGGCTGTTTCGCGAGCGGCGCGACAAAGCCATTGCCGACGCCCGGCAAATGGCGGTGCCGACCGACGATGAAGATGCCGTAAGCCGTTTCAAACGCTTGACCAGCTTTCTGGACATCGGTTGGAACCTGTTCAATTTCGCCGCGATGCTGGTGCCCGGCTTAGGGGAGGCGATGCTGGGGATCATGGTTGCGCAAATGTTGGAGGAGCTGGCCGAAGGTATCGAAGACTGGAGCAAGGGCGATAAGGAACAGGCCTCGTCCTACTTCAATGGCGTACTGATCAATTTTGCCCAATTGGCCCTGATGGGCGCGGGGCATGTTTTGCCTGAGGGTAGCGTGACCCCGAAGGTCTCGCCCTTCATCGAGCGTCTCAAACCTGTGGAACACGAGGGCAGGGAGCGCTTGTGGAATCCCGATCTGCGGCCCTATGAACAGAAAGTCGTCTTGCCGGTAGATGCGTCCGCGAGCGAGCAAGGCATTTACCGGCATCAGGAACAGGATCTCCTGCGTCTCGACGATAAATACTATGGCGTGAAGCAGGATCCGGGCACGGGTCTGCACCGCCTTCAACACCCGAGCCGTCCCGACGCGTATCAACCGTTGCTGGAGCACAACGGTGCCGGTAGCTGGAAGACCGAACTCGATCAACCGCTGGGCTGGAACAAGCGCCGATTATTGAGACGGTTGGGGCCTTCGGTCGACGGGTTCTCCGATGAGACGCTGGAGCAGATTCTGACCGTGAGCGGTGTGCACGAAGATGCCCTGCGACGGATGCATGTTGAGCATGAAACCCCGCCTGCCGTGCTGCTCGACACGCTCAAGCGTTTCAAGGTGTATGCGGATACCGACGCCTGCGCAGAACGAATTCTCGCCAATCAGATCAGTGAGGAGTGGGTGGGTTTTATCTCACGGTTCATGACTGAGCTACCGGGCTGGCCCGAAGGCAAGGCCATTGAAGTCTTTGAGGCGCCGAGTCTTTCAGGCTTGTCGATCAAGGACGGCTACGCGGATGCGTTGCCGGCAGACACCTTGAAAATGAGCCGCAAGGAAGTGCTCGACGGGAAATTGCCTGAGCGTGTTGTCGAGTTCCTTGATGAACAACAATTGCACGATGTTCTGGGTCAATGGCGGTCGGGTATCCGGCAGGAGCGTATCGACGCGGTGCGGGATCTGCTTGGCGGGCAGGCGCGAAAAAACAAGGAACGCCTCTTCGATCGACTGTATTCCGCTCGCGAGCGCTCGGAAAACCCCTCGGTGAACTTACTCAAAAGTAATCACCCGGGGCTGTCGACCAGCATGGCCGAAGAGCTGTTGCGCCATACCGAACCGAGTGACTTACAGCATCTGAATGAGAAAAAACGCCTGCCCCTGACCGTGTATCGGCGAGCGGAAGAGGCGGAGCAGCAGGTACGGCTGACTCGGGCCTACGAAGGGCTATACCTGCCAGATATCTACAACGCCGACACCGCCCGGCTGGAGTTGCACTCCTTGGCAAACCTTCCGGAGTGGCCGACGGATTTGCGGCTGGAGGTTCGACAGTATTCATTCGAGGGGGTGTTGGTCGACAGCATTGGCTCGGCGGATGCGCCGACTCGCAAAGTGTTGATCGTCGATGAAAAGGGCACGTACCAGGCACGCGACGACCTGGATCAACACCTGCATGGCGAGGACAACCTGTACGCGGCGGTCTTGCATGCATTGCCCGACAGGCAGCGAGAGGCATTGGGTTTTCAGATCCACGAAGCAGCGCAACTCGAAAAAGCCGTTCAAGAGCACCCATTGGCCCACCGACAGCTTGAGCCGATTCTATTGGAAAACCCCATTCGCAAGCCCACCTACGACCCGGCCACCATGCGCCTTCGTGGCGGCATGCAAGGCTATGCGCAGCAGGTACCGCACGGGATGGGCCTGCGTCGAAGAGCCAGGGCGCTCTACCCGGGTTTTGCACCGGAGCAGATCGAAGGGCTGCTGACGGCGTTCGGTCACAACGGTGGGGCGGTGCAAGGGCGGCTGGCTGCATTGGAGCGAGAGTTCAGTCAGTTGAACCTGACACTGCAACGCTGGATGAACTCACCAACGGCCTCCTTTCGTTTCGGCCCGGAGGGTGTCGCGCAGTGGCACTCTAGAAACCAGGTCTACAAAGCGATCCGGCAATGCTGGCAGAGAACCGGGCCACGAGGCGTCGAGGTCCCCGGCATCCTTGAGCCCCAAGCGTTGATTCTGGATGGTTTGCCCATGAACCGGCATCTTGTAACCATGCCGAAACTGGAGGCAAACTTCGATCATGTCACTACCCTGAGCCTGGGTAGCACCAACCTCTTGCCTGAGCAGGAACATTTTCTGCGACCGTTTCGCCGGGTACGGTTCCTGAACCTGGAACGAAACCGGTTGATGGGTATACCGCAGGTAATCGATGACATGAGTCATCTGACCGATCTGGTGCTCAACAACAACCGGATCGAACTGAACGCGGTGGGAGTGGCGCGGCTGAAGAAGCTGACTCGTCTCAGGTCGCTAGGGTTGCGCGGGAATCCGTTGCAACTCGCTCCCGATATCAGCCGGATGCCACGGCTACAGGTGCTGCTGTTGAGCGAAACGGGGCTGGACAGCTGGCCTGTGGGACTGTTTTTCCAGCCGCGCCCACGAAATATTTTCCTCGATCTGCGCAACAATCCGCTCAGTCGAATACCGGAGGTAGCACCAGGTTCGTTCCGCGCCGAATTGCTGGCTCGCACATTCCTCAGTCGCGAACCGCAATGGCTATCGGCGGAGAATCTGAACACCCTCAAGCTTTACATCGAATCGGTCGGCCTGGATCCCGAGCGCACATTCCCGCCACGAGGCACACTGGACAGCGCCGATTGGGCGCATGGAATGTCCGAGCTCCAGTGGCAGGCCAGAGAGGAGATCTGGAACGCGGTTGAAGATGAGTTTCACTCGGAGGCCTTTTTCAATGAGATCAGGCAACTCACCCAGTCCGCCGACTTCAATGAAGGTGGCGCCTATTGCGAAGAGTTGACGGCGAAAGTCTGGCGAATGCTGGAGGCCATGGCCGATAACAGCGAGTTGCGGGCAAAGCTCTTCAGCGAGGCTGTGACGCCCACGGAGTGCGTGGACGGCGGCACGCAGCTGTTCAATGCCATGGGGGTGGAAGTGCTCATTCACGAAGCCTACAGGTTGATCCGCCCGGACCTGATTGAACCTCAGTTGCTCGAGCTGGCTCGAGGGAAATCCCGGCTGGATGAGCTTGGGGCCATCGCTCGTCAGCGAGTCGCTGCACGGTTGGCCGAGGGGGAGCAGTTCAGGCGAGTCGACCCTGAAGGGGGAGTCACCGGAACCATTGACGAAGTCGAAGTCCATCTGGCCTATATGACTGATCTGGCCGAGCGCCTGGATCTTCCGTGGCAAGCCCGGGGCATGCAATTTCGCAAGATCGCCGGTGTAACGAAAGAGATGATCGAGGCGGCGTTTGAGCGGGTCAAAGTCCTGGAGGAAGGTGACCTGCTGCGCGATCAGATTCTCAAGCAACCGCTCTGGAGAACCTGGCTGGAGGATTCGAACCGCGAGGCTTTCAATGGTTTCAAGCGCCGAATCGACGTGACCACTGACTTACAGGACGCCTTGCGGAGACGGGCCAACGGGACAGATCTTTCTGTAGCGCAAATGACTGACCTTGAGATGCAAATCAAAGCGCTGGCCGTAGAGTCAGGCAAACCGGAAGACGAGTTCGCTCACGGGCGTGCAATGACGGAGGAGGAATACACACAAGCGTTGAGTGAAATAGACGAGCAGATGAAGGCGCTGATGAATCGGCTCACTCAACAAGCCATAGATCGAGCGGGCCTGCAAAGGGTTGATATTCCCTTCACGATTGACCCCGAGTATTCGCTATAGGTCGTAGCTGAAGCCTCGGCTCAAGGGATATGCCTTGGCCGAGGCTTTTTTCATTGCGGGTGAAGGCTCAGAACAGGAAGTAGCGCTGCGCCATCGGCAATACATCCGCCGGTTCACACCACAGCAATACACCGTCAGCCTTGACCTGATAGGTTTGCGGATCGACATCGATGTTTGGCAGGTAATCGTTGTGGATCAGGTCGGTTTTCTGCACGTCGCGACAGCCTTTGACCACGGCGATTTTCTTTTTCAGGCCCAACGCTTCGGGCAATCCGGCCTCCTGCGCCGCCTGACTGATAAAGGTCAGGCTGGTGGCGTGCAACGAGCCGCCGTAACTGGCGAACATCGGGCGGTAGTGCACCGGTTGCGGTGTCGGGATCGAAGCGTTGGCGTCGCCCATCAGGCTGGCCGCAATGGCGCCACCCTTGAGGATCAGCGTCGGTTTGACCCCGAAAAACGCCGGGCGCCAGAGCACCAGATCGGCCCACTTACCCACTTCCACCGAACCCACTTCATGGCTGATGCCATGGGTGATCGCCGGGTTGATGGTGTATTTGGCGATGTAGCGTTTGGCGCGGAAGTTGTCGTTACCTTCGCCGTCACCGGGCAGCGGGCCGCGCTGCTTTTTCATTTTGTCGGCGGTCTGCCAGGTGCGCGTGATGACTTCACCGACGCGGCCCATGGCTTGGCTGTCGGAGCTGATCATCGAGAACGCGCCGAGGTCGTGAAGGATGTCTTCGGCGGCGATGGTTTCGCGGCGAATGCGGCTTTCGGCGAACGCTACGTCTTCGGCAATGCTCGGGTCCAGGTGGTGGCAGACCATCAGCATGTCGAGGTGTTCATCGATGGTGTTGCGGGTGAACGGCCGGGTCGGGTTGGTCGAGCTCGGCAGCACGTTGGCAAAACCGCAGGCCTTGATGATGTCCGGTGCATGGCCGCCACCGGCACCTTCGGTGTGGTAGGTGTGGATGGTGCGGCCCTTGAAGGCGGCGAGGGTGGTTTCGACGAAGCCCGACTCGTTAAGGGTGTCGGTATGAATCGCCACCTGCACGTCGTACTGATCGGCGACGTTCAGGCAGTTGTCGATGCTCGCCGGGGTGGTGCCCCAGTCTTCGTGCAACTTCAGGCCAATGGCGCCGGCCTTGACCTGTTCGATCAACGGCTCGGGCAGGCTGGCGTTGCCCTTGCCGGTGAAGCCGATGTTCATCGGAAACGCATCGGCGGCCTGAAGCATGCGCGCCAGGTGCCATGGCCCGGAGGTACACGTAGTGGCGTTGGTGCCGGTGGCCGGGCCAGTGCCGCCGCCGATCATGGTGGTGACGCCGCTCATCAGCGCTTCTTCGATCTGCTGCGGGCAGATGAAGTGGATATGGGTGTCGATGCCGCCGGCGGTGAGGATCATGCCTTCACCGGCGATCACTTCGGTGCTGGCGCCGACCGCGATGGTGACGTTGGGCTGGATGTCCGGGTTGCCGGCCTTGCCGATGGCGGCGATGCGACCGTCCTTGAGGCCAACGTCCGCCTTGACGATGCCCCAGTGGTCGATGATCAGGGCGTTGGTGATCAACGTGTCGACCACTTCCGCAGCCAGTAATTGACTTTGGCCCTGGCCGTCGCGAATGACTTTGCCGCCGCCGAATTTCACTTCTTCGCCGTAGGTGGTGAAGTCCTGTTCCACTTCGATCCATAGCTCGGTGTCGGCCAGACGGACCTTGTCACCAACGGTGGGGCCGAACATGTCGGCGTAGGCTTGTCTTGAGATTTTCATGCGCTTGCCTTGGGATTCAATTGTGTTTGAGACCGCTCGCGTCGCTCGCTATCGCAGCCTCGCTTCGCTCGACAGCTCCTACAGGGTGTGTACGACCGCGAAATTTCAGGTGCCGCAGGTGTTCACGCAAATTCCCGGTTGCCTGCAGTCTCTGTAGGAGCTGTCGAGCGGAGCGAGGCTGCGATCTTTCTGAGAACACCGCAGATATCAGTCGAGATCGCCCATGATCCGCCCGGCAAACCCGAACACCCGGCGATGCCCGGCCAGGTCCACCAACTCGACCTCGCGGCTTTGCCCCGGTTCGAAGCGCACGGCGGTGCCGGCGGGGATGTTCAGGCGCATGCCGCGGCTGGCGGCGCGGTCGAAGGTCAGGGCGTCGTTGGTTTCGAAGAAGTGATAATGCGAGCCGACCTGGATCGGCCGGTCACCGCTGTTGGCCACCTTCAAACTGAGGGTGCGGCGGCCAACGTTGAGTTCGATGTCGCCGGGCTGGATCTGGTATTCACCGGGAATCATCAATGGGCTCCTTGGAGAATCTTGTAGTAAAGGGCAGTCGGTTTGTAGCGGCCGTTCGGGTCGCAGGCGTAGTCGGGGATTTCGCCGGCGCGGGTGTAGCCCATCGCCTTGTAGAAGTCTTCGGCGGGGGAGCCGGCCTCGGTGTCGAGGTAGAGCATGCCTCGTTTGTGTTGGCGGGCTGCAAGCTCAAGGGCATGCATCATCTGTTGGCCCAGGCCGCGACGACGGGCGTGTTCACGCACCAGCAGTTTCTGCACTTCGGCGCGGTTCAACCCATTGGCTTTCTGGCACAACGTCAGTTGCACGCTGGCCTGTACCTGTTCGTCCTTGACCACCACCCAGAGCAGCACGTTGCCTTTGTTCAGGTTTTCCTGGACTTCATCGAAATAAGCTCGGGCCTGAGTCGCATCCAGATCCGCCATGAACCCGACACTGGCGCCATAGCCGACGGCGTCGAGCAGCAAATCAATCAAACCCTGACGATAGTGCGCAAAGCTTTCAACATTGACGCGGCGCAGTTGGGCGGCGTTCATGGGTATCACTCCTTGTGGGGACCGGGTGGCATTGCGCCCGGGTCGAGGATCAGTTGCATGAAGGTCAGGTCCAGCCAGCGGCCGAACTTGGTACCCACCTGCGGCATTTGGCCGGTGACGACGAAACCGGCCCGCTCGTGCAGCCGAATCGAGGCGCCGTTACCGCTTTCGATGGCGGCGACCATCACGTGTTTGTTGCAGCCTTTGGCGCGTTCGATCAGCGCTTCCATCAGTTGCGGGCCGAGGCCATTGCCCCGCTGGTCGTTGAGCACATACACCGAGTGCTCGACCGTGTGGCGGAACCCGTCGAACGGCCGCCAGTCACCAAATGAAGCGTAGCCGAGTACGCTGTTATCGCCGTCGACGATCACCAGGATCGGATAGCCCTGGTCTTGCCGGGCGCTGAACCAGGCCTGGCGATTGCCCAGGTCCACGGCCTGTTCGTTCCAGATCGCCGTGGTGTTGAGGACGGCGTCGTTGTAGATGTCGCGGATCGCCGGCAGGTCGGCGAGCGACGCATCGCGGATGTGGTAAGTCATGGCGCGGCCTCAGGCGATCGGTTGGTGAACGGTGACCAGTTTGGTGCCGTCGGGGAACGTCGCTTCGACCTGGATCTCCGGGATCATTTCCGGGATGCCTTCCATCACTTGTTCGCGGCTGAGCAGGGTGGTGCCGTAATGCATCAGCTCGGCCACGGTCTGGCCGTCACGCGCGCCTTCGAGCAGCGCCGCGGAAATATAGGCCATGGCCTCCGGGTAATTGAGCTTCACGCCGCGAGCCAAACGCCGTTCGGCCACGAGGCCGGCGGTGAAGATCAGCAGCTTGTCTTTTTCGCGTGGGGTCAGGTCCATCGTTTGGAATCCATCTGGGCAGATAAAAAGGTATTCGGATTTGTAAATACAAAATCTGTGGGAGCGGGCTTGCCCGCGATGAGGCCATAACATCTTGCAAAGATGTTGACTGTAAGACCGCTATCGCGGGCAAGCCCGCTCCCACATAAAAGCATCATTCAGGTGGCCCATATTCTGGGTGGGACGGCTTCTCGCCCCAGCAACGCCGGGCGCAATAACCGCCACAAATCAATCAGCCAGCCACGTGCCAACAACGCTTCACTGGCCAGGCATCGAGCGACCAAAAGCCCCGGCAACTGTGTCAGATCCCCGCGCACGTCATTGCTCAGCGAGCGGCACTTCTCCAGCAATTCGCTATCAATTTCACCTGTCACCAGCAACGTCGCAAACACCGGTTGGCCATCCAGGCCTATCGGCGAATCCAGCAAACCATCGTTCCCGACAATGCGCTGGCGTTCGTGCCAGAGCAACTGGCCGTCGCGGCGGATATCCAGGTGCGCCTGAAAATGCCCGAGGTCGAAGCGCTCGCCGCTGGCCGGGCGACCCAGCGCCACCACGTCCCAGTAGAACAGCCGCGCATCGCCCTCAAGGTCGATACTGGTGCTGAGTTCCGCCTGAGCGTCGCTGAAGATAATCGTCTCTTGCGGCAGCCACTCCAACGTAGCACCGGCGGCCACGTGCAGGTCGAGTTTCTGATAAGCCGGCCCGCCCGCGCGATACCACTTGGCGGCGCCGGGGCTGGTGATTTGCGCCCAGGCGTCCGTACCGACACTGGCCGAGATGTCCAGCCGATCACCTCCGGCAATTCCGCCCGGCGGGTGGACGATGATGTGCTGACACACCTCGGGGCCTTCGGCGTACAAATGCTTCTGCACCCGCAACGGGCCTTTGTGGCGACGCTGCACCGGGCGTGTGCTGTCGCCGAAACGGGCGTAGCCGAGTTCCAGCTCGGCATGCCAGCTGGGGGTGAACAGTGTGAAGGGGGCAGGTAAATTCATGATTTCTAATTATCGTCAGGAGGCTGCAGGTTAGATCGTAACCAGTCCACGGACACCTTCGGCTTCCATATTTTCGCCGCGACCCTGCTGCACGATCTCTCCCCGGGACATCACCAGGTACTGATCGGCCAGTTCGGCGGCGAAATCGTAGAACTGCTCCACCAGCAGAATCGCCATGTCGCCGCGCGCTGCAAGCTGCTTGATCACTGCGCCGATTTCCTTGATCACCGACGGCTGGATGCCTTCGGTGGGTTCGTCGAGAATCAGTAGCCGTGGACGACTGGCCAGAGCTCTGCCGATCGCCAGTTGCTGTTGCTGACCACCAGACAAATCACCGCCGCGCCGTTGCTTCATTTGCAGCAGCACCGGGAACAGCTCGTAAATGAACGCCGGGACTTCCTTCGCTTCAGCGCCGAGAAACCGTGAGAGGCCCATCAGCAGGTTTTCTTCCACGGTCAATCGACCAAAGATTTCCCGCCCCTGAGGTACATAGGCGATGCCGGCATGCACCCGTTGGTGCGGCTTGAACGTGGTGATCGGTTTGCCTTCCCAGTTCACCGCGCCTTCCTTGGCCGGCAGCAAACCCATCAGGCATTTGAGCAGGGTGGTCTTGCCCACGCCATTGCGTCCGAGCAGGCAGGTGACCTCGCCGACCTTCACCTCAAACGTCAAGCCCCGCAGGATGTGGCTACCGCCGTAGTACTGATGCAGCTTGTCGACTTGCAGCATGTTCAAATTCCTTCTGTTCCACACAGAAACCCTGTGGGAGCTGGCTTGCCTGCGATGGCGGTGTGTCACTCAACAAAGATGTTGGATGTGCAGGCCTCATCGCGGGCAAGCCCGCTCCCACAGGTCCTTTATTCGCAGGTCTATCGGCCGAGGTAAACCTCGATCACCCGCTCATTATCCTGCACCTGTTCCAGTGACCCTTCGGCCAGCACGCTGCCCTGGTGCAACACGGTGACGTGGTCGGCGATCGAGCCGACGAAGCCCATGTCGTGTTCCACCACCATCAGCGAATGCTTGCCCGCCAGGCTCTTGAACAGCTCGGCGGTGAATTCGGTTTCGGCGTCGGTCATACCCGCCACCGGCTCATCGAGCAGCAGCAGTTGCGGGTCCTGCATCAGCAGCATGCCGATTTCCAGAAACTGTTTCTGACCGTGGGACAACAACCCCGCCGGACGATTGACCGAGGCGGTCAGGCGAATGGTTTCCAGCACTTCGCTGATGCGATCTTTCTGTTCGCCACTGAGACGAGCCCGCAGGCTGGCCCATACCGACTTGTCGGTTTTCTGCGCCAACTCCAGGTTTTCGAACACGCTCAGGGCTTCGAACACCGTCGGTTTCTGGAACTTGCGACCGATACCGGCCTGAGCAATCTGCACTTCACTCATCTGCGTCAGATCGAGGGTTTCACCGAACCAGGCTTTGCCGTGGCTTGGGCGAGTCTTGCCGGTGATCACGTCCATCAGCGTGGTCTTGCCCGCGCCGTTGGGGCCGATGATGCAGCGCAGTTCGCCGACGCCGATGTACAGGTTCAGATCGTTCAGCGCCTTGAAACCATCGAAGCTGACGCTGATGTCTTCCAGGGTCAGGATGGTGCCGTGTCGGGTATTCAGACCTTTGCCGGCGCTCTGGCCGAGGCCGATGGCATCGCGGCTGCTGCCGGCGTCCCTGTTGGGCTCCAGCGGCGGAAAAAAAGCTGGCTCGAGCATGAATTCAGCCGTTGCAGTGGTTCTCATTTTACAAGCCTCATTGTTCACCCCTTTTCTTCAGCAACCCGATCACGCCCTTGGGCAGGTACAACGTCACGACGATGAACAGCGCGCCGAGGAAGAACAGCCAGTATTCCGGAAACGCCACGGTGAACCAGCTCTTCATCCCGTTGACCACACCAGCGCCGAGCAGTGGACCGATCAGCGTGCCGCGACCACCCAGCGCCACCCAAACGGCCGCTTCGATGGAGTTGGTCGGCGACATTTCACTCGGGTTGATAATGCCGACTTGTGGCACATACAGCGCGCCGGCCAAGCCGCACAACACCGCGCTCAACACCCAGACAAACAACTTGAAACCGCGTGGGTCGTAGCCGCAAAACATCAAGCGGTTTTCCGCATCCCGCAACGCGGTCAGAACCCGGCCAAACTTGCTTTGCGCCAGCCGCCAACCGATGAACAGGCTCGCCACCAGCAACAGCACCGTGGCGAAAAACAACACCGCACGCGTCCCCGGTTCAGTGATGCCAAACCCGAGAATGGTGCGGAAGTTGGTGAAGCCGTTGTTGCCACCAAACCCGGTTTCATTGCGGAAAAACAGTAGCATCCCGGCGAAGGTCAGGGCCTGGGTCATGATCGAGAAATACACGCCCTTGATCCGCGAACGGAAGGCGAAGAAACCGAACACCAGCGCGAGCAGGCCCGGCGCCAACACCACCAGACACATGGCCCAGAGGAAGCTGCTGGTGCCGGTCCAGTACCACGGCAATTCGGTCCACGACAGGAAGGTCATGAACGCGGGCAAGCCATCGCCCGAGGCTTGGCGCATCAGGTACATGCCCATCGCGTAGCCGCCGAGGGCGAAGAACAGACCGTGACCCAGCGACAAGAGGCCGGCGTAACCCCAGACCAGATCGAGGGCCAGGGCGACGATGGCGTAGCAAAGGATTTTGCCCACCAGCGTGAGGGTGTAGGCCGAGACGTGAAAAACACTGATGGGCGATAACAGCGACAGCAGCGGCAACGCCAGCAGCAAAACAAGGATTACCGCGCCAACAGCGAGGGTTACTTTTGGGCCGGCCTTTTGTGTGGCCGTGAGCAGCAGAGGCTGGTTCATCAGTCGATCACCCGTCCTTTCAGTGCGAAGAGGCCTTGCGGACGTTTCTGGATGAACAGAATGATCAGCGCGAGGATCAGGATTTTGCCCAGCACCGCACCGATCTGCGGTTCGAGAATTTTGTTGGCGATTCCCAGACCGAAGGCGGCCAGCACGCTACCGGCCAGTTGACCGACACCGCCGAGTACCACCACCAGGAACGAGTCGATGATGTAACTTTGACCGAGGTCCGGGCCGACGTTGCCGATCTGGCTGAGCGCCACGCCGCCGAGGCCAGCGATGCCCGAGCCGAGGCCGAAGGCGAGCATGTCGACGCGGCCGGTCGGCACGCCGCAGCAGGCGGCCATGTTGCGGTTCTGGGTGACGGCGCGCACGTTCAAACCGAGGCGCGTCTTGTTCAGCAGCAGCCAGGTCAGCACCACCACAAACAAGGCGAACGCGATGATTACGATGCGGTTGTATGGCAACACAAGATTGGGCAACACCTGAATTCCGCCCGACAACCACGCCGGGTTGGCCACTTCGACGTTCTGCGCGCCGAACACCAGGCGCACCAACTGAATCAGCATCAGGCTGATGCCCCAGGTGGCGAGCAGGGTTTCCAATGGGCGACCGTAGAGGTGACGAATCACCGTGCGCTCCAGCGCCATGCCGATCCCGGCGGTGACAAAAAACGCTACCGGCAGGGCAATCAGCGGGTAGAACTCGATGGCCTGCGGGGCGAAGCGCTGGAACATCAGCTGCACCACGTACGTCGAGTAAGCGCCGAGCATCAGCATCTCGCCGTGGGCCATGTTGATCACACCGAGCAGGCCGAATGTGATTGCAAGACCTAACGCCGCCAGCAACAGAATTGAACCGAGGGACATGCCGCTGAAGGCCTGCCCAAGCATCTCGCCGATCAGCAATTTGTGCTTGACCTGGGCCAGGCTGGTTTCGGCGGCGGTGCGCACATTGGCATCGGCTTCGACGCCGGGTTCAAGCAAACCTTCGAGGCGGGTGCGGGCCAGTGGGTCGCCAGTTTCACCGAGCAGACGCACCGCGGCGAGGCGTACGGCCGGATCGGTGTCGACCAATTGCAGGTTGGCCAACGCCAGGCTCAGGGCGGCGTGAACGCTTTCGTCTTTTTCGCCAACCAGTTGCTGGTCGAGGAATTTCAGCTGCGCGGGTTTGGCGCTTTTCTGCAATTGCTGCGCGGCGGCCAAGCGGATTCTGGCGTCGGCGGCGAGCAACTGGTGGCTGGCCAAAGCGGTGTCGATCAGACCGCGTAGACGGTTGTTCAGGCGCAGGGTTTTCGGTAGGCCATCGATGGTCAGCTCGCCTTGTTGCAGGGCGTTGATCAGTTCGATACGGGCCGGATCGGGCTGCGCGGCCCAGACTTCCAGAAGTTTTGCTTGTTGCACGGGATTGGCTGCGACGAAGTCTTCGGCGTCGCCGGCGTGGGTGGCCATCGGTAACAAAAGTGCGATGGCGAGGATCAAGCGGTAAAGGGCGGTGGGCATAAAAAGTCGCCTTGCGCGGACATTGTGGGAGCTGGCTTGCCTGCGATGCAGACGACTCGGTGTATCTGATGCACCGAGGTGATGCCATCGCAGGCAAGCCAGCTCCCACAGGGATTTGTGTCGGGCCCGAGCTCCGTGCCCAGCCCCGACACCCAGTGGCTTTAGTTGCTCTTCACCGCATAATCCGGCTTCTTGTCGTTACCCTGAATGAACGGGCTCCACGGCTGGGCGCGGATCGGCCCTTCGGTCTGCCACACCACGTTGAACTGACCGTCGGCCTGAATCTCGCCGATCATCACCGGCTTGTGCAGGTGGTGGTTGGTCTTGTCCATGGTCAGGGTGTAACCGGACGGCGCGGCGAAGGTCTGGCCGGCCAGGGCTTCGCGGACTTTGTTGACGTCGGTGGACTTGGCTTTTTCGGCCGCTTGCGCCCACATATGGATGCCGACGTAGGTGGCTTCCATCGGGTCGTTGGTCACCGCTTTGTCGGCGCCCGGCAGGTTGTGTTTCTTGGCGTAGGCCTTCCAGTCGGCGACGAATTTCTTGTTCTGCGGGTTCTCGACCGATTCGAAGTAGTTCCACGCCGCGAGGTTGCCCACCAGCGGTTTGGTATCGATGCCACGCAGTTCTTCTTCACCCACGGAGAACGCCACGACCGGAACGTCGGTGGCTTTCAGGCCCTGGTTGGCCAGCTCTTTATAGAACGGCACGTTGGAGTCGCCGTTGACCGTGGAGATGACCGCAGTCTTGCCACCGGCGGAGAATTTTTTGATGTTGGCCACGATGGTTTGATAGTCGCTGTGGCCGAACGGAGTGTAGACCTCTTCGATGTCCTTGTCGGCCACACCTTTGGAGTGCAGGAACGAGCGCAGAATCTTGTTGGTGGTGCGTGGGTAAACGTAGTCGGTGCCGAGCAGGAAGTAACGCTTGGCGCTGCCGCCTTCTTCGCTCATCAGGTATTCCACCGCCGGAATCGCCTGCTGGTTAGGCGCCGCGCCGGTGTAGAACACGTTCGGCGACATCTCTTCGCCTTCATACTGCACCGGGTAGAACAGCAGGCCGTTGAGTTCTTCGAACACCGGCAGTACCGATTTACGCGACACCGAGGTCCAGCAACCGAACACCACCGCCACTTTGTCCTGAGTCAGCAACTGCCGACCCTTTTCGGCGAACAGTGGCCAGTTCGACGCCGGGTCAACCACCACTGGCTCCAGCATCTTGCCGTTTACGCCGCCCTTGGCGTTTATTTCGTCGATGGTCATCAACGCCATGTCTTTGAGCGAGGTTTCGGAGATCGCCATGGTGCCGGACAACGAATGCAGAATACCGACCTTGATGGTCTCGGCGGCCTGGACCGTCCAGGCCATGCCCATCGCGGCAATGCTTGCCGATAGTGTGAAAGCCTTGATCAAACTGCGACGCTTCATTGTGCGATCTCCATGAACGTTAAAGTTTTTTATGGTTGGCAGATGCGGACGACTGAAGGGTCTTTAGCAAGGGCTGTGCCCGGTCGGGGAAGGGCAAGGAAATGTCGTATTAGAGCGGTTGCGCGGGTTTGGCGGCGCACCATGAAAGACCGCGTTTGGCGCACTGGTGCGAAGAGGTGCGCCAGATTGGGGCGCAGATATTGCCTCGCCCCCTGTAGGAGCGAAGCTTGCTCGCGAAGACGGTGTGTCAGTCACAGGGATATTGGATGGGCTGCCGTCATCGCAGGCAAGCCAGCTCCCACAGGTGGAGCGGTCATATACAAAATCTGTGTACGACACAAATCCTGTGGGAGCGGGCTTGCCCGCGATGGCGGTGGGTCAGTCAGGGTGATGGGATGTGCCGCTGTCATCGCAGGCAAGCCAGCTCCCACAGGTGGAGCGGTCATATACAAAATCTGTGTACGACACAAATCCTGTGGGAGCGGGCTTGCCCGCGATGGCGGTGGGTCAGTCAGGGTGATGGGATGTGCCGCTGTCATCGCAGGCAAGCCAGCTCCCACAAGGGGAGCGGTCATATACAAAATCTGTGTACGACACAGATCCTGTGGGAGCGGGCTTGCCCGCGATAGCGGTGGGTCAGCCACGGTGATGTTGAATGTGCCGCCGTCATCGCAGGCAAGCCAGCTCCCACAAGGGGAGCGGTCATATACAAAATCTGTGTACGACACAGATCCTGTGGGAGCGGGCTTGCCCGCGATAGCGGTGGGTCAGCCACGGTGATGTTGAATGTGCCGCCGTCATCGCAGGCAAGCCAGCTCCCACAAGGGGAGCGGTCATATACAAAATCTGTGTACGACACAGATCCTGTGGGAGCGGGCTTGCCCGCGATAGCGGTGGGTCAGCCACGGTGATGTTGAATGTGCCGCCGTCATCGCAGGCCAGCCAGCTCCCACAGGTGCAGTGGTTCTTTTGGACATTAGCGACGGCGCATCAGACCGATGAAGAACAACCCGCCAATGGCGGCGGTGGCGACGCCGATGGGCAAGTCTTCCGGGGCGATCAGGGTGCGTGCGGCCACGTCGACCCAGACGAGGAACAGGCTGCCCAACAAGACGCACACCGGCAGCAATCGCCGATGTTCAGCCCCAACCAACCGCCGCGCAATATGCGGCACCATCAACCCGACAAACCCGATAGACCCGCTGATCGACACCAACACCCCAGTCATCAACGACGCAATCAAAAACACCCGCAGCCGCACGGTGCGAGCATTCAAACCGAGAGTCACCGCCGTCTGCTCACCCGCCATCAACGCATTCAATGGCCGGGCCATCCCCAGCAACAACACCAACCCAAGCAACACACTGGCGGCCGGCACCGCGAGCAATTCCCAGCGCGCCAACCCGAGCCCGCCAAGCATCCAGAACATCACCGCAGAACTGGCGCGGTGATCACCGAGAAACAACAGCAGATTGGCGATCGCCATCATCACGAATGACACCGCCACGCCGCACAACAGCAGCCGATCACTGTCCAGTCGCCCATTACGATTGGCGATCATCAGCACGATCAACATGCTCAGCAGCGCGCCAATAAACGCCGCGATCGGCAAGGTCAGCAACCCGACAATCTCACCGACATGCAGTACCACGATCACCGCGCCGAGGGTCGCGCCGGAGGTCACACCTAGCAGGTGCGGATCCGCCAGCGGATTGCGCGTCACCGCTTGCAGCACCGCACCAATCAACGCCAGGCCGGCACCCACCAACGCGCCGAGCAACATGCGCGGCACGCGGATCAGCCAGACGATGTGTTCCTGGCCGGCCGTCCAGTCCGCAGCACCGAAGCCAATAATCTTGTGCAGCAGTATTCGCCAGACCACCTCCACCGGCACCCGCGCCGGGCCGAAGCCCAGCGACACCACGCACGACACCAGCAACAGCGCGCCGAGGGCCATCAGCAACAAGGCATAGCGACGATCGATCATTCGCCGTGGAAACCCTTGGCCAGGGTTTCGACCGCCAGCACGTTGTCGATCCCGGGTGTGGCCTGCACGTACGGAATGACGATGAAGCGCTGGTTTTTGATCGCGTCCACCGATTGCAGGGCCTGGTTGTTGAGCAGGAATTGTTCCTTCTGCTCGGCGGTGACTTCGCCGTAATCAACGATCACGATCACCTGCGGATTGCGCTCGACCACGTTCTCCCAATTCACCCGCGTCCAGCTCGCCTCAACATCGTCGAGAATATTGCGCCCGCCGGCAGCGTCGATCAGCGCTTGAGGCATGCCGAGACGACCGGAAGTCATGGCCCGGTCTTCACCGCTGTCGTAGAGAAACACCCGAGGCTTGTCCGTCGGCAGATCCTTGCGGATGTCGGCGACTTGCGCCTGCATCTCGGCGATCACGGTGTTGGCGCGGTCCTGCACGTCGAAGATTTTTCCGAGGTTGCGCAGGTCGTTGTAGGTGTCTTCCAGGCTGGCGGGCGGGCGCTTCATGACGAAGGCGCAGGACTCGGTGAGTTCGTAGACGTTGATGCCCAGCGGTTGCAGGGTTTGCGGCGTGAGATCACCGCCGACGCGCATGCCGTAATCCCAGCCGGCGAAGAAGAAATCGACGTTGGCGTTGAGCAGGGTTTCCACCGACGGGTACTTGGCCGCCAGCTCCGGCAAGCCATCGAGGATGGTCTGCATCTCGGGCGTCACCGACTTCCAGCCCGTCACGCCGCTATACCCGGCCATCCTTGGTTTGAGGCCGAGGGCGAGCATCATCTGGGTCATGTTGATGTCATGGCTGACTGCGTGTTTCGGTGCAGCCTTGAAGGTGACTTCGCGGTTGCAACTCTGAATGGTCAGCGGGTAATGCGTGGCTTCGGCAACCACATGGGCGCTGCCCAGCAGTAAAGCAATGGAGAGGCTGGAGCGCAGCAGGGAACGCAAAGTCATGGTTGGGTTATCCAGGTGATTCGTGGGTAGCCGTGCAAGGGATGGTCATCGATCAGGGCGTCGACGCCGAACACGTTGTGTAAAAGTTGTGCGGTCAGGACTTCTTTGGGCGGGCCGCTGGCAACGATGCGACCGTGATTGATCACGTACAGCCGATCGCAGAAAGCCGCAGCCAGATTGAGGTCGTGAATACTCGCCAGTGTGCCGATCTGCAGCCGCTTGACCAGTTGCAACAGCTCCAGCTGATAGCGCGGGTCGAGGTGATTGGTCGGTTCATCGAGGATCAGCAAGTGCGGTTGTTGAGCCAAGGCGCGGGCGAGGATTACCCGCTGTTTTTCACCGCCGGAAAGGGTGGCGAAGGCGTGGTCTTCGAAGCCCTTGAGGCCGACTGATTCGAGGGCGTGGGTCGCGAGTTTTCGGTCTTCAAGGGTGTCGCCATCAAACAGGCCTTTGTGCGGCGTGCGGCCCATGGCGACCACTTCCTCGACGGTCAGGCCGAAGGCATCGGGGAATTCCTGCAACACCACGGCGATGCGTTGCGCGCACCAGCGTGAGGATTGCTTCCAGACGTTGTGATGGTCGAGCTTTACCTCACCGCTCTCGGGTTTGCTGAAGCGGTAGGCGCACCGCAACAGGCTGGTCTTGCCGCTGCCGTTGGGGCCGATCAACCCGACGAACTCACCGGCGGCCACGTGCAAGGATGCGTCACGCAGCTGGAACTGATGATGGCAATGGCCGTGGCCCAGGGGTGTCCAGGCGAGGTTCGTGAGGTTCAGCGAGGTCATGCAGTTCTCTTGGGGTTTTTGGTGTTGCTGATGACGCCTTCGCGGGCAAGCCTCGCTCCCACAGGTTTTGTGTCGTACGCAATATTTGTGATCGACATAAACCTTGTAGGAGCGAGGCTTGCCCGCGAAGAGGCCCTATGCTTCAGAGATAATCGCCAGAAGTCTATAGATCCCTCTAAAACACGCATCTCACCTGCTTCATGATGAAGCTGAAGTGGATTCAGTTTGCCGGCTCAAGCGCGACAGCAGCAACCGATCCAGTACCCACACGACCACCAGCGAAGCCCCCACCAACGGAAACATCACCGCCAACCCGAACATAATGACCATCGCGGTTTTCCATTTCGGCAGGTCGTGACGCAACGGCGGTACGCCGAACTTGCCCTGTGGCCGGCGCTTCCACCAGATCACTACGCCGCTGACGGCGCTGAGCAAAATCATCAGGCAGATCAGCAGTACGATGATCTGATTGAACGGGCCGAACATCTTGCCTTCGTGCAGCATCACGCCGACTTCGGTGGCCCGGGCGACGTTGCTGTAATGCTGCCAGCGCACGTCGGCGAGGACGTCGCCAGTGTACTGGTCGACATGCAAGGTGGCGTCGTTGCGCGGGTCGTCGGCGAACACCGCGATGGTGAACACGCCGGTAGCCGTGGTGGGGAAGGTGATGCTGTAGCCGGGCTCGACCTTACGTTGCACGGCGATGTTTTGCACGTCTTGCAGGCTGATGGTCGGCGCTGCCGGACCGGTTTGCGTGCTGGCGTGGGCCATGTGTTCGGCGTGGTCGCCGGACATCGGCATCGGCGTGTTTTCCATGGCCCACGGCACGGTCTGGCGCGTGGCGCTGTTGAGGCTGCGGGCCTCGACGTCGGACTTCGGCACGTCATTCCACATGGCTACCGGGAAGCGGTTCCAGAGGTCGGCGTATTGCTTGCCCCAGAACCCGGTCCAGGTCATGCCGCTGAGCAGCATCACCAGCAGCAATGCCGCGCCCCAGAACCCGGTCACCGCGTGCAGGTCACGCCAGAGCACTCGGCCACGACTGTTCAAGCGTGGCCAGAGAATCCCGGCGGACTGGCCGCGCGGCCACCATAAAAATACCCCGGAAACCACCAGCACGACGCCCCAACCGGCGGCCAGTTCCACCAGTCGATCACCGACGGTGCCGATCATCAATTCGCCGTGAATCGATCGCGCGACTGCTTGCAGATTCTTCTTCGCGTCTTGCTCGCCAAGGATGTCGCCGTGGTACGGATCGATGAACACGTTCAGTTCATGACCTTCGTTGATCACCACAAATTGCGCACTGCGTTCAGCGTTGACCGGCGGCAGGTACTGTTTGATCTGACCTTGTGGGTACGCCTCTTTCACCCGTTTGAGCAGGTCGTCGGCGGAGACTTTGTGATGAGCAACCGGGACGTTCAGCAGGCTGCCGTACATCAACGGATCGAGTTGCGGTTTGAACAGGTAGATGATGCCGGTCAAGGCCAGCATCACCATGAATGGCGCGACGAACAGGCCGGCATAGAAATGCCAGCGCCAGGCCAGGTTGTAGAAATTCGGTTTGGGCTGTTTCATCTGGTGTGCTCCGCTTGGCGATTCATTTGTCTTGAAAAGATCGCAGCCTCCGGCAGCTCCTACGGGATGTGTGTACACCCGCAATTCCGGCGGCCTCCTTGGCCCTTGTAGGAGCTGCCGAAGGCTGCGATCTTTTGACTTTTCTTGTTAGAAGCTCATATCAACCTTGGTCCAGAGTGTGCGCCCCGGTTCGTTGATGGCTTGCGGGTCATTGGCCGGGAAGCCAAAACCGGCGTTGCCCGCCAGGTTCAGGTGTTCGGCGTAGGCCTTGCCGAACAGATTGTCGACGCCACTGCTGACCTTCCAGTTCTTGTTGATCCGGTACGCGCCGTTGAGTGAGAACACGCCGAACCCAGAGCTCGTGTCGAAATCTTTGCCGACCACGTTGCCCTTGTTCTGGTCGATGCGGTTCTGCGCCGCAACCACGCGCCACAAGGCGCCGGCGCTCCAGTTGTCTTCGCTGTAGGTCAGGCCGAAACGTGCATCCAGCGGTGGCATCTGCGGCAGGGCGCTGCCGTCGCTGCTGTTCTTGCCCCAGGCGTAGGCCAGGGTCGCGTCGGCTTTCCAGTGGGCCGTCAGCTTGTAGGCTGCACCGAGTTCGCCGCCCATGATTCGCGCGTCGATGTTCTCGGCTTGCGAGGTCATGCCCATCATCCCCGGCGTGTAGTTGAACAGGATGTAGTCACGCACCTGCCCGACGTAACCCGAGGCCCAGGCTTCGAGGTCTTCGGTCTTGTACTGCAGGCCGAAGTCGAGCTGGGTGGTTTTCTCCGGTTTGATCGAGTCGAAGGCATTCACCGAACCGGCGGGACCGGACTTGGGCGAGAACAGCTCCCAGTAATCCGGGAAACGCTGGGAGTGACCGAGGCCCGCATACAGCGTGGTCGGGCTGTCAGCCAGGTCATGTTCGTAACGGACGAAACCGCTCGGCAGTGTATCGGCGCGGGTGTCGTCGGCCGTCGGGTTTGGGCGGGCCATCATCCCGGAGCCGATGGTCTGCCGATAATCCTTGGCCGACGCGCGATCCAGTCGTGCACCGCTGATCAACCGATCGCGGTCGGCGGCGTACCAGGTCAGTTCGCTGAACACGCCGTAGTTATGGAAGTCGGCGTCCTTGTTGCGCGGCACATCCTTGTAGGCGTCGACGCCCATGGCGCTGCGTTGGCGGTGTTCGTTGGTTTGCGCATCCAGGCCACCGATCAGTTGCACATCGGCCCAGCGCCAGGTGGCTTTGATCCGCGCGCCGAGGGTTCGGCGGTCGACGTTGGAGGCCATGGGGCCGGCCATCATCCCGGTGCCGGACGGCGTGCGCAGGGTGTAGTTGTCCATCACGTGGTCGGCGTAGTTGTAGTAGACCTGCGCCTCGACCTTATCCAGCACCTCACCGATGTTTGATTGCTCGAAGCGCAGGCCCAGGCTTTCGCGCAAGAACTGCGAACCGTCCATGCCACGCCCGGCGTAACGGGCTTCGCCATCGCCCTTGCCGGCGGTCAGTTCCAGCAGCGTGTCGGCGCTTGGGGTCCAGCCGACAGCAACGTCGCCGTTCCACTTGTCATAGCGCGAGGGCACGGTGTCGTTGTTGCCGTCCTTGTAATCGTCGGAATGCGCGGTGTTGCCGATCACTCGCACGTAACCCAGCGGCCCACCGGCAGCGGCGTCCACTACTTTGTCGAAACGGCCGTTGGAACCGGCCAGCACGCTGGCGTTCACCCGGGTGCCGAGTTCGCCGAAGCTTTCCGGCTCACGGTCGAACAGGACGGTGCCGGCTGATGCGCCGGGGCCCCAAAGCACGGTTTGCGGGCCTTTAATGACGGTGAGTTTGTCGTAGGTTTCCGGTGAAATGTACGAAGTCGGCGCGTCCATGCGGCCGGGGCAGGCGCCGAGCATCATGCTGCCGTTGGTGAGGATATTCAGTCGCGAGCCGAACATGCCGCGCAGCACCGGATCACCGTTGGTGCCGCCGTTGCGCACCAGCGCGAAACCGGGGATGGTCTTCAGATAATCACCACCGTCGCTGGCCGGCACCGGTTGGCGCGGGTCCTTGGGGTTGGTGACGATGGTCAGCGGCGAACTCGGCGCGATGGCGGTAATCACCGTCGGGCTCAGTTCTTCGGTGTGGTCGGCGTGTTCATCGGCCAGCACCATCGGTGTCAGCAGCAAGCCGCAAAGAACGGCGGTGGCGTGCCTGAAACGAACGCGAGATTCGTTCAGGGCAAAAGAAGCCTGGGCAGCGCCCAAACGTGTGTCAGCAGAAAACCTGGACATGACAATTTCCATCGAACAGTCGTAAACAACACGGCCGGCAGCCTGCGGCTGTCTTCTAAACCGTGTGAAATTGGAAGTGGGTGTTTACGCGACGATGGGCGGTGCGCGGGTGCGGGCACCGGGGAAGAAGGTTTGCCGGGCGTGGCCCAGGCGGGTAGCGGGAGTGGTGAAAGTGGTTGTCTGTGGACTGTCGAAAGCGACGAAGGACTGACCGCCAGTGAGAGCAGGGCAATTGAACAGCAGGCTGCAATAGCCGCATTTTTCCCAGAGTGCGTGATGGTCAGTTTTGGGCGGGCAGTGCTCGGCGGCGGGTTGCGCGCCATGCTCCATGGCCGGCATGTCCATGTCCATGTCCATCGACATGCTGCTCATGGACATCGAGGCGCGTTGATCCATCGGCATCGATTGAGAAATCAGCGGGCCGATAAAGATCATCAGCATGGCGAACAGGCTGATCCAGCTGCCGCGGGTCAGGCTCATTGGCTGACGGCGATGCACGGATGACCTGGTGCCAAGCGGGCGCATGGGCGTTTTCAACGTCGGCGATTACTGAGCGTGCATGTGTTCTTGCATGCTGTCAGGCGCCTTTTTCTGCACAGTGACGTCGACTGTGACATCGCCGGATTTTTCGAAATGCATCGTCAACGGGAAGCGCTTGCCGTCGCTCAACAGGCTGCGGTCTTTCAACTCCAGCAGCATCACGTGATACGCCATCGGTGCGAAGGTAACTTCGCCGCCAACCGGAATATCGACGCTGGGCACTTGCTGCATTTTCATCAGATCGTTTTGCATCACATGCTCGTGCAGCTGGGCAACGCCTGCGATTGGCGAGTCGACGCTCAGCAATCGGTCGGCGGTTTTGCCGCTGTTGTGAATCACGAAATACGCTGCGACGGTGGGCGCGTTGGGGGGCAATTCTTGCGACCATGGATGGGCGATCTCAAGCTCGCCAGCCTTGTATTCGTGAGCATTGGCAAAACAGGCAGGCAGCAGCAATACAGCCAGAACGATGAGTTTGTTCAACATGGCAGTTCTCCAGAACGATTCAAAACGCAGGTCAATTGCGAGAAGGAATCACACCAGAGGGGACGCGCGGGGGTTGAGACTCGGCCATTGCTGGCGCGGTGTAGGAGTGTCGAGCGTGGCAGGCGGCAGGCTTCGATTGGCCTCGAAACGCGCGAAATACAACTGCGGCGCATGCCCCGGCAACGCCACCAATGGCGCGGAGCCCGAGCAACACCAGCAATGTTGCATATTGGAATGATCGTCGCTCTGCGGAGCTTTCTGCTCGATGTCTCCCAGGGAAATCGCTACCAGTTTGGTGCCGTTGGAAGAGCAGAAACTGCCCCACAACAATTGCTCTGCAGGCGATTTCGCCGTCTGCGCCATCGCTCCGGACATCGGCATGGCGAGCATGTTGAACAGCACTGCAAAGCAGGCGATCCAGGCAAATGCAAGCCGTTGTCGGGACATGAGGGCAGATCCGGTTGAGTGGGCAATCAGGCGCGGCTATTTAGCCTGATCAGGGGCGATAAGTAAAAAGGCCGCGTGTGGTGTGGTGTCGCAGTGCAATCAGAGAGCGCTGGCATGCAGCCGTAGGCCTAATGCTTTCATCACTTTCATGATAGTCGCGAATTCCGGGTTGCCAGTGCTGCCCAATGCTTTGTAGAGACTCTCGCGACCCAGCCCGGCATCACGGGCAATCTGTGTCATGCCTTTTGCACGAGCTATGTCGTTGAGTGCGGCACGTATGAGAACTCCGTCACCTGCATCTTCTTCAAAGCAGGCGTCCAGGTAAGCGGCCATTTCTTCTGGTGTTTTGAGAAATTCGGCGGCGTCGAATCGGGTGAATTGTTCGGCCATGACTTACTCCTCATTACCGATGTTTTGCGCCATTTGAAGAGCGCGTTTGATATCTCGCTTTTGAGTCGACTTGTCACCGCCCCACCAGCAGCAGATAGACCACTGCCCCTCGACGAGTGAAATACATCCTGTAGCCGGGGCCGTAATGAACACGCATTTCATAAACAGCTTCGCCTACGGATTCGCAATCACCAAAATTACCGTGTTCGGCAGCTCGAAGCCTGGCGATAATGCGAGCTTTACCGATGATGTCTCTCAATGAGTCGAGCCAATCGGCAAACGCACGAGATCGTTCGAAGTCGATCATGTCGGATCGTATTCCTTGGGATACAAATTGGCAAGCCACACTTTTCTCGGCCCAATGGGAGGCCTTACCCATGAGTGGCATGGGTGGTGTTGCTAGCTAGGATCAGGGGAATCGAATATAGAGTTGAAGCGCTTGCCGGGAACAGTCGGCCCTCTCCTGGAAAGTTGTCGGCAAAGTCGCAAGGTCGTGCAGGCTCAGGAAATGTCTGACACTGACAAAGCCGCCAAGACGTCATCCACCGCCCCAAATTCCCGCTCAACCCCCGGCAACACCGGCCGCTTCAACACCAGCACCGGCACTCCACGTTCCCGCGCCACTTCCAGTTTCGGCTCGGTGGCGGTGCTGCCGCTGTTTTTGCTGATCAGCACATCGATCTGCCGACGCTCGAACAGCTCGCGTTCATCCTCGATCAGAAACGGCCCACGCGCGCTGATCACTTCGCAGCGCTCGTTGCCCGGATAAACGTCCAGTGCACGCAAGGTCCAGAATTGCTCCGGCGGGATTTCGTGCAGGTGCTGCAGCGGTTCGCGTCCGAGGGTGAACAGCGGTCGCCGGAAGGGTTTGAGCGCTTCGATCAGTTCGGCCCAGTCGCTGACTTCGCGCCAGTCATCCCCGGCTTGTGGTTGCCAGGCCGGACGCCGCAAAGCCCAGCACGCAATGCCGCTCAACTTCGCGGCGGTGGCGGCGTTCTGGCTGATTTGCGCTGCGTAGGGATGGGTCGCATCCAGCAGCAGGTCAATGCCTTCATCCCGGATGAATTGCGCCAGACCTTCAGCGCCGCCATAGCCGCCAACCCGAACCTGGCAGTTCAGATCCGTCGGCACGCGACCGACACCGGCCAGGCTATAGATGTGTTCCGGGCCCAGAGTCCGGGCGATGGCCAGGGCCTCCGTGACGCCGCCGAGCAACAACACGCGCTTCATTGAAAAACTCCTGCATGGCCGACAATCCCGCCCTGGCGATCGATGGCGAACACTTCGACCTGAACCTGCGCCGGCACCACGCTGCGGGCAAAGTCCAGGGCGTGCTGGCACACCGCGTCACCGAGCGCGATCCCCGCAGCGCTGGCCATGGCCAACGCCTGCTGACTGGTATTGGCTTCGCGGATCGCCTGTTGCAGCGCCGCATCGGCACCGACCGCCGCGGCCCATTCGGCCAATTGCGGCAGGTCGATGCTTGAATGCCGACTGTGCAAATCCATGTGCCCGGCCGCCAGTTTGCTGATTTTGCCGAAGCCGCCGCACAGGCTGAGTTTAGCCACAGGCACTTTGCGCAAATGCTTGAGCACCGCGCCGACGAAGTCGCCCATTTCGATCAGGGCGATTTCCGGCAAGTCATAGACTCGGCGCATGGTGTCTTCGCTGGCGTTGCCGGTGCACGCGGCGATGTGCAGGTAACCGTTGGTTTTGGCGACGTCGATACCTTGATGGATCGAGGCGATGTAGGCCGCGCAGGAAAACGGCCGGACGATGCCGCTGGTGCCTAGGATCGACAAGCCGCCGAGAATCCCCAGCCGCGGGTTCATGGTTTTCAGCGCCAGGGCTTCGCCGTCCTCGACGTTTACCGTGACCTCGAAGCCGCCCGGGTAATCAAGCTCCTCGGCCAGCAGCGTCAGGTGCTCGCTGATCATTTTGCGCGGCACCGGGTTGATTGCCGGTTCGCCGACGTTCAGCACCAGCCCGGGCCGGGTGACGGTGCCCACGCCACGGCCGGCGCTGAAGCGAATGCCCGGCTCACTGTGCAAGCGCACTTGGGAAAAGAGCAGGGCGCCGTGGGTTACGTCCGGGTCGTCGCCGGCGTCCTTGATCGTTCCGGCTTCGGCGCCGTCGTTCATCAGTCGACAGAATTCCAGGCGCATCTGCACCCGTTTGCCTTTGGGCAGAATGATCTCGACGGCGTCCGCTTCGACGCCACTGAGCAGCAGGCGTGCCGCCGCGAGGCTGGTGGCGGTGGCGCAGCTGCCGGTGGTCAGGCCGCTGCGCAGCGGGGCGGGTTGTTCGGCGGTTTCGTCACGCATCGAGGGGTTTCGTCACGTCCAGCAGGGTAATCGGCAGCGCCTGACGCCAGGTGTCGAACTCGCCCAACGGTTGCGCCTGAGCGACGTGAATGCGGGTCAGTTCACCGCCATGCCGTTCGCGCCAGGCCATCAGGGTCACTTCGCTTTGCAGGGTGACGGCGTTGGCGATCAGCCGACCGCCGGGTTTGAGTTGCGCCCAGCAAGTGTCGAGCACGCCTTCGCGGGTGACACCGCCACCGATGAAAATTGTGTCCGGGCGTTCGAGTCCGGTCAGGGCTTGCGGCGCGCTGCCGCGAATCAGTTGCAGACCGGGGACGCCCAAGGCGTCGCGGTTGTGTTCGATCAACAACTGCCGCCCTTCATCGGCTTCGATGGCCAGCGCCCGGCAGCTCGGGTGAGCGCGCATCCATTCGATACCGATCGAACCGCTGCCGGCGCCGACATCCCACAGCAGTTCGCCGGGTGTCGGTGCGAGGCGGGCGAGGGTGATGGCGCGCACGTCGCGCTTGGTCAGTTGGCCGTCGTGCTGGAAAGCAGAGTCTGGCAACCCGGCGAGGCGCGACAGGCGAGGTGTGTTCGGTTCGGCGATGCATTCGATGGCGATCAGGTTCAGATCGGCGATCAGCGGCTCGCTCCAGTCATTGGCGACACCCTCGATACGTCGTTCGGCTTCGCCGCCCAGATGTTCCAGCACGGTGAGGCGACTCGGCCCGAAACCGCGCTCGCGCAGCAACGCCGCGATGGCTGCCGGACTCTGGCTGTCATTGCTCAACACCAGCAAGCGCACACCACTGAACACATGGGCGTTGAGTGCGGCGACGGGGCGGGCGACCACCGACAGGGTCACTACGTCCTGCAACGGCCAGCCCAGGCGAGCGGCCGCCAATGACACGGAAGACGGGGCGGGCAGGATCAGCATTTCCGCACCGGGCAGTTGCCGCGAAAGGCTGGCACCGACGCCATAGAACATCGGGTCGCCGCTGGCCAGCACACACACCGGCTCGCCACGCAGTGCCAGTAACGGTTCAAGGGAAAACGGACTCGGCCATAATTGCCGCTCGCCGCGAATGCACACCGGCAGCAAATCCAGTTGTCGCTGACCGCCAATGATCCGCGAAGCGCCCAGCAGGGCGCGACGGGCATTCTTGCCCAGGCCCTTGAAGCCGTCTTCACCGATACCTACTACTGTCAGCCAGGGTGACATCTGCCGTCCTCAAAAAAAGTCCACAAACGGACTGTTCCGACGGGCAGGCTTTTCATGCCGTCGGACAAAGCAGGCATAATACCGCGCCTTCGCCCGCGAAGCGCCTTTCCCACACAGCCGGTCGCCCCTTTGAACGAACGCCCGATGTCCACCGCCTTACGCCCCTCGGCCTGCCCGGGGTTGCTGCGTATTGTCCCGGCACTGGATGGGGGCATTTGTCGGATCAAATTGAACGGCGGCTCGATCAGCGCCGCCCAGGCTGAAGCGGTGGCCAGCGCGGCCGAGCGGTTTGCCGGGGGCGTGATCGAGGCGACCAACCGCGCCAACCTGCAGATTCGCGGGATTGGCGGCGAGCAGACGGCCTTGATCGACAGCCTGCTCGCCGCAGGATTGGGCCCGCGTACCGCGGCGGGCGACGATGTGCGCAATCTGATGCTCAGCCCGAGCGCCGGGATCGACCGGCAGATGTTGCTCGATACGCGCCCGTTGGCCGAACAGATCCTCACCAGCCTGCAAAGCCATGAGCGTTTTCACCAGTTGAGCGCCAAATTTGCCGTGCAACTCGATGGCGGCGAAAGCCTGGCGATGCTCGAACATCCTCATGACCTGTGGTTGAGCGCCGTTGAGCACGAGGGTGAGTGTGTGCTGGCCTTCGGTCTGGCGGGTTGCCCGACCCAGACTCCGTCGGGCGCGGTGCGACTGGAAAACGGCCATGCGCTGGTGATCGCGGTGCTTGAGTTGTTCCTCGATCTGGCGCGTCCCGACCAGACGCGCATGCGTCATCTGCTGGCCGAATACCCGGTGGCCGGGTTTGTCGCTCAAGTAGCCGAACGTGTGCCGCTACTGTCCATTGTGAGCGGGGCGCGCGTTACGAACTCGAATGTTCTGCATATCGGTGTTCATCCCCAGCGTGAAACCGGCCGTGTCTATGTCGGCGCGACGCCGCCTCTGGGCCGGCTCGATCCCGCCATGCTTCGGGGCGCGGCACGACTGGCCCGTGAAAGGGGCGATGGCAGTCTGCGCTTCACTCCTTGGCAAAGCCTGCTGCTGCCAGATATCCACGAAGACGACGCCGCTCAAGTTATCCACAGCCTGGAAAGTTTGCGCCTGCGCTGTTCGGCAGACGATGCCTTGGCGCATCTGATTGCCTGCACCGGTTCGGCGGGTTGCGGCAAAGGCCTGTCCGACACCAAAGGCGATGCGCTGCAACTGGCGACGTTGTTGCAACGTCAAGGCCAAGTCTTTGATGTGCATCTGTCTGGCTGCGCGCGTTCCTGCGCGGCGGCACACATCACGCCAGCGACGTTGCTGGCAGTCTCACCCGGTCACTACGACCTCTATTTTCGCGACGCAGCACAGCCGGGTTTCGGCGCGCTGCACGCACGCAATCTTACTATTGAAGCGGTCGCGACCTTGCTCGACGCCCGCTCACGGAGCTCCCTTGATGCTTGATTACATCCGCGACGGTCAGGAGATCTATCGCAACTCCTTCGCGATCATTCGCGCCGAGGCCAACCTTGCGCGTATTCCGGCCGATCTGGAGAAACTCGCGGTGCGGGTGATCCACGCCTGCGGCATGGTCGAGGCCATCGACGGGCTGCAATTTTCCGAAGGCGCCGGCAAGGCCGGGCGCGATGCGTTGGCGGCTGGTGCACCGATTCTGTGCGACGCGCGGATGGTCAGCGAAGGCGTGACCCGCGCGCGTTTGCCGGCCAATAACCAAGTGATCTGCACACTGCGCGATGACAGCGTCCCGGAGCTTGCCCGCGAGTTGGGCAACACCCGTTCCGCTGCCGCGCTGGAACTGTGGCGTCCGCACCTGGAGGGCAGCGTGGTGGTGATCGGCAATGCGCCGACCGCGCTGTTTTATCTGCTGGAGATGCTCGACGCCGGCGCGCCGAAACCGGCGCTGATCCTCGGCTTCCCGGTGGGTTTCGTCGGCGCCGCCGAATCCAAGGCGATGCTCGCGGCGGACAGCCGTGGCGTGCCTTTCGTCATCATGCAAGGCCGGTTGGGCGGTAGTGCCATGGCCGCCGCCGCCGTCAACGCCCTCGCCACGGAGATTGAATGATGCAGCAACCTGGACGTTTGATTGGCCTGGGCGTCGGCCCCGGTGATCCGGAACTGATTACCGTCAAAGCCTTGCGCCTGTTGCGCGAATCTCCGGTGGTGGCGTACTTCGTCGCCAAGGGCAAGAAGGGCAACGCCTTCGGCATCATCGAAGCGCATCTGCAGGACGCACAAACCCTGCTGCCGCTGGTTTACCCGGTGACCACCGAAGCGCTGCCGGCGCCGTTGTCGTACGAACAAGTTATCAGCGATTTCTACGATGCGGCTGGCGAACAACTCGCCGCGCATCTGGACGCTGGCCGTGACGTGGCGGTGATCTGTGAAGGCGATCCGTTCTTCTACGGCTCCTACATGTACCTGCACGATCGTCTGGCCGAACGCTATAAAGCCGAAGTCGTGCCGGGCGTCTGCTCGATGCTTGGCGGTGCGTCGGTACTCGGCGCGCCGCTGGTGTATCGCAATCAGAGCCTGTCGGTGTTGTCGGGTGTGCTGCCGCACGAAGACCTCAAGCGGCGACTGGCCGATGCCGATGCGGCGGTGATCATGAAACTGGGGCGCAATTTTCCCAAGGTCCGTCAGGTGCTCGAAGAACTCGGTCTGGCGGAGCGTGCGCTGTACGTCGAGCGCGCGACCATGGCCAATCAGAAAATCGTGCCGCTGGATCAGGTCGAGCCGATGTCCTCGCCGTACTTCTCGCTGATCATCGTTCCCGGTGAAAGGTGGCAAGGCTGATGGCCCATTCCGCTCCGGCGATTGTCATTCTCGGCAATGGCAGCCTCGCGACTGCGCGCAAGATTCAGCAGGTGTATCCGGGCGCGCTGATCCATGGATTGGCCGAACGGGTCGAAGGCGCGGACCGTGTTTATCACGAGTTCGGCGCGACCCTGCGCGAACTTTATCAACAGGACACGCCGATCATCGCGCTGTGCGCCGCCGGGATTGTGATCCGCACCCTGGCGCCGTTGCTGCTGGAAAAAGGTGCCGAGCCGCCGGTGCTGGCCGTGGCCGAAGACGGTAGCGCAGTGGTGCCGCTGCTCGGCGGTCTCGGCGGGGTGAATGTCATGGCGCGCGAAATTGCCGCTGGCCTCGACGTCGCGGCGGCGATCACCACCAGCGGTGAATTGCGTTTCGGCACCTGCCTGCTCAATCCACCCAGCGGCTATGCCTTGGGCGATCTGGAGTTGGGCAAGCGCTTCGTCTCGGACTTGCTGGCTGGCGAACACGTGCGCATCGAAGGCGCTGCGCCTTGGTTGGCGCAAGCACAATTGCCAGAAGACCCTCAGGCGCATTTGTCGATCCATATCGGCAGCGCCGAACGGACGCTGGCCGCCAATGAATTGTTGATCTACCCGCGCAGTGTGTTGTTGGCTGTCAGCGCCACGATGGCGGATTTGCCCCAGGCGATTCGCGCGGCGCTGCGTCAGGCGCGAGTCGCCGTTCAATCGCTGGCGTGCCTACTGGCGCCGGTCTCGGAGATGGCCAGCCCGGCGTTGCGCGAAGCGGCGCTTGAACTGGGGGTGCCGCTGCGTTTTGCCTCCCCCGCCAACGATGCCGGCGAGTTGGCTCGCACGGCTGTTCCCGACGCGACAATTCTCCCGATCGACGCAAACCTGGCGCTGGCGATTGCCGAACAACCGCTGGATATCGCACAGATCGGCCGCCCTCGCGGTCGGCTGGCGGTGATCGGTTTGGGCCCGGGTGCCGCGGAACTGATGGTGCCTGCGGTGAAGGCCGAACTGGCCAAAGCCACGGATGTGCTCGGTTATGAAACTTATGTACGCATGGCCGGCCCGTTTCGACCGGATCAAGTGTTGCATTGCACCGACAACCGCGAGGAGATGCAGCGTGCCCGTCACGCCTTCGAACTGGCGGCCCAAGGGCGTTCGGTGATTGTGGTCTCGTCCGGTGACCCCGGCGTGTTCGCCATGGCCGCCGCGGTGCTCGAAGCCTTGCACGAGTCGAGTGAGCCGGCCTGGCACAGCGTCGATCTGGAGATTCTGCCGGGGGTTTCTGCTTCGCTGGCGACCGCCGCTCAGGCCGGTGCACCGCTGGGGCATGACTTCTGCGTGATGTCGCTGTCGGACAACCTCAAGCCGTGGTCGATCATCGAGAAGCGTCTGGACCTGGCCGCCGAAGCCGATCTGGCGCTGGCTTTCTATAACCCGATATCCCGTTCTCGGCCGTGGCAGTTAGGCCGTGCTCTGGAAATCGTTGCACAGCACCGTACGCCGCAAACCCCGGTGGTTCTGGGCCGTGATATCGGCCGGCCCGGCCAGACGCTGCGGGTCACCACACTCGGTGAGCTCACGCCTGAGCAAGTGGACATGCGCACCATGGTGCTGATCGGCTCGTCCACCACCTGCGTGTTCCCCCGCGCCGAAGGTGGCGACTGGGTCTACACACCGCGTTGGTATGGCAACAAACCCCTCTGCTGAACCCTGGCGGCCCGTTCGGGCCGCCTTCATCACCTGAATCCCGCTATTTTCCCGATTGTTACGGCATTTGTGCGTGTAAGCCTGTTCGGTCATTTGAGTGGGATTGGGTTGTCTGTCCAGGAAGAACTTTGATCCTGCTTTGTAGGAAGTTTTACTTTGATACCGGTGTTTTTCAGGTGTGACAACTCATAACTTAAGACGGCTGTTACAAGGTCCGGCTATGGCGAGCTTTTTCAGGGCTCTAATGTGTATGTCATTAGTAAGCGAGGCTGTGTGCGTTAAGTCTGTAACAGTGGATGTGCTGTTTGCCCTGTAATTAATTGAATTCCTTGTTGGTTGAGCAGTGTTTGGATGGTGGGTTAGTTTGGTTTCGGGTTTTTTGGTGTTAGTTGGTTTTAGAGCGTTTATATGGCGTTCTCTCGATATTAAGTGATGTCGGCGTTCGTCCAGGAACGGCGGCGCCTTTTTGTATTGTTGCAAATCGGTGGAATGCACGACTGTCTGAGTGCGCGTGTGGAATCATCATTGTCTAGAGTCGATCCCGGCTATTTATATACGATAAATGGAAGTGTTGTTTATGAGTGAATCCAAGTTCTCGATTGCGGATGGCTATGTCGATTTTGTGGAGCTGTTTAATCGGGAGGACCTTGAGCAGGCCTTAATATCGTACAAAGGTACCGATCAATATGATGCAGTGTTTCGATATTACTTTGGTTGTTTCAATGTGCCGGATTCTTCCCGGTTGTTGGAGCCGTTAGGGCTGCTCAAGCAAGCGTTGGGGGCCCTGGAAGGAGGTGCTCGGCGCCGTCGCGCGGCAGAGGCGGAAGCGCCCATGAGTCCTGGTGTCGCCGGGGGGCCTGATTTGGCGGATATCTGCAACAGAGTGGAGGATTTCGAGACGCGCCTGCACAACAGTCTCGAACAGCTGAAAATACCCGCCACCGAGGTGCCGAAAAATCTGCATTTTGTCTGGCTTGGGGGTGGTGTCGGGGAGATTCAGCGCGATTACATCAACATTTGGAAGCAGGTGATGGTCGCAGAGGGTTATAACCTCAATCTCTGGTACGACAGCGACGCGCTGCTGGCCTATGAAACCAACCGGATCATTGTCGAAGCCGCCAAGGCCGATGCCATGCTCAATGGCGGGCAAACCAGTACCGATGCAAATGAATTGGGCGACCGCTATGAAGAGCGCGCCATCGTTCTGAAGCAGCAAATGTACGCGCACATTACGAAGGCCGTAGAAAGCGGCAGCAGCGCGGATGCTGCCAGAATCGATTTACTGGTTCGAGCCTATGGCCAGGACGAGGCGCGCCTGAGTGCCTTGAAAAGCAGTAACCGACTCAGCCTCTTGGCATTGGTCGAAGGTGGTCTGGCACTGCGCGATTTGGCTGTCGCTGAGGCACCGCTGCATTTGGAGGATATCTACGAGCGCGAGATCAGTCTGCGAGGCAATTTTGCGGCGGCTTCCGATGTCGTTCGTGTCGAGGCCCTGATTGCCGAGGGTGGCAGTTATGCCGATGTCGATAATCTGCCGCCGTTGCTGGAAAAACTGGGCGAGGTGGATATCCGTGCATTCAAGACTGACGCGCGTCTGGGCGTGCTGCAGTTGATGCTCGACCGCAATCCCGAGTGGATGCCCGGCCGTCAGGCATTGCGCGGTAGGTACACCAATTATTTTGAGCAGATCCCGCTGGAGCATCGCGAAGCACTCGAGCGCTTCGCTGAAAGCCAACCTGAATTGAACCGCGTTTTTCGTCCCCCGGTAGAACGTCTGGTTCAACCGGATGGTCTACGAGCCGTCGCCGAACAAAGTAGCCTGAGCAACGCTTTCCTGATGGCCCATCCCGGGTCAGCGATGCTCAAAACCGTGCGTGAGCGTTTCAGGCTCAATTATGAAATTGTCGATGCCACGGCCCGCTTGGCCGATGAGAAAAATGTTGCCCTCACTGATGCCGAGGCCATGAGTGGCCTTGCGAAAGAGGCCGCGACGCAGGTTTTCGGTGCTCTACACAACCTGCCGATGGAAAAAGAACTGGCGGTGTCTTTTCTGGTTCAGGCGGCCGCAACCTACTACAGCGACGGCATCCGCCCCCAGAGCGAGGTGACAATCTATCTGACCGGTCCTGCGGCCATGCGCGAGGGCATGATGGACTACGAAAGGACGCATTTTACGTCGCGAACCGCCGAAGCATGGCGAGCGGAGGTTGCAATCCCGGCCATTGCCACCGTCAACCGGGCGACTGAAGAGGAGCTCGATCACTCTTGGAAAGAGAATGAAAGTGACACCGGACAATGGTTGAGCAACGAGGTAAGTCGTTGGCAAGAGGGGCAATTCAAAGCCCGTTACGCGGGCGATCTGGCACAGTTGCTCAAATACCGCACCATTGATTTCGAAGAAGGCTGGCCGGTGATCGAGGGGCGTCATGTAGTGTCCACCGACCTGTTGCAGCATCTGGCCGATGAGTTGGGTGAACCGTTCATGCGCATGATGAATAGTGGCCATTGCGGAGCAGTGACTTTCGACAAGGCTGTCCGACTGAGCTTTGATGAGCGTCAGTTGATCCTCGCGCAAAGTGCTAGTACATGGCCTCCTGGATTGTTGAGCGATCCGCAGACGCAACAGCTATCGATCGATGAACTCCTGAGCCGACTCGCCAAGGGCACGGTCAGAGCCGATCAGGTGAGCCCCTTGCAGCGCCTGCTGCTGGCAGCCTTGATCGGCGCACCGGCCGTGGATAACCAGAGCTTCGACGCGGCTCGCCCGCAACTGGAGAATCTCGCCAATAGCCTCGGCAAGCTGGGGACGGCGGGTCGCTACGCGATGATCGAACACGCACTGTACCAACGCCAGGCTCCGGCGTTTCTGGCCGGGCTTGCCAGTCCTGCCGATCATCCGCCAGCCCATTCCGAAACCGCCCTGGGGCTGAAGAAAGATGCGCTGGAGCAACCATTGACTTTGCGTCAATGGGGCAAGCACGTCGCCAGAATCCAGCAGGTGGCGAAACTTGAATTCCGTGATCAGGTTGCCGAGCGCGTCGGGGTTGTTATGGGCGGCTTTGATGCGGGCACCATCAAGCTTGTACCGCAAGATTTAATGCTTCAGGGCACAGGGGACGCGTTGGGTGGACGTTGTTATCCACTGGCCTTGGTGATGGCAGCTGCGTTGTCGGAGGGAAAGGCGGCGACCAATACCCTGCGCGAGCGATTCTATTTGGGGGTTTTGGAGCCTGAGACAAGCGATTCAGCAATTTTTCTACACAGTCTGGAAGCGTTGCGTGGCGTGCAAATCAGCGAGGTGGGCAGCGCGCTGGCGCGCTCGGATCTGAATCAGGTCGTCGACATTCTGAGCACCAGAACAATCACCAGTACGTTGATGCTCAACTCCGATAATCACTCCATGCTCGTGGCCAAAACCATTGAGGGCGAACACAGCACCTATCACTTTTACGATCCGAATTTCGGTGTTTTAGAGTTCGATCAACCGGCCGCGTTCAGACTGGCACTGGAGCAGTTCTTCCTTGAACAGAAGATGGCCGGACCCTACGCAGCCTATGGCGATACGGCGCATCCGACCTTCGATCTGATCGAGCTGGAAGGCGCGCGGGTGTCGGAGGTGGCATTGCCTGGCGCAATTCGGGTCTCGCAACTACTGCAACCCGGCACGTTGCCGGGAGAGTCGCAACGCCCGGTCAGGCAGCGTCTGGCCAGTGCCCGCGGACAATCGTTGATGAGTAATTCTCGTCTGGGCAGTTGTCTGTTGGCGCAGGACAGTCATTGGTGGGGTCAACAGATCGAGCAAGTGACGACCCGTCTCCGGCAGCAGAATCAGCTGGCACCACAGCTTGTGCCGTTGTTCGAAACCCTGGAGGTCATGCCGGACGGGGCGTACCGGATGAGCCTGATCGACCCTGCAAACCCTGAGCACGTGGTACGAGTCATCACCGACGACCATCGACTCTTGCGCATTAAAAACTACCTCTCGGAACGTTTTGCAGCCTTGGCCAACAAATCATCCGTCCCGGGGGATCCCGTCGATCCCACTGATGTGGGTAGCGTTCACACCCTGAACGCCGGCTTCGCCATTCAAGCGCTGATGAATGCGCTGAGGGGACAGGAAGGGCCGGACAAATCCCTGACAATGGCTGTCCGGTTGCACGCCTATGTCAATTACGCGCAATTGGTGCATGGCAACGTGGTCGATGTAGCGGGCCTGGTGGGTCTGGTCCGGCAGGCACTGGCTGAAGAGAAGTTGATTGCCCGTACCGTCGCCCCAGTGGTCAAAGCCGCTGTGGGGCCGAGCGTGGGCGAAGCGACCGGCGGACTGTTGCAACTGGCGAATGTCGGGTTCGACATTTATCAATTGGCGACTGCGGAAAATGATGTCGAGCGAGCCCAGTTCGGGACGCAATTGGCTTTCGACTCGGCGAGTCTGGTGTTGTCGGTGGGCGCTTACGCTGCCGGTGCCACAATCGCCGGGGCGTTTCTGGGCGGGGCAGCCGTGATTCTGGGGGGGCTGGCAGTGGGATTGGCGGCAGTGGTCAAGGGCTTCGCCACCATTGCCGAAGAAGCCAAACAGGTCGGGCTGTTTTTCGATGAAATCGAGAAGGCTCATCGTCAAGGCTATCGATTCGACGGCGCTTTAGCGGCGTGGGTACCGCACTCATCGCTGATCGTCCAGGCGCTGGATCTGGCCGCCGGCAAACTGCTGCTCGACAGCCCAAAACTGTACCCGCTGCGCGACCATTTCGGGGTACCGACCTTTGACGACGATTACGAGCGGGCGATCAACATCCGTCGGGAACTGAATCTGCCTAGCCAGATAAAATTCACTCCGCCCACCGGGCAGATCATCGTGCTGCCCTGCACACCACAAACCTGTTACAGCTACGAGTACAAGGCGTTGCCCTTCGCCACGCTGCGCCATGACACCGGGTTCGACACGGCCCGGCGCCTGGAGAAAAAGAAAACGGACGGCGGATGGCTGTTCCTGTTTTCCTTCTATTCGTTTCCGAGTGAGTACATTCTTTATCGCCTGTTCCCGGTCTATACGCCGACAGTGATCGATGTGCTGCTCGATGCCGTCGAGCGCTCGCTGGTGATACCCGTTCTACCGCCGGCATGGCACGGGAAAGTCGCCTATCGGATTCAGGGCGCCGGCAAGCAATGTGCATTGGTGCTCAATCCCGGGGTGAGTCTGACACTTGAGTCACCCAGCATTACTACTTCCCGATGGGTGCTGGAGGCGTCGTGGGCCAACGAGAGCGATGTTGTTCTGGAGGGGGCGGCGGGCCTGCAGATCGGTACCGTCAAGGTGGAGTTCAAGGGCCGAGGTCTTCATGACGTCCTGATCCGGATCGCCAACAATCAGCTGTTCCAGCTTGATCGCGGAAAACGGCAGATGAACCTCGTCGAGCAGGATGTACCTTCGGGCATGGATCGGCAGACGTTGCAGGAACATTTCAAGGGACTGGCTCAGGAGCATCGTTTGGTGATGCCGTATACGCCGGTTCATCACTATCTGATTCCGTTCGAGAAACCGAGTGAGCCCCGTCACACCACCGCCTGGTACGACGCGAAGGAGGAACGCTTCCTGTACATCCGCAGCAAGGATGTACTCGCCGCTGATGAAGCGCTGCTAGGAGCGGTGGCTGGCGGCTACGGCTATTTCTACGAACCGCAGGGTTTCGTGATTTGGCAAGTCGACGCGGTCACCGGATTGCTCAGTTATCGTTATCGGATACTGCCTAAAGACACGGGAGCCACCATCAAGAGCATTGAGGCGGACGCGCAGGGGGTGATTCATGTCGTACAGGAAATTGCTCGCGAAGATCAGACCAGCGATGTGCTGGTATACGTGATCCATGACGGGCAACTGCTGCTGAGTTCGGTCACCCGCGACATGGATCCGGGGCTGGAATCAGTCTTCAGTGCCAGCGACACACTGGCTGACTGGTCGCAGGTTCTTGGCAGCTATTACGTTCTTAGGCCTGTTATTGACGATGATGACGTTTCCAACGTCGACTGGCAGCCGGCGCCCTTTGTTTCGGTCTGCTGGAAGTTCGAAGCGAACGCGCGGGACATGGCCTGGGTTCGCGACAGTGACCATCTGATCATCCGTCCCTCTCCACGGCGCCACCGCGGGCGCGGCTGGGCCGATTCGATCAAGAACATGACTGATTTGACGTTGCTCACACCAGCGGACGGCAGCGATGTGTTTGTCATCTACGACAGGCTCAGGCAGCAGCTGTGCCGTAAGCAACGCACCCTGGTGGCGGGCAAAGGACAGTGGTCCGAAACATGGCAACAGCCTGCGAAGCTGGAGAATGTCGCTGCAGTCGAAGGCGGGTACCTGGCGCTGACGTCGGAGGGCCTGTTCTTCAATCTGACTCCCCAGGGGTACCTGACGCTGGGAGGTCTTGGCGAGTTGTGGTTCAAGGATCGGATGCACTGGTGGTCCGCATTGGAACCGCTTGCCCGCCAATACGTGGCCGAGCGTTTTGCCCTGGTCGGCCTGAGCAACTTCAACGATAACGCGAAGTTGTGCGCCTGGTACGTCGGCAATCGATTGTTGCTGGCTGATCTGGGCCATGGAAAAGAAGTGCGCCTGCTCGGCGTTACCCCTGATAGCGAGGCGGCCTGGTTATTCGATGTTTCGAGCGGCGAAGTCTATCGTCAGGCGTTCATCGATCCGCAGCGGCTGGAACCTGCATTCGGCCAAGGCTCGCGATTGCTGCGTGCTGATGCGTTACCCGCCGCCGAGCGTGAATGGGCGCCTTGGCAGTTCGCCGAGGTGACGGTTGAGGGAGCCGGACTGCGCGGTACGACACTTGAAGGCGTGGTACTCAAGCTGCGCTATCAAGAACCGGCATTGCTCACCGGCGTCACCCATGAGTGGGTCATGTCTCAGGAGGGGCGAGCGCACGATAGCCTCAAACAATTGGTGGACAGCCAACCTCATGAGGCGCTGCTGTCGGTAGAGGACGTTGGCAGTCTGATATGGTTCGTAGTCGATACCGAACGTGTAATTCGGGTGGCAAAAGCTGCCATTCCAGAGTCCTTTGAGCTACTGGGAACGCAACAGCAAACCAACGTATTGCTTCATGAAGACAAGAATGGACTGCTGCTGACTTATCCGGGCATGGGGCATGCCGGGCCACTCAGTTATGTCTGGCGTAATGCCGAGGTACTGGTCATTGAAGGCCAGATGAAGATTGGCGATGTTCTGCCACTGATGCCCGACGACGTCACGACCCTGATTCTGCGCATGGGGCAAGGTGCGGTCAGTTACCTATTGTCGAAGGCTGCCTGGCTGAGGCTCGAGTTGGTCATCCTCGACTGCCGGCATTCGCTGGGCAATGCGCAAACGATTCCCGGCAAGTTGATCTGGGAGCTGGATAGTCCTGAAAAACTGTTGCTGAGCATCGTTCAGGAACACTTGGTGATCATTGACCCGGACAGCGGGCACAGCGTGATTTTTCGTGAAGTGTATGCGACGGATGTCACCTTGCGCGGCGAAGCTTTGCTCGGGTTCGAAGGGCATCGACCTTATGCCGTTTCGACACTGGTGCAGAGGCTGGTCGCTCGGCAGAGCATGCATGACAGTGCAACGCTGGGAGAACTTCTAACCGCATCGACTGCTGAGCTGGAAAGCAGCTTGGTGGGATAGTCTTGAGCTCGCACCGATAAAGAAGGCCGCGAAAGATTCTGTTCGCGGCCTTTTACTTTCGTCAGTGACTTCAGGGAACCAGATAACCCTTCACCCCGGTAAAAATAATCTGCGCCGCCAATGCGCAAACAAACAACCCCATCAACCGACTGACAATCTGCAAGCCCTGATCGCCGAGAATCCGTTCTATCCGGTTGGACAAGTAAAGCACCACGCCGACCGTGAAACTGGCCAGGGCAATACTGAGAATGGCCGTCAGCTTGTCATCCCAATGGGGCTGGCTGACGCCCATCACTAACAGAGCACCGATGGTGCCAGGGCCGACGGTCAATGGAATGGTCAGCGGGACGATGGTTACATCCTGCTGCACGTTGTCGGTCTGCACCGCCGATTTGCCTTGAGCCATGCCCAGCGCCGAGATGAACAGCACACTGCCGGCGCCGATGCGGAAGGCGTCCACGGTGATGCCGAAGACATTGAAAATCACCCGCCCGAACAGGTACAGCAAGACGCTGGAAACCAGGGTGGCGGTTGCCACTTTCCAGGCCAGGCGTCGCTGCTCCTTGCGCGAATAACCGCGGGTCAGGCTGATGAAACAGGACAACACGAAGAACGGGCTGTAGAGCACCAGCATCTTCAAGTAAACGCTGAACAACACGTGGAGCATGATTTCGGCTCGCGGCAGGAAAGGGTCGAACCGGAGTCTATCAGTCGTCCAATTACCTGTCGGCATTTGATTGAAAACAGCTGATTTTTTGTTTTATTCAATCTGAAGTTTCGTTTTTGCATTAGTTGTTTTTGTTTGATGGTTTATAAGTGTTGTGGTTTTTTTATGTGGCGTTACAAGTTTGGCGTTGTGGTGTTTTGGGTGTTTGGGTAGTGTTGTTTTGCAAGTTATGGAGTGACTTGCTTAATTTAACTAAGGAGGAATTTATGAGTGTAAATATGATCGATAGTGCTACTGTTGCTGCCTGTGTAAGACGTCTGGAAAGTTACGAAATTGATGAAGTGCCAGTTGTACGTTCTCGTGCATTTGCTGCAAGTGGGATTGTTGTTGAGGAGCCTTCGAAGGGGGCTGTCGTTGGCGAAGGCATTTTGTCCTTCGTAGGCAACCTGTCGGAGCAAAATCAAGTAGATGCGATGCACGCCTTTCTTTTTGCCAGCCTTGTTGCGAATAAGCAATTTCCTTACGAGTATCAGGGCAAGGAATGGTACTACAAGTTTGTCGAAGTTATGACCTCCGCCGGTTGGCTGACGAGCCAAAAATATTACAACGACATTGAAATTAGCGGAAATACCGTTCGGATGGACCAGTTGGTACTGGAAATCCTTGGCTCGGTGGTCGCTGGCCTCGCTATACCAGGCACTGCTTCTGCACTGATGCTGAAGGTTGCCGGTGATGCCATTACCGCCTTGAAAAAGAAAGAAACGGCTTTAACGCTGTATGAACGGAATTTGTTGGAACATGGCGTAGGCGGTATGGCTGCAGGAACCTGTACCGAAGTCAATGGTGAGGTAACCCTGGCACTAGGGACTGTACGTTTTATTCGCAAAAATACAGCAACCCAAGTCCTGTTCATGGATTGGGATAGTCGTGATGTGCAGCTGTATAAAGGTGAATCTGTTTTCAGAAAGGTTCCTTATATCGCTGACCAAACCCGAGACCTGATTCGGACAAAACTTGGGACGAATGCAGTCAGTAAAATCGAAGGCTACGAGATCTGATCTCGCGCGTTCGATGGGGTGGCCGCGTGTCGGCTACCCTTCTTTCTATCATCGAAGGAATTCTACATGGCAAGGGAATATTCGGTATTTGTTAATGCCGCTGCTATCGTTTTATTGCCGAGCAATCCCGTGGAGTCAGCAACTAACGACCTGATGAATTCAGTCCTGCTTGCACAACTGGTCGCCAATAAGCGTGCCGAAGCCACGAGCGCGGTCGATTGGTATGAGACCTATGTGGGGGTGCTGGGTGATTTTTGGTTAACGAGCGCCAGAAGCAGGCAAGATATCCAGCCGGGAAAAGACGATACCGCTTCACCGCTTGAATGGATCGCTGCGGTGCTGGCAAGTAGCACTGAGGATGAGGCGCGGCTGGTGACGGCGTTGTTGAAGGGTATCGCACGACTATCCGATTCTTTGCCCGCGATGAGTTTGCTGCGCAAGCATGTGCAAAAAGAATCCGATGATGAACCGGTAGAAATCTCCTTGCAGTCCAAGCCTGTTCGCTTGCTCGTGATCGTGGCGCAAGACAACGCTTCGATGACCTGCATTTGCCTCCAATTCAAAACTCGGCGAAAGCTTGATCCCAATCCCTGGGGACAGCGCTTCCATGTCGAGGATATGGAGGGCTGCGTTTCGGCTCATTTTTTCCATGCGCACCTGTCCGAGACATTGTATGCGCCCGCCCGTGAAGCGGTCGCCCGCAAGGTTGAGGGGGCTTTGAGCGACAACATCGTGGATATCACGGAGGCCATCGATGCTTTGGCCTTTCTGCCCACTGAGGAGGCTGACTCATGACGAGTTCTGTTCCACAGGCTGCGGTGGTAGGCGGCAGTGTCGTTGCGTTTGCCGCCGGTCTGCCCGAGTCACACAGGGAAGATGTTTACCTGAGTACGATCTACGCGCAAAGGGCCACCCGGGCTGCCTACAACGACGGTTTGTCGGGCGACTGGTTCGACTACTATTGCAAGACGCTCAAATTCATCGGCTGGGACGTGCCGCGTCCGGAAGGGCTAGCGCCCGTTCAAGGCGGGTCGATGGGGGAGGCTGCGTCGCAACATATTGCGACCCGTCTTGGTGAGGCTTTTTCCGACCCGACCAATCGTGCTCTGGCAGCGCTGGAGCGCAATACACAGGCGCTTGAACTATTTGAGTCGACGAGCCTTTCGCAGGATGCAGGCTTCTTTCAGATGATTCCTTGCGTACAGAAAGACGCTCACCGGGTCGAAATGGGGATCTATCACCGTCAATTCCAGCTTCGTCGAGAGATGTCGCGATTTCTGTTCATCAATCAAGATGATCTGATGCAAAGCAGTACAGAGCAGATGTCTGTCATTACATTCAATACGCTCTACTACGCGCAGTTCCGGGACAAAGTGAAAAAATCGGTGTTGTCCCAGGCGATCAAGGATCTGAGCGCTCTGGAAATCTGAACGCTTGTCTGTCTTCCAGAAAGCAACTACTCAGAATGTTGAGGCTGTGCGAGCTTGCTGATCACGCTGGGCAACCCAATGCTCGATCAGGTCGCGCAACTGCGACAGCTCGACCGGTTTGGCCATGTGCCCGTCCATGCCGGCCTGGCGCGCGCGCTCTTTGTGTTCGGCGAGGATGTGTGCGGTCAACGCCACCACGGGGGTGCGAATCCGCTGGTTGCCGACTTCCCAGGCACGTAGCTGCTGGGTGGCGGAGAAACCGTCGAGGATCGGCATTTCACAGTCCATCAGCACCAGGTCGTAGCGCTGTGCCTTCATCGCCATCAGGGCTTCTTCGCCATTGCTGGCGGTGTCCGGTTGCAGGTTGAGCTTGCCCAGCATGCCGCGTATGACCTTGGTCGAAATGCTGTTGTCTTCGGCCACCAGGATGCGGAAATCGCTGGGCACCTTGACCGGAAGGGTAGGGCCGGTGGGCAGCTGCTGCGAGACAGGCAAGCCTTTGTTGCGCTGGTTCAGCTCGTCCGCCAGGGTGGTCTTGAGTGTATAGCCGGCCACCGGTTTGGCGAGAATGCGCTTGATCCCGGAATTGCGCGCGATGATCTTGCTCGGGGCGTTGCTGATGCCGGTGAGCATGATCAGCAGAATGTCATGGTTCAGGCTCGGGTCTTCCTTGATCTTGGCGGCCAGTTGCATGCCGGTCATGCCGGGCATGTTCTGGTCCAGCAGGACCACGTCGAAGTAATCGCGCAGATGGGCCTTGGTGCGCAGCAGCGCCAGGGCCTCCTTGCCGGATGGCACGGCGCTGACATTCAAGCCCCAGGCGCTGCACTGCTGCACCAGCACCTTGCGGCAGGTGTCGTTATCGTCCACGACCAGTACGCGTGCGCCTTGCAGCGGGCTGTCCAGGTCCGACGTCGGATGTTCGAGACGGTCCGGGTCCAGTGGCAGGGTCAGCCATAAAGTGCTGCCCTGGTTGGCTCCGCTCTTGATGCCGAATTCACCCTGCATCAAACGGATCAGCTGACGGGCGATGACCAGCCCAAGATTGCCCCCCAGGCTGGTGGCCGAGAGAAAGTGCTTGCTGTGCAGTTCGGCATGCATCAACGCGTCGCGTTCTTCCGCCTCCATGGGCTGGCCGCTGTCCTGCACGGCGATGCGCAGCCGCGGTTTGGCGCTGCGTTCATCCAGAGCGACGACGATCAGGATCTCGCCTTCGTCGGTTTTCTTCAGGGCGTTTTCCAGCAGGCTCAACAGGGTCTGGCGCAGGCGTGTCGGATCTCCGCTGATGACGCGTGGTACCTGCGGCTGGATAAAGCTGATCAGCTCGACGTTCTGCTGTTCGGCCTTGGCGCGGAAGATGCTCAGGCAGTCTTCGATCAGGGCGTTGAGGTCGAACTGCACGTCGTCCAGTTCGATCTGCCCGGACTCGAGTTTGGAGATGTCGAGAATTTCGTTGATCAGTGTCAGCAGCTCGTTGCCGGCGCTGTGGATGGTCTGCACATAGTCGCGCTGCTTGACCGACAGCGGTGTGCCCAGCAGAAGTTCGGTCATGCCCAGCACGCCATTCATCGGTGTGCGGATTTCATGGCTGATCTTCGCCAGAAACTCGGCTTTGGCGTTGATCTCGGCGTTGCTGGCGGCCAGATCGCGACTGACGCTGAAACGGTCTTCGGTGATGCTTCGCTGTCGCTCGCCCAAGGCAATACTCATCAGCAGGCCACTTATACAGATAAACACCAGCAGAATAATGATCAGGCCTTGCGGAGCGACAAGGGTCAGCCCCTGCAGCGCCGGCAGGATAATCAATGTGCCGAGGTTGAATACCACCATGGCCGCCACGAACAGGCGCGCCGGACGATAACCTTTTTGCCAGTGATGGGTGCCGACGAACAACATACTCAGGCCGGCCAGGGCAACCAGCGCGTAGGTGATGAGGTTCAGCGGCAACGTGTTGACGAACAACAACAGCAGGCCGCAGGCCACGATGAACAGGATATCCCCCAGCAGCAGCTTGTTCAGCGGATGTGGGCCGAGCGGGGCGAAGAAACGGTACGCGAACATCAGGCCGCAAGGCGCGGTCATTAGCAAGGCGAGATAGGCACCGGGTGTTTGCACGGCGGACCAGTTCGGCAACCATGGCCGGGCCAGGTTCAGCAGCAACACCAGGCTGAGCATCAGCAGCCCTTCGCACGCTGCCAGCCAGAGGCTGCTGCGCGAGCGGGTGTAAATGTAACGGGTCAGGTTATGCAGGATCAGCATCCCGAGGCAGCCAAAGAGCAGGCCGTAGATCAGCGTCAGGTTCTGAGTGGCCGCGGTCATGACCGCCGATTGCAGGGTGATGTAAGGCCGCAACTGGTGTTCGGAGACCAGCCGCAGATAGACGTCGAGGGTTTTGTCGCTTTGTGGCAGCGGCAACATGAAGTCGCTGCTGGGGAGGGGGCGCTTGGTCTGGAGCTGCCCGGTACCGGTATTCAATTGATCGATCAGTTGGTCGCCGTCGAGCACATACAGATTGAGGTGCGACAGGTCCGGTGCGAACACTCGCAGCAACTGTTCGTGCTTGCCGGGCGCGAGCCTGAAACGCAGCCATAGCGCACCCTCGGGCGCGGCCGCGGTGAGGCGCTCGAGTTCAATGGGGCTGAATTGATTGGTGTAGCGGCTGGAGCGGATGTCGCTCAGCTGCAGGTCGCCTTGTTCGTCGAGCAATACCGCCCAGCCACTGCCTTGCGCGGCTTGGGCCGGGAGCATGCAGAGCAAGGTCAGCAGAGTGACGGTGAAGCCTATGGCAATCCTGAGCCAGCGCACGGCGAAATCCCTTCGTAGGTTAATGCCAAAGTATAACTATGCGCGGCGCCGGAATAGTCAGGCAAGGGCCGCAAGCCCTTGCCTGGCCGAATGGATGGCTTATTCCTGATTTTCGCCACGCTCGCGGGCAATGGCGCGGTAGCCAATGTCCTTGCGGTAGAAGCAGCCTTCCCAGTCGATTTTAGCTGCCAGTTTGTAAGCTTGCTGCTGGGCTGCATCGACGCTGGTGCCCATGGCGGTTGCGCACAGCACCCGACCACCGGCGGTCACAACCTGACCGTCCTTGAGCGCAGTACCGGCATGGAAGACTTTGCCTTCCAGTGTCGCGGCTGCATCCAGGCCGTTGATCGCAACGCCTTTGGCGTAGTCACCCGGATAACCGCCAGCGGCCAATACGATGCCGACGCTCGGACGTGGATCCCATTGTGCTTCGACCTTGTCCAGCGCTTGCGCCAGGGCGGCTTCGACCAGCAACACCAGGCTCGACTGCAAACGCAGCATCACCGGTTGGGTCTCAGGATCGCCGAAACGGCAGTTGAACTCGATAACTTTTGGGTTACCCGCCTTGTCGATCATCAGGCCGGCATAGAGGAAGCCGGTGTAGACGTTACCTTCCTCGGCCATGCCACGCACGGTCGGCCAGATCACCAGGTCCATGACCCGCTGATGGACTTCGGCCGTGACGACCGGGGCCGGGGAGTAAGCGCCCATGCCACCGGTGTTCGGGCCGGTGTCGCCGTCGCCGACGCGTTTGTGGTCCTGGCTGGTGGCCATTGGCAATACGTTCTTGCCGTCGACCATGACAATGAAGCTGGCTTCTTCGCCGTCCAGGAACTCTTCGATCACCACACGGGAGCCGGCATCGCCAAACGCGTTGCCTGCGAGCATGTCGCGCACCGCGTCTTCGGCTTCGCCCAGGGTCATGGCGACGATCACACCTTTACCGGCGGCCAGGCCATCGGCCTTGATCACGATCGGTGCGCCTTTTTCACGCAGATAAGCCAGGGCCGGCTCGATCTCGGTGAAGTTCTGGTAGTCGGCGGTCGGGATCTTGTGGCGCGCCAGGAAGTCTTTGGTGAAGGCTTTCGAACCTTCCAGCTGAGCAGCGCCAGCGGTCGGGCCGAAGCAATCCAGGCCACGGGAGCGGAACAGATCGACGACACCGGCGACCAGCGGCACTTCCGGACCGACGATGGTGAGGGAAACGTTTTTCTCCGCGAAATCTGCAAGCTGCTCGAGGGCGAGCACGTCGATGGCGACGTTCTCGCACTTGGCTTCAATGGCGGTGCCGGCGTTGCCCGGGGCAACGAAAACTTTCTGCACGCGCGGATCCTGAGCCACTTTCCAGGCCAGGGCGTGTTCACGGCCACCGCTGCCAATGATCAAAACATTCATTTCAAAAACCTCGGATGACGCTAATTCTGTTTTTAGAACCTAAAGCGCTTCACGCTGTAGGAGGTCGCAATGAAGTCGGTAGATGCAAGGCTGAGTCGACCTCGATGAGCGGAGTTGCCTTTTGGCAATGAGCATCATCGAGGTCGGCTCCAACGCAGCAGATGCCGGCTTCAGTGCGGCCGTCGTCTAGTTAGTGACGGAAGTGGCGCATGCCGGTGAACACCATCGCGATACCGGCTTCGTCGGCAGCAGCTATCACTTCGTTATCACGCATCGAGCCGCCTGGCTGGATCACCGCAGTGATGCCGACCTTGGCCGCATTGTCCAAACCATCGCGGAACGGGAAAAAGGCGTCGGAGGCCATCACCGAGCCTGCTACCTGCAACCCGGCGTGCTCAGCCTTGATCGCCGCAATACGAGCGGAGTTCACGCGGCTCATCTGGCCGGCGCCGACACCAATGGTCTGACGGTTCTTGGCGTAGACGATGGCGTTGGATTTAACGTACTTGGCGACTTTCCAGGCGAAGATCAGGTCGTTGATTTCCTGCTCGGTCGGGGCGCGCTTGGTCACGACTTTCAGGTCTTCGCTGCCAATCATGCCGATGTCGCGGCTCTGCACCAGCAAACCGCCATTGACGCGTTTGTAGTCCCAGGCCGGAGCGCGATCAGCCGACCACTCGCCGCAGGCCAGCAGGCGTACGTTGGCTTTTGCAGCCACGATGGCGCGGGCTTCTGCGCTGACGGACGGGGCGATGATCACTTCGACGAACTGACGCTCGACGATGGCCTTGGCGGTTTCAGCATCCAGTTCGCGGTTGAACGCGATGATGCCGCCGAACGCCGATTCGGTGTCGGTGGCGTAGGCCAGTTCGTAGGCCTGACGAATGCCGCCTTCCGCGTCCGGGCTCACGGCCACGCCGCACGGGTTGGCGTGCTTGACGATCACGCAGGCCGGTTTGACGAAGCTCTTCACACATTCCAGCGCGGCGTCGGTGTCGGCCACGTTGTTGTACGACAGCTCTTTGCCTTGCAGTTGGGTTGCCGTGGCGATGCCAACTTCGGCAGGCTTGGCTTCAACGTAGAACGCCGCGCTCTGGTGCGGGTTCTCGCCGTAGCGCATTTCCTGCGCCTTGACGAACTGGCTGTTGAAGGTGCGCGGGAATTCGCTGCGGCCTTCAGTGCTGAGGGTGTCAGCCGCCTGGTTCACGGTGCCCATGTAGTTGGCGATCATGCCGTCATAGGCGGCGGTGTGTTCGAAGGCCTTGAGCATCAGGTCGAAACGCTGAGCGTAGGTCAGGCCGCCGGCCTTGAGGCTTTCCAGGACGTTGGCGTAATCGCTGGCATTCACCACGATAGCCACGTCTTTGTGGTTCTTGGCTGCCGAACGGACCATGGTCGGACCGCCGATGTCGATGTTTTCGATGGCGGTCGGCAGGTCGCAGCCTGGCTTGTTGATGGTGGCTTCGAACGGGTACAGGTTGACCGCTACCAGATCGATCGGCTTGATGCCGTGCTCGTTCATGATGGCGTCGTCGATACCGCGACGACCGAGGATTCCGCCGTGGATTTTCGGGTGCAGGGTTTTCACCCGACCGTCCATCATTTCTGCGAAGCCGGTGTAATCCGCGACTTCCACTGCGGCAACGCCGTTGTCGCGCAGCAGCTTGAACGTCCCGCCGGTGGAGAGGATCTCGACGCCCAGGGCTTCGAGCTCCTTGGCGAATTCAAGGATCCCGGTCTTGTCGGAAACGCTGATTAAAGCGCGGCGGATCGGCAGGCGGGTAGTCTGGTCGGTCATTTCAATTTCCATCAAAAGCAAAGGAGTCAGCAAAAAAGGCGACCGGTTTTACGCGGGCGCCTTTCTGGTTTGATTGAATGCTTACAGCAAATCGTACTGCTTTAGTTTCTTGCGCAGGGTGCCCCGGTTCAGCCCGAGCAGCTCGCTGGCCTTGGTCTGGTTGCCCTTCACGTAGTTCATCACGCACTCGAGCAGGGGAGCCTCGACTTCGGAGAGCACCAGGTTGTACACATCCGTGACGGCAGCGCCCTCAAGGTGGGCGAAATAATTGTGCAGCGCCTTCTCGACACTCCCGCGAAGGGTCTGACCTTCTTCGCTCGGTGTGTTGAGGTGCTGTTTCAAATTCACGTTGTCGCTCACGGGTGTTGTTCCACTCACTAAAGTCTCGGTCATCATCGTCATGCGGCCACCCCTTCTCCGTCCCCTGTCAGGCTCTTGTAACGTTCGGCGAAGAAGGCCCGAACGTAGGCGCATTGTGCTTCCGTATCTTCCAAACGATTGAAGTGGGCGCGGAACTCCCTGGCGCCCGGTAAGGTTGCGAGATACCAGCCCACATGCTTGCGAGCTATGCGCACGCCCATGACGTCGCCATAGAAGGCATGCAGCGCAGCCAGATGCTCAAGCAGAATACGTTCCACCTCGATCAGTTCCGGTGCCGGGAGTTTTTCGCCGGTACGCAGATAATGGTCGATTTCACGAAAAATCCATGGCTGCCCCTGGGCAGCCCGACCCACCAACAGGCCATCGGCACCGGTCGCGTCGAGCACGTACCGGGCTTTCTCTGGCGAATCGATATCGCCATTGGCGAAGACCGGAATCGACACCGCCTGCTTGATCGCGGCAATGGTGTCGTACTCGGCTTCACCGGTATACAGATCGGCACGGGTGCGGCCATGTACCGCCAACGCCGTAATGCCTGCCTGTTCGGCGATCTTCGCCACGGTCAGGCCGTTCTTGTTCGCCCGGTCCCAGCCGGTGCGGATCTTCAGGGTGACCGGCACATCGACCGCAGCCACCACGGCCTGCAGGATCTCGGTCACCAATGCTTCATCTTTCAACAGGGCGGAGCCGGCGGCCTTGTTGCAGACCTTCTTCGCCGGACAGCCCATGTTGATATCAATAATCTGTGCGCCCAGTTCGACGTTGGCCCGGGCCGCATCCGCCAGCATCTGCGCATCTCCGCCGGCGATCTGTACCGAGCGGGGCTCGGGATCACCTTCGTGGATCATGCGCATACGCGATTTGCGGGTGTTCCACAAGCTCATGTCGCTGGTGACCATTTCCGAGACTACAAGGCCCGCGCCCAGTCGCTTGCACAGCTGACGAAAGGGCTGATCGGTGACACCCGCCATGGGGGCGAGAATCAAGCCGTTGTGCAATGTATATGGACCGATGCGTACCGCCGACATAGGACTTCCCTGTTGTGGGGCCGGATCATGAGAGTTCGAAAAAGGGTTGGCATGATACCCGCTCTCGATGACTGGATAAAGGCTGAATTGGATAAAATCTGAACAGTTAATTCGTTATCGCCAGCGGTTTGGTTGGAACGGTCAAAGTCAGAAAACTGCCGTCAAGCCTGTAACACTCGAGCGTTTCACTCGGGGGAATGGAAGCTCAGGCTGTAGTTCACCGCTTTGGGGCCTGGATCGAGAATGTCCAGCGCGATGTGGATCGGCGTTTGCGGCGGCATTTCCGCGAGGCCTTCGAGGTCGCCGCTGAGGTACTCGCCGGGCTTGAAGCGACGGCTGGCGATCAGGTGGCCGTTGAGGTCGGCAAAGCGCAGTTCCAGCAACGGGAAGGGCTGGGAGAAGGGCGCACGGTTGTAGATGATGGCATCGACCACCAGCGCACCATTGAAGTCCGGGTGGCTGCGGACCACCAGGTTGCTGCTTTTGACTTTCGCGATGTCGACCTTGGACGGTACGGTGCAGCCGATCTGCGGACACAGTTGCTGGAACCACGGACGGTACTGGTCCTGGCGCGCCAGTTCGTCGAAGTGGTAGGCGACGTATTGGCCAGCGAGGCCGGCGGCGGCGAGCAGGATCAGCAGCAGCCAGAAAAAGCGCCGACCCCAGGGGGAGCGACGTTTTTTCCAATCCAGTTGCAACGGGTCGTCGGTCAGGTCCTCCAACACTTCCGCGCGCAGGGCCGGTCCGCTGCGTTCGCGTCGCTTGCGCAGGGGCTCGACCGAGGGCAGGTCGTCGTCGACTTCATCGGGAGTCGCCGACAGGCTGCCAAAGGGGATCGGGGCGTCGAGCGGGTCGTGCAGGCGCAGCTGTTGGATCTCGGGTTCGTCGTCCAGATCCGCGGGCTCCAGCGACAGCGAAGGCTCGGTGCGCGATTGTTTGCTCGGCTCGATCGTCGGTTCTGGTGTGGGGGCGTCGACGGTTTGTGCGCGATCGGCGGCCGATTCGCTGAAGAGACTGTCGGACCAGGGCTCCTGATCGTGCTCGGTGGTATCGCGGCGAGCGCTGAGGCTGTCTTCGCGGGGCCGAGTGAATTCCGTTGTTGGCTGGATTTCCCGCTGTTCAAGCCGGGCGAGCTCTTCGTCCAGATCCAGGCTGTCCAGATCCATTTCTGCAGCGGTCCATTGCTTTTGGCTGATGGCTCGCTGCACAGTCGGTTCGACGGGTGCCGGTGCGACCGGTTTGACCGTCTCCTTGCCGGCCCGCTGCTCGAGTAACTGCTTGGCGGCGTTGAACACCTGCAAGCAAGAGCCGCAGCGAACCACTCCACGGGCCGCGCTCAACTGAGCATGGTTGACGCGGAAGCTGGTTTGGCAATGCGGGCACTGGGTGACGAAGCTGTCGGTCATGCGGAAATCCGGTTTATGCAGGCGCTCATTCTAGCGCCGACGGCCAGTAATGCGTACCCAGCCGTCGCGATTGGCAATCGGGTCCAGATCGAAGTCCTGAGCGTAGGCAGCGGCGACTTTTTCACCTTGTTCGGCGAGGATGCCCGACAGCGCCAAGCGACCGCCCGGCTTGACCAGGCTGGACAGTTGCGGCGCCAGCGAAACCAGCGGGCCGGCAAGAATGTTGGCCACCAGCACGTCGGCCTGAACCTGTGGCAGGTCTTGCGGCAGATACAGCGGGAAGCGTTCGTCGGCAATGTTGTTGCGCCCGGCATTGTCGCGGGAGGCTTCCAGCGCCTGCACGTCGATGTCCGTGCCGACGGCTTGCTTGGCGCCCAGCAACAGCGCGGCAATCGCCAGAATCCCTGAGCCGCAACCGAAGTCGAGCACGTTGCAATCTTTCAGGTCCTGACCGTCGAGCCATTCCAGGCACAGTGCAGTGGTCGGATGAGTGCCGGTGCCGAACGCCAGGCCTGGGTCCAGCAGCAGGTTCACCGCGTCCGGCTCAGGCGCGGCGTGCCAGCTCGGGACGATCCACAGGCGCTGACCGAAGCGCATCGGCTGGAAACCGTCCATCCAGCTGCGTTCCCAGTCCTGGTCTTCAATCACTTCGCTGTGATGCTCGGGCAGCGGGCTGCCGGTCAGCAGCTCGAGGTGGGCCAGTACGCTGGCGGCTTCGGTGCCACCTTCGAACAAGGCCAGCAGGTGAGTGTGCGACCACAGCGGGGTGGTATTGAGTTCCGGTTCGAAGATCGGCTGATCTTCGGCGTCCATGAAAGTCACCGACACGGCGCCCACTTCAAGGAACGCGTCTTCGTAGGTTTCGGCTTGTTCTGGGCTGATGGCGAGACGGACTTGCAGCCAAGGCATGGCGGGCACCTTTGAAAAATATAGATTGCAGCCTAGCGGGCTGCGAGAAGCGCGCAAGTTTACGCGAGCGCGAGGCAGAAGACGACCGGGTAGGCTGAGTTCGGAGTTGAACGAATAACCTGTGGCGAGGGAGCTTGCTCCCGCTGGAGCGCGAAGCGGTCCCAAAATGGCCGAACCGGATCTGTCTGATACCGCGCAGTTGAATGGACTTGCGGTCGCTGCGCAGCCGAGCGGGAGCAAGCTCCCTCGCCACTAGGGTTTTGCGTGCAGCCAATATCCAGAAACAACAAAGCCGCTCGAAAGCGGCTTTGTTGGTATGGATCACAGCTTAGTGCTTTTCGCCAGCCAGCTTGTGTTCCAGGTAGTGGATGTTGACTCCGCCTTCGCAGAAGCCAGCATCACGGACCAGATCGCGGTGCAGCGGGATGTTGGTCTTGATCCCGTCGACAACGATTTCGTCCAGCGCATTGCGCATGCGCGCCATGGCTTCGTCACGGGTTGCGCCGTAGGTGATCAGCTTGCCGATCAACGAATCGTAGTTCGGCGGAACGGCATAGCCACTGTACAGGTGCGAATCGACGCGAACGCCGTTGCCGCCTGGAGCGTGGAAATGCTTGACCGTGCCTGGGCTAGGCATGAAGGTTTTCGGGTCTTCGGCGTTGATCCGGCATTCCAGCGCGTGACCGCGGATAACGACGTCATCCTGGGTGTACGACAGCTTGTTGCCGGCGGCGATGCTGAGCATCTCCTTGACGATGTCGATGCCGGTGACCATTTCCGAAACCGGGTGCTCTACCTGGACACGAGTATTCATCTCGATGAAGTAGAAGTGGCCGTTTTCGTACAGGAACTCGAAAGTGCCAGCGCCACGATAGCCAATGTCGATGCACGCCTTGACGCAGCGGGCGAGGACTTCCTCGCGCGCGTTCTCGTCGATGCCCGGTGCCGGCGCTTCTTCGAGAACCTTCTGGTGACGACGTTGCAGCGAGCAATCGCGGTCGCCCAAATGGATCGCATGGCCTTGGCCATCGGAAAGCACCTGAACTTCCACGTGACGTGGGTTGGTCAGGAATTTTTCCAGATAGACCATCGGGTTGCCGAACGCTGCGCCCGCTTCGGAGCGGGTCAGTTTCGCCGAAGAGATCAGGTCTTCTTCCTTGTGAACTACGCGCATGCCACGACCACCACCGCCGCCAGCGGCTTTGATGATCACCGGATAACCGACTTCGCGACCGATGCGCAGAGCGGTTTCTTCGTCTTCAGGCAGTGGGCCGTCGGAACCCGGAACGGTTGGAACGCCTGCGGCGATCATGGCGTGCTTGGCCGATACCTTGTCGCCCATCAGGCGAATGGTGTCGGCTTTCGGGCCAATGAACGCGAAGCCGGAGTTCTCGACCTGTTCGGCAAAGTCGGCGTTTTCCGCAAGGAAACCGTAGCCTGGGTGAATGGCGGTAGCGCCGGTCACTTCAGCCGCGGCGATGATGGCCGGAATGTGCAGGTAAGAGTGCGCGGCCGATGCCGGACCGATGCAGACGGATTCGTCTGCCAGGCCCAGGTGCATCAGCTCTTTGTCGGCCTTGGAGTAAACGGCGACAGTCTTGATGCCCATCTCTTTGCAGGCACGCAGAATCCGCAGGGCGATCTCACCGCGGTTGGCGATCAGAACTTTTTCCAACTTCGCAGTCATCAAAGTTTCTCCGCGGTTCAAACGATGGTGAACAGCGGTTGGTCGTACTCAACCGGCTGGCCGTCTTCGACGAGGATGGATTCGATCACACCGCTGGCTTCAGCTTCGATGTGGTTCATCATCTTCATGGCTTCGACGATGCACAGAGTGTCGCCTTTTTTCACGGTCTGGCCGACTTCAACGAAGGACGGCGAGGACGGCGAAGATTTGCGATAGAAAGTACCGACCATCGGCGAACGGGCAACGTTGCCGTTCAGCACAGGCGCAGCCGGAGCTACAGGAGCAGCGGCGGCAACCGGAGCAGCAGCGACAGGCGCAGGCGCCGGAGCATGCATAGGAGCGGGAGCGTAGTACTGCTGAGCCGGCGTCTTGCTGTGACGGCTGATGCGTACGGACTCTTCGCCTTCCTTGATCTCGAGCTCGTCGATACCGGACTCTTCCAGCAATTCGATCAGTTTCTTAACTTTACGGATATCCATGAATCATCAACTCCCAAGGGTCGGTCAGGGGCTTAACGCTTGTTGTTCAAGCTGTTGCCTGTCTTTCAAGCTGCTCTAGGGCGGCCTCCAGGGCCAGTCGATAACCGCTGGCGCCAAGGCCGCAGATCACTCCCACCGCAACGTCGGAGAAGTAAGAGTGATGGCGGAAAGGTTCGCGTTTGTGCACGTTAGACAAATGCACTTCGATGAATGGGATGCTCACTGCCAGCAGCGCGTCACGTAATGCGACACTTGTATGCGTAAAAGCTGCTGGATTGATCAGAATGAAGTCCACACCTTCGCCGCGAGCAGCGTGGATGCGATCGATCAATTCGTACTCGGCGTTGCTTTGCAGGTAGAGCAAATGGTGGCCGGCATTGCGCGCCCGCTGTTCCAGATCCTGATTGATCTGCGCCAGCGTCGTTGCACCGTAGACACCCGGTTCCCGGGTGCCGAGCAGGTTCAGGTTGGGGCCGTGTAAAACCAATAGGGTCGCCATCTGCTGCTCCTTTGTCATCTGTATGCAATTGTCAGAACCCGGCGACTATGCCGCAAAGCCTTTGTGACTGTCCAGTTCTATGCAATAGCCAGCACGATGGCCGATGTTTACGCGAAATATGTGACTGGGTCATTAAATCCGGTCATTTGCTTTCGCAACACGTTCGGCGAAGTTTTTCGCGCTGATCTCGCCGATCACCCGCACATCGGCACGTTCGACGCCATCTTTGCCAAAAAACATCAGTGCCGGAGGACCGAACAGCTTGTAGCGGTCAAGCAGGGCGCGTTGTTCGGCGTTGCTGGCGGTGATGTCGAAACGGATCAATCGATAGCCTTTGAGGCGTTCGACGACATTGGCATCGTTGAGGACTTCGTGTTCGATGACTTTGCAGCTGATGCACCAGTCGGCGTACCAGTCGAGCAGCAGCGGCGTGCCGGAGGATTTGGCTTCGGCGAGCACACGGTCCAGTTCGGCGGGCGTGGTGATGGTTTGCCAGTTGCCGACGATTTGCGGTTGACCTTTGTCGGCGACATTGCGCGGCTGGCCAATAGGGTTGAACGGATCGGTCTGGCCGCTGAAGGCGCCGTACCAACAGGCCAGGGCATAAAACAGCAGGAACATCCCAAGCAATTGCCCCAGGCGTTTTCTTGGCGGTTTATAGACGAATTCCAGTGCGCCCATAAACAACCCGACGCCACCGGCGAGCAAGCCGATCAGCAACAAGGTGATCTGGCCCGGCAATACCCGGCTGAGCAAAGCGATCGCCAGCCCCAGTAGCAGCACCCCAATCGCGTTTTTTACGTAGATCAGCCAAGGCCCGCTTTTCGGCAGCCAGGCCGCGCCGCCGGTCGCTACCAGCAACAGCGGCGCACCCATGCCCAGGCCGAGCATGAACAATTTCAATCCTCCACCCAGAGCATCGCCGCTGGCGCTGATATACAGCAGCGCGCCGGCCAGTGGTGCCGATACACAAGGCGAAACCAGCAGGCTCGACACCACGCCCAGCACCGCCGCGCCCCACAGTGAGCCACCTTCGGTACGCCCGGCAATCCGGTCCAGGCGGCTGCTGATGGCGTAGGGCAGTTTCAGTTCGAAGACGCCAAACATGGCCAGGGCAAACACTGCGAAAAACATCGCGAACGGCACCAGCACCCAGGCCGACTGCAAGCGTGCCTGAAGATTGAGCTGTGCGCCGAACATTCCCATCAACGCCCCGAGCAACGCGAAACAAAGAGCCATCGGCAGTACGTAGGCCAGCGACAGATTAAAGCCGCGTAAACCACCGACCTGCCCGCGCAGGACCACCCCGGAGAGGATCGGCAGCATCGGCAGTACGCAGGGGGTGAAGGTCAGGCCAACGCCGGCGAGGAAAAACAGCGCCACTTCGCGCCAGCTCCAGGATGTGGTCGCGGCGCCACTGCCATCAATATTCAGGCGTTCGGTCTCGGGCGGGTAACACAGGCCTTTGTCGGCGCAGCCCTGATAGGTGACGACCAGCGTAAAGGCGCGGGAATCAGTGCGCGGCAGTTCTATATCGAGAATGCCGTGGTAAACCTCGACATCGCCGAAGAACTCATCGTGCTTTTGTTCGCCCTTGGGCAGTTGCGCCGTGCCAAGGCCAATGTCAGCCGGTTCGGCGCGAAACTGGAAGCGATGGCGGTAGAGGTAGTAACCCTCGGTGGCGACGAAGCGCAGTTTGATCGATTGCGGCGTGCTTTCTACCAGGCTCAACTGAAAGGCTTCGCGCACCGGCAGGAAATCAGCGCTGTTATTGATCGAACCCAAGGTGGAACTGGGCCGACTGTCCAGCAAGCCGGCGGCAGAGGCCGGCAGGGCGAGCACTAAAAACAGCAGGCAGAGCAAACGGCGCATGACAATCTCGCGTATCGAAAGTGTGGGCATGATAGCGGACAGTGGCGGGGTGTGCAGGACGGGGCATCTTTTGGTGGTTGTTCTGACGCCATCGCGGGCAAGCCCGCTCCCACAAGGACAGCGCATACCCTGTGGGAGTGGGCTTGCTCGCGAAAGCGGTTTGTCAGACGCGGAAAGCCTGAACGGCTGTATGCAACCGTCCACCCAGCACCAACAAATTCTCCCCTTGCTCACGCCCCTCGCCAATACGCAGCAAGTTATCCCCACCCAATTGGTGAATCCGCTCACTGTGATCGCGGATTTCGCTGACCGCGCCGCTCTGCTGGGCGGTGACATCGGCGATGCGCACGGCGGTGTCGGAAATGGTCTGGATCGCCCCGACGATTTTATCCAGTGCGCCATCGGCCGCCTGAGCCTGATTCGCCGTGGCTTCGGCATGTTCGACCTGAGCACGCATGCCTTCGACCGATTGCCGCGCGGCGGTTTGCAGGCCGGCGATCAGGGTCTGGATCTCGGCCGTGGCCCCGGCGGTGCGTTGTGCCAGTGAGCGAACCTCTTCGGCGACTACCGCAAATCCTCGGCCCATTTCTCCGGCGCGGGCCGCTTCGATGGCGGCGTTCAGAGCCAGCAGGTTGGTCTGGTCGGCAATCGAGCGAATCACCGTGAGCACGCCGCCGATGGTCGCCGACTCTTCGGCCAAGTGTTCGATCATCTGCGCGTTGCCTTGCACTTCGCCCACCAGCGCATGCAGCCCGGTGAGGCTCAGCCCGATCACTTTCTGACCGTGTTCTACCGCAAGCCCTGCATGGCGGCTGGCGTCGGCAGCCTGGCTGGCGTCGCCGGCAACTTGTTGAATCGTCGCCTCGAGTTCACCGAGAGAGTCGCGGATCAACGCGGTGTCGCCGGCCTGATGTTCGGCGCCGCTGTGCAGGTCATTGCTTAATTCGGCCAAGGTTCGGCTGCTGCCGGCGACTTGCTCGGCGTTGAGGCGAATGGTGCCGACCAGGTCGACCAGATAGGCGCGTAAGCGATTGAGCGAGGCTTGAATGTCATGCAGTTCGCGGTTGGTCGCGCCCAGTTGAATGTCGCGACTGAAGTCACCTTCAGCCCAGGTCGACAGCGCCGGGGCGAGGTTGGTCAGGGTTCGGGCCAGGCGTCGCTGCAAGGTGTCGATGAGCAATGCGATCAGCAGGATCAGCCCGATCATCACCCCTTGCATCAACCGCACTTCGCTCTGGATCTGCCCGTGCTGGGCACGCACCACCGGTTCCAGCCCGGCGATGGACTGCTGCACGGCGGCGATTTTCACGTGCGTCGCGGTGCTGAGGTCGGCGCGTTTCTGAATCTGTTCGCGAGTGCGCGCCAGTTCCGAAGGGTAGCGGGTGAGCAGGCTGTTGAGTTCACGCTTGAGGCCGACACCGGCATCTTCGGCGACGGTTTTCTCGGTGTTATCCAATCCCATCATTGCTGCGAAATCATCGGTGTTCGATTCGGTGCTGGCGGTCACACCCAGCAGCGGTAAAGCGTCCAGTTGCTCGGCTTGAGTGCGGATGTTGGCGACCTCGCGTTCGACATCGGCGGCCAGTTCGCTACGACCACTACTGACCAGTTTGTTCCGAGCCAAGGAGAGTTTGCCCAAGTGCTGGGAGGCCACGAGCAAGGGCGTCAGGTACGCCGCGTTGCCGCTGGCGTATTGGCTGAGCTGATCGAGGCTGGCGCCAAGTTCGCGTTCGGCTTGCAGCAGCAGTGCTTGCGGATCGCCCGCGAGTTTGCCGGCAGCCAACAGGTCGGTTTTGCTGAATTCAGCCAGGTTCGACAGGCTCGGACGCAAGGTGTCGGCCAATGCCGGTGGCAACTCACCGAGTTCCTTTTGCAAGGCGTCGATGGCTTGGCTGGCGCTGCTCAGGCGCAGGGCATCACCGCTGGCCAGGTAATCCTCGACGTTGCGTGCCACTTCATTTTGAAACTGCTGAGACAGTCCCAGATAACGCTCCATCAATAGATAGGGGCGTTCCAGCGCTTTTTGCGACCACCAGAGCGTGGCGCCAAGGGCCACGCACACGGCGACCAAAAGGAGGGTATTGAGATTGGTCAACAGCTTCAGGCGCATCATGGTCTACCAACGGCAGAATGGTAAGTGCCTGAAGTTATTGCGTTTCTGTTACAGAGTTATGACCGAATGGGTCGATTCAGATGAAAAAGTGGCACTTTGCTTTGATTCCCGCGCGGCTTGTACGCGGTTACGTCCGGCGTTCTTCGCACGGTACAGCGCCTCGTCCGCCTGGCTGGCCATCAGCAGGCTGTCAGAGTCTTCGCGCAATTCGACGACGCCGGCGCTGAAGGTGCACCAGAGGTCCTGCGGCTGAGCGGGGTAGTGAATTTCGGCAAAGCGCTGACGGATTTCATCGAGCACCTTGTAGGCTGATTCGATATCAGTGTCCGGCATGACAATGGCGAACTCTTCACCGCCGTAACGGCCGATGAAATCGGTCTTGCGCAACCGTTGCTTGAGGAACAGCGCCAGGCTCTTGATCACCCGGTCGCCCATGGGATGGCCGTGGCTGTCGTTGACCCGTTTGAAGTGGTCGATATCGAGCATCGCAAAGCTCAGCGGCTTGCTTTCGCGACGGGCGCGGAATGAACAATCTTCAAGCAATTGCAGAATATGGGTGTGGTTGTACAAGCCGGTCAGGCTGTCGCGCACCATCCGTGCTTTCAGATTGCGCGCTCGTGCCGCGCGGTTGCGCACGGTGGTGATCAGGTGCCGTGGCTTGATCGGCTTGGTCAGGAAATCGTCGCCGCCCTCGCTCATGGCGTCGAGCTGCTTATCCAGGTCGTCTTCGGCCGACAGATAAATGATCGGCACGCTGACATAGCGGTCGTTATGCCGGATCACCTTGGCCAGTTCAGTACCGGTGCAGGCGGGCATGTACATGTCGAGGATGATCAGGTCCGGCTGGAAGTCCGCCAGTTCGGCCATGGCCTGGATCGGTTCGATCAAGGTTCGCGTGACGATCCCGGCGCTGTTGAGCAGGCGTTCGGTGTGCAAGGCCTGGGCGCGGGAGTCGTCAATGATCAGCACTTTATAAGGTTCGTATTGGGCGACGCAGGTCAGGACTTCGATCTTTTCCAGCAGGCTTGAAGCTTCGAGAGTGCCGGTGAGAAATTCCTGGCCGCCGGCGCGCACAGCGGCGAGGCGGGTCGGGGTATCGGTTTCGTGCAGGCTGAAAAACAACAGCGGCAAAGGCTGATCGAGGCCTTCCTGGGCTTCGGCCGCCAGTTTCAGGCCGATGCCGGCGCCACTGAAATCGACGTCCATGACAATCGCCGCCGGCAACCGCTCGACCATCGAGGAGCGGAACGCGGCGACACTGTCGAGGGATTGAGCGCTGAGCCCGAAGAATTCAAGTTGCTTGGCCAGCCGCTCGGCCCGGTCGTGATCCTGCAACATCACGTAGATCGGTTTGCGCAGCGGCGGCAGAAAGGTCTGTTCGAGCTGATCGCCATGGCGCAAGCCGGTGCGGGACAGGCGCTGCATCAGGCGATTGAGGTCAGTGATCAGTCCGCTGCTCAGGCGTCCGCGGTTGGCGTCGACCGCTTCCAGCGACTGGCCGATGTGGCGCGCCAACTGGGTATGTTCCGGTTGTTGGAAACGTTCGGCAAAGCGCAGCAGGCGCAGATTGGCCTCACTCAGTTCCGACAAGTCGGTGGTGGACCATTCGTTGCGTTGCAGGCGTTGCCATATCTCAAGAATTTGACGTGCCTGATGAATTACCCGCTGGGCAAAGTGGTGCTTGAGGCGCTCACGGCTGGGGTCTTCTGGCTCGGTCATATCCTGACTACTAGTTAGGGTGCATGCTGAGATCGACTGGTGGCTCTATGCTAGCACCTCTTTTCGATTGCATGAGTGTCGTACGTCAATAATCTGCAAGACGACTTCATTCAGTTTATGACCGGTCGGTCTTGTTTTTCCGGTCGATGTCCACATGAGCCAGCGTATAGGCTGTTTCTGGACGTTTCCCGCTTGTTTCAGAGGAACTTCCTAGCGTCCGGCATACGTCGTCTGTCAGGGATTTCTGATTTTTCATTGGCATGATTCGGGCGGCGTTTACGACTGTTAGGGTTCAGGGATTCCCTTAGACGCTCGTCCGCAAACCATGACCCAGTGTTTCAAAGAACACCCCAACGATGATTTACGCCTGAATCACAACAGCACGCCCGTAGCTGACTGTGAATGCAAAGAAGTGCGGCTTTATGGCAGCAAGACCCTGGTTACGGATGTGCCGATCCTTACTTGTTCATGCCTCTGGCGTACCTATCAGCGTGAGGCAGAAAAAATCGTCGCACCGGATGGTGTATTGATTGTCGACCCGGTAGAGCGCAACCGCGCGATCAATGCCGCTTACGCCCGATTGTGGCTGCATGACCGGCGCTTCCAGTGGGCAGGGTTAGCGGCCTTCGCCTCGAAGCAGGTTGGTTGCGGACTGCTCCATGCGGCGGACAGCATTGATCTTATTCGCGATGAGTATGAAGCGCGGCAACGTTTGCGGGACAGTCGCCGTGAGTCAGGGATTTTGACTCCGGACAGGATGACCGAACAGGCAGGCGCGTTGCGTGACTATAAAGAAGCCGATGCGCGCAATCCTGTGCCCTCTGTGGATTTCCGTTCCGCAGAAGAGGACTTGTCATTGGTGCAGCAACAGTTCCGGCATGTGTACGACATGATGGCGTTGGGGAATACCACGCTGTTTCTGGATATTTTTCCGTTGCATGAGTTTTATGCGAAGCGGGGATTGAAGGAGTTGCAGCAATGCCTAGACGCTCGGGGCGAGATCTATGGGCATCCAAAGTTTCCGGTGCTGTGGCCGGTGGGGCAGGAAAAGCTCCAGTTCGGAGTGGATTACCCCGAAGTTTTGCCGGCTTTTGAGGCGATAGAAGCAGGGGACATTGCCAGGAGCGTGGAGTATTTGGCGTTGCATGAGCAAAAAAATATCCTGCAGCCGACAATCTATCAGGACCGCCAACTGACAGCTTTGCTGCGTGGCAACCACGTTTCCTACGTCACAGGGTTTCCTTCGGGTGTTGCCCAGGCAATTGAGTTGACACTCACCAGTCAATGCCAGCGCGTCGCGGATGGCCGCACCATCGGTTTTGGCAGCAACCCACTGGCAGACTTGTCAGAGATCAATCAGCGAATGGAGTTCGTACTTCAAGCAGCAGCACGCTTTGATCAGATGCTCAACGACCACAACCGTAATGCATTAGAACAGTCGATCAACGAGATCGTATCGAGCGGTAGCAGGCTATGAATCTGCGACCACGGCTGTTCGGTTGGCGCTGCGGAGCAAACCTTCTACTGCTGGCTGTCTTGACGTGGGCCGCCATACATCAGCTGACGCAACCTCTCTGGGATGAACCCGAAATCGTCCTGGAAATGGGGGGGACGTATGAAGATCTGCGCAGAAACTCTTCAGCCCCCTTTAGTCCGGAGATACGCGGGCACATCTGGTTCGGCATTCCCATGAGCGATGCAAGATTGCGATTCGTCGATCCGCAGTTTGGGTTCACCACGCCCGCGGCGCGCTTTTTCACTGTCAACTTTGATGACAATGTCATTTACGGCATCCGCATGTCCCCGCAGGTCGAGCCGCTACTAATCGATGATGCCCTCAAGGTGGTTCTCGATCTGCAAGACCAATGGCGTGAAAAAGGCTGGGTGGCGAAGGGGCTGCGAAGAAACCCCACGATCGCTGATACACCTGAGTGGCGGGCCTACCTGAGGAAAGGGATTCTGGCCGGGCGATCCTATTGGCAAGCCGGCGATAAGTATCAGGTCATGCTGGTACTGGCTCGCTTCGAGGATTACCGAAATCCGACCGAAGAACGCTACCTCAGCACCCTCGCGCTCGCCAAACCCTGGACGCCCTTCGACGAAATCGAAGACATGTACGACGAGCCCAGTCACTTCCCCGCCCCGCAACCCAACTAAAAAGGAACCCCACCATGCCAACTCCCGCCTTCATGACCCTCCAAGGAGAACGACAAGGCCTGATCAGCGCAGGTGCCTTCACCGAGGCATCGGTGGGCAACATCTACCAGCTGGGTCGTGAGGACCAGATCATGATTCAGGCCCTCAGCCATGGCATTTTCGTGCCCAAAGGGGCGGGAGCGGGGCGTCGGATGCACAAACCCTTGGTCATCACCAAGGCAATCGACAAGGCATCACCGCTGATCAACATCGCTCTGTGTTCCGGGGAGTTGCTCAGCAAGTGCCGCGTCGAGTGGTATCGCACCTCGGCTCACGGAACGCAGGAGCATTTCTACACGATGGAGCTTGAAGACGCGGTGATCATCGGCGCCGAAGTGCTGATGCCGCATTGCCAGGATCCCGCTACTGCTTACCTCACTCAGCTGGAAAAGGTCCACTTCAGTTACCGACGGATCTATTGGCGGCATGAGATCAGCCGAACCATGGGCTCTGACGAATGGGGCGCCGAGGCGCAAGTATGAGGCTGGTCAATGAAATGCCTCTGTCCACGTGGGAGCGCCAACATGCATATTCCAGTGAGCAAGCACTGGATCACGTGCGCCAGGCGTTGCTCGATCGGCAATCCATCGAAGGCCTAGACGAGTTGCGTGCGGGCCTGCTGATTGATATCGACAGCGAGGTGCTGGAGCAACTCGAGATTGGCGAATGGTGGCTGATCCGGGCGGAGGCCGACTTTGGCGACTGGCCGATACCGGTTCGTATATTCGATCAGACGGTCATCGAGTTGATGAAAAATCCGCCGGTTCAGCCATCGCGATCACCGAGAATCTTCCGCCTCGTCGATAGCGTAACGGCCGAGCCGCTGACGCAGCAGCATTACATCGCGACCGTGGACGGGCAGGCTGCCCAGAGAAAAACCGACGGCGAAGGCATCGCCCATCTTTTTGCGCCGGCCGAGGTGCGGCAGATTTCAATGGAGGTCATGGCGTTTAGCGCGGGCAGGGATGCTTAAGTTCATTGGCAACGGTTGCCGCAGGTTCGGGCGGTAATTTTCGGGATAAGCCCAACGGCAGGTGCCGGTCAAAGGCACGTTGTTGTATGGTTGTGGTCGAACCGATGAACTCAAGTGATTGAAAGGATACCGCCATGCTGGACTGGAAGAACCGCACAGGCAGCGCGCCTGAGCGTGCCGCTGAACCGAAATCGGCCACCCGCAGTTATTTTGGCGGCCTGTTGTTCAGCCGGGCGCTGGCCACTTTGATTGTTCTTTACCTGTTGGTGGCGATTGCGTTGGGCTGGTACTGGAGCCAGGAGCCGGCGCTGTTCCCGGTTCAGCAGAATGCCCAAATGGCGGCCGAGAAAGAAGGCAAGCAGATGGTTGTCGGGTACACCACGGTGGAAACCCTCAAGTCCGTCGCCGGCACCCTGCTGACCAAGCCGGGCGGTTATATTTCCAACGACCGTTTCCCGCCGGGGCTGTGGATGGATAATACGCCGAGCTGGGAATATGGCGTGCTGGTCCAGGTCCGCGACCTGAGCCGTGCGCTGCGTAAAGACTTCGCCCGCTCGCAGTCGCAGTCCACCGAAGACGCCGATCTGGCCAAGGCCGAGCCGCGTTTCAACTTCGACAACAAAAGCTGGGTGCTGCCATCCAGTGAGTCCGAGTATCAGGAAGGCATCAATTCCCTGAGCCGTTATCAGGCGCGCCTGTCCGATCCAAGTCAGAAAAGCGCGCTGTTCTATGCCCGCGCCGACAACCTGAATAACTGGTTGGGCGATGTCGGTACCCGTTTGGGGTCGCTGTCGCAGCGGCTGTCGGCCAGCGTCGGCCGGGTCAAGCTCAACACCGCACTGAAAACCGAAGTCCTGGCCCCGGGTCAGGTGCCACAGGTCGACGAAGAAATCGTCGAGACCCCGTGGCTGCAGATCGATAACGTGTTCTACGAAGCCCGTGGTCAGGCTTGGGCGTTGTCCCACCTGCTGCGTGCTATCGAAGTCGATTTCGCCGATGTGCTGGCGAAGAAGAACGCCACGGTCAGCGTGCGCCAGATCATTCGTGAGCTGGAAGCCTCGCAAGAACCGGTCTGGAGCCCGATGATCCTCAACGGCAGCGGCTTCGGTGTGTTGGCCAACCACTCGCTGGTCATGGCCAATTACATCTCCCGGGCCAACGCCGCGGTGATCGATTTGCGTCAACTGCTCAATCAGGGCTGAGTCATGGTCGATAGCTCCGTTGATGACATGCGTGAGGCCGCCCATCGCGCGGCCTCCGATGCCGAACAGATCGCCTGGGTCGACGAGCAGGACAACCTGCTCGGCGCGCTGGTCCGCTCCGAGCTGCGCGAACGCGAGCTGATCGGGCGCGGCACCTACATCATGCTGTTCAATTCTGCCGGTGAACTGTGCGTACACCGACGCACCCTGAGCAAAGCGATATACCCCGGTTACTGGGACGTGGCGGCCGGCGGCATGGTGCTGGCCACTGAGACTTACGCCGAATCGGCGGCCCGTGAGCTGGAAGAAGAGCTGGGCGTGAGCGGTGTGGAACTGACTGCCCATGATCACTTTTTCTTTGAGGACACCGGCAACCGACTCTGGTGTTCGGCGTTTTCGGCGGTGTGGGACGGCCCGTTGATCCTGCAACCGGAAGAAGTGCTTGAAGCGCGTTTCATCCCGATCGATCAGGTCCTGCTGGAAATCACGCAGAAGCCTTATTGCCCGGACTCTCTGGCGGCCTTGCAGCGCTATCTTCGCGCCCAAGGGAATAACGTCGCAAAAGAGCTATAAATTGGCGCCGATTGGCTCTTAGCAAGTCGGCTTTTTGCCGTTACACTGCGCGACCTTTTCAAGCTGAACCGGTAATGCTTGTTGTAGGAGCTGCCGCAGGCTGCGATCTTTTGACTTTAGCTTTTGAGTCAAAATCAAAAGATCGCAGCCTCGTTGCACTCGTCAGCTCCTACACCGGGTTTTCCGTTTCAGTAGCGCTGCCCCTGCCTGAGTGGGGCTTCGCGGTCGATGGCATCTGCCACGACCAGTCTTTGTCCTCCCAAGAGGATTGCCGGTGGCCAAAAAAGCCGCATCCTTCGCCGCCCTTGGTGGCCTGGTATTTTCCACCGACGCAGGTCGTCATTGCCCGGATTGCAGTCAACCGGTGGATGCCTGCATCTGCAAACAAACCGTTATCCCGGCCGGCGACGGCATCGCTCGCGTGCGTCGCGAAAGCAAGGGCCGTGGCGGCAAGACGGTGACCACCATCACCGGTGTGCCCCTGGCCGAAGACGCGCTCAAGGATCTGGCCACCACGTTGAAAAAACGTTGCGGGACCGGTGGGGCGTTGAAGGACGGAATCATCGAAATCCAGGGCGATCATGTCGAGCTACTCTTGGCCGAGCTGATCAAACACGGTTTCAAGGCGAAGAAGTCCGGCGGCTAGCAGCCTCTGTGAAAACCACCCGCGGCTTGATCCAGTCCCGATTTCATTCTGGTCTGGCGTCGTCTCAATGGTTTTCACAGAGCCTGTTCATGACCGGTTTCTAAACTCACTGCGGTCAGCGAGGTCTACCCCCTCGTTGACGAACCGTCATTTTCATACTTTAGACTGCGCCGGCCTGAACCCAGGCGACGCTCTATGACTTCTTTATAGGGGACTTCGATGTCCGTACGACGCACACGCAAAGACGATGGCAGCCAATGGACAGTTGCGGACAGCCGCAGTGTTTACGGGATTCGCCATTGGGGGGCCGGGTATTTCGCGATCAATGACGCCGGTCGCGTCGAAGTTCGTCCGAACGGCCCGACCAGTTCGCCTATCGACCTCTTCGAGCAAGTCGACCAACTGCGCAAAAGCGGTTTGTCCTTGCCGTTGCTGGTGCGTTTCCCTGACATCCTGCAAGACCGAGTACGTCAGCTGACTGGCGCGTTCGACGCCAACATCGAGCGTCTGGAATACCAGAGCAAGTACACCGCGCTGTACCCGATCAAGGTCAACCAGCAGGAAGCGGTGATCGAAAACATCATCGCTACCCAAGACGTATCGATCGGTCTGGAAGCCGGCTCCAAGCCGGAACTGCTGGCGGTACTGGCGCTGGCGCCGAAGGGAGGCACCATCGTCTGTAATGGCTACAAGGACCGCGAGTTCATCCGTCTGGCGCTGATGGGCCAGAAACTCGGCCACAACGTGTTCATCGTGATCGAGAAAGAATCCGAAGTCGGTCTGGTGATCGAAGAGGCGGCGTCACTCAAGGTCAAGCCGCAGGTCGGCCTGCGCGTGCGTCTGTCGTCCCTGGCGTCGAGCAAGTGGGCAGACACCGGTGGTGAAAAATCCAAGTTCGGCCTGTCGGCGGCGCAACTGCTGTCGGTGGTCGAGCGTTTCCGCGCTGCCGGCCTGGACCAGGGCATCCGCCTGTTGCACTTCCACATGGGTTCGCAGATCGCCAACCTGGCGGACTACCAGCACGGCTTCAAGGAAGCGATCCGTTATTACGGCGAGCTGCGCAACCTTGGCCTGCCGGTGGATCACATCGACGTCGGCGGCGGTTTGGGCGTGGACTACGACGGTACTCACTCGCGTAACGCCAGTTCGATCAACTACGACATGGACGATTACGCCGGTGTCGTGGTCGGGATGCTCAAGGAGTTCTGCGACGCGCAGAGCCTGCCGCACCCGAACATCTTCTCTGAAAGTGGCCGCTCCCTGACCGCTCACCACGCCATGCTGGTGGTGCAGGTGACCGACGTCGAGAAACACAACGACGACGTGCCGAAGATCGATAACAAGGAAGAGCTGCCGGAAACCGTGCAGTGGCTGGTTGATCTGCTCGGCCCGACCGACATCGAAATGGTCACCGAGACTTACTGGCGCGCCACGCACTACATGAGCGACGTGGCCACTCAATACGCCGATGGCAAGCTGACCCTGGCGCAAAAAGCCCTGGCCGAGCAATGCTACTTCGCCGTTTGCCGCCGCCTGCACAACTCGTTGAAGGCCCGTCAGCGTTCCCACCGTCAGGTGCTCGACGAACTCAACGACAAGCTGGCCGACAAGTACATCTGCAACTTCTCGGTATTCCAGAGCCTGCCGGACACCTGGGCCATCGGCCAGGTCCTGCCGATCCTGCCGCTGCACCGTCTCGACGAAGAGCCGCTGCGCCGTGCGGTGTTGCAAGACCTGACCTGCGACTCCGATGGCAAGATCAAGCAATACGTCGACGAGCAGAGCATCGAGACCAGCCTGCCGGTGCATGGTCTGAACGAAGGCGAGGACTACCTGCTGGGGATTTTCCTCGTCGGTGCCTATCAGGAAATTCTCGGCGACATGCACAACCTGTTCGGTGACACCGACTCGGTGAACATCTACCAGAACGCCGACGGCAGCGTGTACCACGCTGGTATCGAAACCCACGACACCATCGAAGACATGCTGCGCTACGTGCACTTGTCGCCGGAAGAGCTGATGACCCACTACCGCGACAAGTGCGCCAGTGCCCGCATCAGCGCCGCCGAACGCACCCAGTTCCTCGACGCCTTGCGTCTGGGCCTGACTCGTTCGTCTTACCTGTCTTCTTGAGGTAAGGCTCCGTTCTCATCGGGTTGTCTGAAAATTCTCCATACGTTGGGGAAATTTCAGATGACCCGGTGCGACACTTCTCTCTTTTCAAGCGAAATGACCCACAGACCGGGCTATCCAAGCGATGTGGTCTTCTTTTCACGTAGGTCATTTCCTAAGTTGTACTTCGGCACTCTACTCGGCCATGTCTCTCAGCGAGAATCCCCGGCCGCCCCTCCTGTAGAGAATCGCCGATGTTCGATCCAGTCAACGAGCTGTCATTTCGTCTGGATATAGCGGGTCTTCCCGACCCCTTTGAGGTCTTGGCCTTTACCGGTAGTGAAGCCATCAGCGAGCCTTTTGTGTTCGACGTGGATCTGCTGAACAGTGACCCAACGCTGGACCTCGCAAGCCTGCTGTATCGCTCGGCCTTTTTGCACTTCGGGCCCTTGGGGCAGGGTATTCACGGGCAGTTGCTTGGCCTCGTTCAGCTCGGCCATGGTGGTGAGCCCAGGCTCTGTCGTGTCCGTCTGGGGCCCAGGCTGGCGTGTCTGGCCCAGCGCTTCAATCAGCGAATCTTCAGCCAGTGTTCGGTGCCGGAGATTCTCGCTCAGGTGCTCAAGGAGCACGGTATTGCCGGCAAGGATCGGCGCTTCGACCTGAGCGGCGATTACCCGTCCCGTGATTTCTGCACGCAGTACCGGGAATCAGACCTGCAATTTCTCCAGCGTCTGTGCGCCCAGGAACGGCTTCATTACTACTTCGAACACCGCTCACGCGGACACTGTCTGGTTTTCGGTGATGGCCTGGGGCAGTTTAGCAGTGGCGAAGAGAGCGTCTTCAAGGGTGAGAACGAACGGCCAGGTGTGCATCAGTTCAAGCTTCACGGTTGTGGGCAGATCGCCGAAGGCCAGACGAATCTGGCGACCCTGCGCAGCGGCCAACTGATGCCGCTGTCCGGCCATCCGTGTGCGGACTGGAATCGTCTCTGGCTACTGACCCATGTCGAACATCAGGGTGGGCAGGAGCCGGGGCTTTCTTATAGCAACCAACTGCGGGCCGTTGTGCAGGAAATGTCTTTCATGGCACCTCATTCGGGCGTGAAACCCAGGATGCACAGCCTGCAGCGGGCGTGGGTGGTCGAGGTCGATGAGTCTCAGCCGGATCTGTCCAGACCGGTTGCCGTGCAGTTTGACTGGCTTTACCAGGGGGAGGGCGCAGCGCCCAGCCACTGCTGGCTGCCGTTGGCTCCCGAGTTGGAGGGCGCGGGCACCCTGCCGTTGAGTGAAGGGGTGCAGGTGCTGGTGAGCTTTATCGAAGGAGATCCGGATCAACCCTTGATCAGCGGATTTCTTCCCGGCGCAGCTTCCAGTGCAGAGCCACCCTTCTTGACGACCGATGTCAGCCCGGTGCTTGACGGCATGCAGGGCTTGCTGCAATCCAGCGAACCCTTGGTGCTCCTGTGCCTGCTGCCCGGAGGCGGCAGTTTCAGTCATTGCGCGCAGTCCTTTTGCACCTGCCGGGCGGCGATGCAGCTCGGCCAGAGCGGTGTGGCATGATCGCCGCTCAAGCGGTCGACCCGACCCCGCAATGGCTGTTGCTCGACGTGCCGGGCGTGCCTCAGGCCGGCGCGAGTTTGCAGCAACAGTTTGCTCATGCCCGATGGTTCCGCCTGTTCGAAGGCACCGAATTTCACCCGTTGCGTGAACACGGGCCGGTGTTGGTCGACCTTCGCGAATGCCCGGCATTGGCCGAGCTGTGCCAAAGTGCGCCACATACCTGGAGCGGATTGCTGCTGGTCAGTGAAGCATCGCCATCGCAGCTGCTGGAGCATTTGCGACGCATGCTCGCGGTCACCTTGGGTCTGCATCACCGGGCTTTGTTGAGTTACTACAACCCACACACGGCGAGTTATTTTTTCGATGCCTGCGATGCGCAGGAGTTGAGTCGCTGGCTAGGTCCGATCGATCAGTTGCGCTGGTTCGGCGGCACCTGGGCCGACCGGGCCATAGGCTGTCAGGGCTGGCAGCAGTTGTTCAATCCGCGGCTTGCCGTCAGGCCGCTGGACATCGAAGAAACCCTCAGCCTGCGTCAGCGAGACACCTTGCAAACCTGCCTGCTGGAACAACACGCCTGGCGCTGGAGCCGATCCACCGGCACCGACTACAACAGCTTGTGGGCTTACCTGCAGGAAGGGCTGGCGCTGGGTTTCAGCGAACGTCCGGTGCTCGATGGCTGGTTATGGTTGCGCTTGCAGCATCCCGACGCAGTGCCAGTGCAGTCGTTGCCGGGATTCACCCAGCAGGAGCGTCTCGATAGCCTGCGCAACCTGTGGCAGAACGATCAACCCTGAAGCTGACCCTCGTCATCCGTTGAGCCAGCTGTCGTGCTTGCGCAAGTACCAGGCGAACGCGCCAAGGGTCAGGCTACGCAGCAACATGAACAACAGGAAGGTTATCCACAATCCATGGTTGCCCAAGCCTTGCAGCGCCCAGGCGAAGGGCAGCAGCAGGATCAACGTCAGCAGCATGCCGTTGCGCATTTCCCGGGCGCGGGTGGCGCCGATGAACAGGCCGTCGAGCAGGTAACTCCAGACGGCAATCAGCGGCAGCACCGCGAGGTAAGGCAGGTAAAGGAAGGCGGTGTCGCGCACGCTCTGGATGTCCGTCTGCATCTCGATGAACAGGTGCCCGGCGAGCAGAAACAGCAAGGCAAACCCCACACTCGCCAGCAATGACCAACCGCACGCCACCACCAATGAGCGGCGCAGGGCCTCTCGGTCGCGAGCACCGATGGCGTGTCCGCACAGTGCTTCGACTGCGTGGGCCAAACCGTCCAGCGCGTGGGCGGTCAGCAGCAGACCGTTAAGCAGCAACGCATTGGCGGCGACTGTGGCATCGCCCAGCCGCGCGCCCTGCACGGTGATCAGGAAAAACACCGACTGCAACGCCAGGCTGCGGATGAAGATGTCGCGATTGACAGCCAGTAATGGGCGCCAACTCTGCCACAACGCCAGCGCCGCCCAAGCGATATGACCGGGGTAGGCGCGCAGGGCTTTGCGGGTCATGAACAGGCCGATCAGCGCGCCGGTCCACTCGGCGATCACCGAGGCCCGCGCCGCGCCGACCACTCCCCACTCCAGGCCGAGCACGAACCATAGGTTCAGCGCGATATTGACCAGGTTGGTGCTCAGCAGAATCGCCAGCGGAGCCCGAGCGTTCTGGGTGCCGAGGAACCAGCCCACCAGCGCGTAACTGGCCAGCGCCGCCGGCAGGCCGAACAACCGTGTGTGGAAGAACTCGCGGGTGAGCTGATCCAGCTCCGCCGACGGTTGCATGAAGTGCAACGCGACCCCGCTCAACGGCACGCCCAGCGCCCCTAAAAGAATGGCCAGGCCCATGGCCAACAACAGACCCTGGAGCAAAATCTGCCGCAACGCTGCGCCATCCCCACGCCCGGCAGCCTGGGCGGCGAACCCGGTGGAGCCCATGCGCAGAAAGCCCATGGCCCAGGCAAGAAAGGTATACAGACTGGCGCCCACTGCGACAGCACCGAGCTGATGCGCATGGGGCAGGTGGCCGACGACGGTGCTGTCGACCAGCGCCACCAGCGGTACAGAAATGTTCGAGAGAATCATCGGTGCGGCGAGCGACCAGACTCGACGATGAGTCGGACGGTCGCGCCAGTCGGCAATCAGGTTGGACATGCAGGCTCCTTGGGGGCGTCTGCATTGTAGCGGCAGATTGTTTTGCATGATCGTTCCCACGCAGAGCGTGGGAATGATCAGGGCAGGAGGGATGGGGTTAATGAACAATCCAGCTCAGCAACCACAATCCCAGCAACAACCAGATAATCCCCATGATGATCGACGCGTTCATGAAGGCGCGGATCGCCGCCCACAGCAGCATCAGCCCGATGATCAGTGTGATGATGCTGACGATCGAAGTGTCCATGCCCAGCGCCTGGGCCAACCCTTCGACGAAATTGCTGCCGGCGTTGCTCAACAGGTTGAACAGGCCAGTAAGGGCATCGATGATGAACCGGATGGCCGAACCGATTATCTGGCCGAGCCATTCGAAAAAGCTTTCTACCTGCATGTGTACGTCCTGATGGAGTGGTGGCGTGGTTGCCGGATCCGAGCGTTGGGCTATGGATCGTGCTGCCGAGTTCCCGTAGGAGCTGCCGAAGGCTGCGATCTTTTTGGAGTATGGCGCAAAGTGCGCAGGCACAACGCTGCCACTTGCCTTCACCCGCCATCCCCCTGAAGCTATACGCCTTCAGGAGAGCCCGATGAACCTTGTTGAACTGACCGAACGCCTGCACGCCATTCGCGACCGTAATGACTGGCGGCAATTTCACAGCCCGAAAAACCTGGCCATGGCCGCAAGCGTGGAAATGTCCGAGCTGGTGGAGATTTTCCAGTGGCTGACCGAAGACCAGTCGCGTCAGTTGCCGGCAGACAAGCTCGCCCATGCCGGGCAGGAAATCGGCGACATCGTGCTGTATCTTCTGCTGCTGTGCAGCGAGTTGGGGTTGGACATGAATGAAGTGGTGCGCAGCAAACTCGCGGACAGCGAACGGCGGTTCAGCTGATGAGCGACCGTCATTTCGATCAACTGGCGACTCGCTTCGCCGAAAAAATCTACGGTGGCGCCAAAGGTGCGATCCGGCTCGCGGTGCTGCAAGCCGACCTGGCCGAAACCCTGCCGGACCGTCCGTTGCGCGTCCTGGACATCGGCGCGGGCCTGGGCCACATGTCGTTGTGGCTGGCCGAGCGCGGTCATCAGGTGACCCTCGCCGAACCCGCCGAACCGATGCTTGAAGGTGCCCGCCAGCGCTTCACCGAAGCGGGGCAGACGGCGACATTCATTCAGGCGCCGTGGCAAGACCTGCTCGGTCAGCTCACCGAACCTTACGATCTGGTGCTGTGCCACGCCGTGCTGGAATGGCTGGCCGAACCCCATGCGATTTTGCCGGTACTGCATCAGTTGACGAAGCCGGACGGCTGGTTGTCCCTGGCGTTCTACAACCGCGATGCGTTGATCTACCGCAACCTGCTCAAGGGCCATTTCCGCAAGATGCGCAAGAACGACATGGCTGGCGAGAAGCAGAGCCTGACTCCGCAGCAGCCACTGGATCCACGGGAATTGGCGGCGCAACTTGAGAGCATGTGGCAGGTCGAAACCCAGAGTGGAGTGCGGGTTTTTTATGACTACATGCCGGTGGAATTCCAGGCCCGCGTCGAACTGCCGGACTTGCTGGAAATGGAACTGGCTCACCGCCGTCACCCAAGCTTCGCCGGGCTTGGGCGCTATTTGCACTGGATCTGTCGGCCGATCTGACCGGAGCGCGAAATGAAAAGTCGTTCAGGGTTGCTGGTGATCTGTCTCGGGTTGGCGGCCTGTCAGGGCAGCAACCCTTATGTCGCGACCTCCAATCCCCTGCCACCGGCACCGCCCCAGGCCGCCACCACCTTCGACCGCAGCGCCTACCCGGCGCCGCCACGGGATTACGGACGCTATCGCAGCTGGGCCTGGCTCAACGGGCGCCTGCCTCCGGGCACGGCCTGGGCCGACTCGGAGCAGGTGGCCGAAGCGGTCAGCAATGCCCTCGATCAACGCGGCTTGCGTCCACTGCACGACAACCGCCCGGCAGACCTGTTGGTCAGCGCCGACCTGCATCTGGAAACCCGCTTGCGTCAGGTCCAGGACGACTATGGTTACGGCGGGGGGTATTACGGCGGCGGTTATGGCGGTTACAACCGCTACGGCAGCGGTTACGGCATGTACAACACGGTGCCGGTCATCCGTACTTATCAGGTACAAGTGGTGGTGGTGCGCGTCGATCTGTTCGACGCGAGCACCGGCCAGCCGGTATGGAGTGCCAGTGCCGAAACCAGCAATCAGGGCAGCCAGAGCGAGCGTGCTGATGCCATTCGTGAAGCTGTCGAAAAAGCCATGTCGGCGTATCCTCCTAGTTAGCTTCCTGTAAAGGAAGCATCCCGCTGGATCATGTCTTCAATCGGAGAAAAATCATGTTCCGCCGTCTCGCTTTACTGGCCATGGCCGCACTGCTCACTGCCTGCGCCGCCAACCAGGTCAATCATGACTTCGATGCCAGCCGCGACTTTGCCGCCTATCGTAGCTGGAGCTGGAAAGAGCCTGCCGTGCAATACCGTCCCGATGATCCACGGATCAAGAGTGACCTGACCGAACAACGCATCCGCCAGTCCGTTGCCGATCAGCTGGATCAGCGCGGTTTACGTCCAGCCGCCGCCGGTGCCAGCTCGGACCTGAAGGTGCAGGCCTACCTGATCGTCGAAGATCGCCAGCAACAGGTGAGCACTAACTATGGCGGCGGTTATGGTGGCCCATGGTACGGCTACTGGGGCGGGCCGATGTACACCGAAACCCGCAACGTCAGCTATAAGGTAGCAACCATCCAGGTCGACCTGCTCGATGGCAAGGACGGCAAACTGGTGTGGCGCGGCAGCGACGAGCAGACGCTTAGTCGCACACCGAACCCGCAGGATCGCAGCAATAAAATCCACGAGACAGTCGGGCGGATATTGGCTAACTATCCACCGCACTAAACCAACACCACCGCTCCACTGTGGGAGCGAGCCTGTGGCCAGGTGAGCTTGTGTGGCGAGGGGGCTTGCCCCCGTTGGAGTGCGAAGAGACCCTAAAACCAGTCACCGCGATCTTTAGTCAGCAACGCGGTGTCCTGATTTACGACTGCTTCGCAGTCGAACGGGGGCAAGCCCCCTCGCCACACAAGCCCGCTCCCACATAAACCCATTCCCACATTGAGTTTTTGTCGTCTTGGATGGCGAGTTGCCAGCAATCTGGCGGACCCTTGTCTACACTGCTTCACATCGTTGGAGGTAGCCCTCGGCAGTGTGCCGGCAAAGGAGTGTGCCATGTCTCCCTGCTTGCAGTTTCGTAGCCCGGCCCGGCAACGGGGAGCGATCGGTTTGATGGCGGTGCTGGCCCTGGGCATGGCCTTGGTGTTCCTGCTGCTCGTGGTCGACAGCGGCCGCCTGTACCTGGAAAAACGCAGCTTGCAACGGGTGGCGGATATGGCCGCGCTGGAGGCTGCCACGCGCAACGGTGATTGCGCCACGGGTGCCACCGCTACCGCCTATGCCACCGCCAGTGCAAACCGCAACAATTTCACTCTTCCTGACCCCACGCGCAGCCTGACGGTGGCCTGCGGCGCCTTGACCCTGGACGCCAATAATCTTCGGGTTTTTACGGCTAATCCGAGCAGCAGCGAAGCCATTAGGGTGACCGTCAGCCATTCGATCCTGCAGAGTTTCGCCGGTGGTATTGGTGCCGTGTTCGGCGGTCCTCCAGCCGGTGCGACCCTCAACCTGACCGCGACCGCCGTCGCAGCGTTGCCGCCACCGCTGGCATCGCTGACCATCCGCACTACGGTGCTGACTATCGATACCAGCAAGTCGGCCACTCTCAATGCGCTGTTCGGTGGTTTGTTGGGCGGCAATCTGAACCTCTCCGTGGCGGGCTGGAACGGTTTGATGAGCACCAACATCAGCCTGCTCGGTTACCTCGATCGATTGAAGGTCGACCTCGGCCTCAACGCCGCCGGGTATAGCCAGGTGTTGGGCACTTCGGTGGCGGTTAGTCAGTTGATCCAGACTGCCGTCAATGTGCTGGACCCCGGCGGCACACTCGGCGCGACGGCGACCATCGTCGGGCTGCAAGCACTCAAGGTTGCCGCTGGCTCAACGACCGTGGTGCTGGGCAATATGCTGCACGTCGAGAACGGCAGCAATATGTCGGCGTTGGCGACGAACGTGAGTGTGTTCAACCTGATTGAAGGCATCGTGCAACTGGCCAACAAGAAAAACGGTCTGGTGGCAACGCTGCCGATCAATCTGGCAGGGCTGGCGCAAATCACGGCGCGGGTGCAGGTCCTGGAACCGCCACAACTCTCCGCGATCGGCAATCCGAAAAACGCTGCGCTGGATCCACTGGGCCCCAATCGGATCTACGTGAGAACTGCGCAGGTGCGCACATTGCTGTCGATCGACCTGCCGGCACTCGACGCCATTGTGGCGCTGGTCAATGCGGTGACCGATCTGGCAGGACCGCTGACCAACACCCTCAATGCCTTGCTCAATCTCAACCTGGTGGCGGTGCTCAATTCACTGACCTGTGCCTTGGGCGTGCCCTGCCAGACACCCGACATCATCGTGTTGCCGGGGCCGATACGGCTCGATGTGGCGCTGGAGGTCGCCAGTGCCAGCAGTTACGTCACGGCCTACAGCTGCGTCAGTAACACCAACAAAACCCTGACCACCAACACCAGCACATCGCTGGTTAACCTGAAAATCGGTCAGATCGATGCGGCCAGCATGTTCGGCAGCAACACCACGCCGCCGGCGGTCACGGTGCAGCCATTGAAGGTGATCGATATCGGGATCAAAACCTGTCGCAGGATTCTCTTTCTGCCCATCACCTGCGATCCGCGTGTGCCCGGCGTCGGTGGCGGCATCGATATCGTTGCCGACACCAGCGTGGCGGCGAACGCCAACATATCCCACGTCTATTCCGCACCACCCGCCACCAGCCTGCCGGAAATCAACCAGCCACCGTTCTACTACTCGTTCACCACCAGCAGCATCGTCAGCAGTCTGCTCAACACGCCGCTTAACATTCACGTGGATATGTATGGCCCGTCGGGCAGTCTCGTCAGCGGTCTGGGGACGATCCTGAGCAGCGTCACCACCTTGCTGGTCAGCGCGATCAACAGCGTGCTCAGCCCGTTGCTCGACAGCTTGATCAACACCTTGCTGTTAAGCCTTGGGATCGATTTGAACAAGGTCGACGTCGGTGCCAACCTCAGCTGTCATTCGGGACGCGCGACGCTGGTGATCTGATCGCCCGTGGCAATCGGCAACTCGATACAAAACCGCGCGCCCTCGGTCGAGTTTCTTACACTCAACTTACCGCCCATGTTTTCGACGATGCCGTAACTCACCGACAACCCGAGCCCGGTGCCGATGCCCACCGGTTTGGTGGTGAAGAAGGGTTCGAAAATCCGCTCCAGCAGCCGTGGATCAATACCGCCGCCGTTGTCCTCGACCCACAGTCGCACCGAGTATTCATCACGTTCGGCGTACACCGAAATCCACGGTTTGAACTCCTGGTCGGCCTCGCGTTTGCTCAGCAGCGCATCCCGCGCATTGACCATCAGATTGATCAGCACCTGTTCCAGCTGATCGACGTAACCGCGCACCTGCACTTCAAATCCGGTCTCGCTGACCCGCAGCTCGACGCCTTTGCCGCGCATACCTTCGGACAGCAGTGACAGCGTGCCCTCGATGGCTTGAGCCGGATTGAACGGGTGCTGCTCGATCTCCGAACGCCGACCGAACACCCGCATGTGATCCACCACCCGCGCCGCGCGCTGGACTTGCGCGTCGATGCGGTTGAGTTTGTCTGTCAGGTAATCGATTTGCGCATCGCCATTGCTCAGGCGTTTGAGCACATTGACGATGGCCATGCGCATCACGTTCAGCGGCTGATTGATTTCATGCGCCAGCCCGGTGGCCATTTCGCCGAGGGTGGCCATTTTTGCGCTTTGGGTGAGCTGTTGCTGGGCGCGCCGGACTTCGGTGTTATCGCGGCCCACAGCCTGAATCTCAAGCAAGCGACCCTGCTCGTCGAACACCCCGCGATCCGACCAGACCCACCAGGCGTGTTCCCGGCCCGGCAGTTGCAGGTTGATTTCCGCGGTGCTGACCGGGAACTCCGGGCTCAGGTGACTGAGCCGCTGGAGGAACGATTCGCGCTGTTCCGGCGACATCCAGCTGCCCAGGTTCACTCCCGGCAGCTTCTCGGGCTGGCATTCCAGATAGGTCGCCAGCGGGCGGTTGCCGAAGGTCAGTGTCAGGTCTGGAAGGTAGCGGCAGATCATCGCCGGGGAATCTTCCACCAGAATCCGATAGCGCTCTTCACTCTGTTTTACCTTCTCGGCGGCCAGGGTCGCTTCGGTGACATCCAGCCACAGCCCCACGGCTTCCACCGGCAGCCCGAGGTCGTCGCGCAGCAGTTTGGCTTCGTCGAGCAGCCAGTGGTAATCGCCGCGACTGTCGCGCAGCCGATAACGGGCACGCACCGAACCTTCGCGCAGCAGTTGCCGGGTGCGCTCGAAATAGCCGTCGCGGTCCTCGGGGTGAACCCGTTCCACCAGCGCGCCGGCGGCGCAATCGGCGAGCGACCAACCGAGCAGCGGCAACAGGCTGTCGCTGAAAAATGTCGGTTGCAGCGCACCTTCGACATAGCGCTGCACATAGATCACTGCCGGTGAACTGGCGATCAGGTTGTCCAGCCGGGCATGGGCGGCAGCGGCGTTCTGCTCCTGATTTTTGATGTCACTGATGTCGAGCATGAAGCCCACCAACCGCCGGTTTCTGCCGATGCCCAGGGCCTGACCTTGCAGTCGATACCAGATCGGCGTTTGCGCCGCGTCGGGGCGATGCAGGCGCACGCACAGCAGCAACGGCGCGCCTTCGTCCTGCAAGGTTTGCAGGCGAATCGTCAGCTCTTCACGGTCGGCGGGGTGGATCTGTTCGAGCCAGTCGTGCAGCGGCAAACGAGTGCTCGCAAGGTTCAGCATGCTTGCCAGCGACGGCGCCAATTGCACCTCGGCATCGTCGCTGAAAACCTCCCACCAGCCGGTGCCGAGCAATGCTTGCAGAGACTCCAGCCGCTCCAGTTGCAGATGGTGCTGATGCTCGCGCAAACGCTCAAGCAACGGGCCGGCCAAAGCGGCGGTGAGTTGCAACCAGTCGCGCTCGCTCAGGTCGGGGGCACGTTCTTGCACCGGGTAGAAACCACAGAGCAACCAGGCCACCACGCCCAGGGCATTGTGGTACGGCACCGCGAACCCTTCGGCATTGCCGAAGATGCCTTGCAGGCGCGGGTGTTCGCTGGGGGGCAGTTGTTGGGGGGCGGAGCCATTCAAACTGTCGAGCCCGGTGCCCAGGCGTTGGTCGATTTCCCACAAGTCGGGTGCATCGAAGGCCACGTAATGCTGGTGGATCAGCCAACCCTCTGCCTGTTCGTCGAGCAAGGCCATGGCGATGCATGGAATCTGAAAGCGCTGGGCCAGACCTTGCAGTTGCTCCGCCAGCACCTCAGGCAAGCGCGTCAGGCTGCACAGGCGCAACTGTTCGCTGATCTGCGCCGCAAGTAATTGGCATTGTTCGCGGCTGCGCGCTTGTCGACGTTCGAGCAGCAGATCGCCGATGTCGATTAACTGCAACAGCCAGTTTTCGCCCAACGGCTGCACCCATCCCCGCAGATGCAGCGGTTGTTCGCCGAGGCTGAAAAAATCCAGGTCCAGACTCTGCCCCTGCCACTCGGCAGGCGCGCCTTCGACCGACAGCTCGCTATGGGGCATGAGGTAATCGAGCAGATGCGGTGCCTGCGCGCCCGGCATTTGTTGCGCCAGCAGATGCCGCAGAGGGCCGGTCAGCTGAATCACCCGGCCCTCGTCATTCAGAAGCAGCTGCAAACCGAGACGTTGCACGCTCTGAGTGTCCGCACTGGTCGAGGGCTGCGGCGGTTGGCGGTTGAGCAGGCGCCCGAAGAGTCTGTCCCCGGAACTCAAAATTGCAGGCTCGATCGGGCGGTAAGGGTCGCCGGCAGATTGGGCACCGAGCCGATCCCCGGCAGCACCAGAAACGGCAGGACCTGATTCAGTTTACTGGTGGGGTAATTGATGGTGACCGTCAGCACGCCACCGATATAAGTGGCACTGGCGTCAGTGGCCACATTGAAGTTCAGCGCGGCAGGAATCCAGGCCAACTGCCGGGTCAGTTCGGTGGTCGCTATGTTTTTGACGGCGGTGTCGTAATTGGCGGTGCTCGGGTCCAGCGCCACACTGCGGCGCACCGCTTCGGCCGTCGATTGATTGAACGATTGCATCAGCAACAGCGGCAGGCTGTAACTGACCAGCCCATAAAACACGGCGAAAAAGATGATGAACACCAAAGCGAACTCAATCGCCACGGCACCTTTTTGTTTGCGGGGGAGGCCTGTTTTCATGAGTGCGTCTACCCTGACCATCACGACGTAGTATCAGCATAGAATCATTCAGCCAAAACGGACGTTTTTTACCGGATGCAGAACTTTGTCCTACTTATCTGGCTGACGCTTTGCGCAGCACAGGATGTCCGAGAGCGGCACATCGCTAATGGCCTGACCCTTGGCGCGGGTGTACTGGCGCTGGCATATCTGTTGTGGACGGGCACCACATGGTTGGGGGCCGAGGCGGCGCAGGGCGGCTGGGCTTTGTTGTTGGCTCTGGCCTTCACCTTGCCCGGTTATGCATTGAGACGTCTGGGGGCGGGCGACGTGAAACTGATGGCGACGCTGGGCCTTGCGACGGACGGTATGCACCTGCTCGGCGGCTTCATCGGCGCTGGATTGGCCAGTGCATTCTGGCTGCTGCTGGCGCCAAGACTCTGGCTGTATATGGGGCAGGGGCTTAGAGATCGTCTTCGTTACCTGGGGCCAGGAACGTCAAAAAAGCAGCCCTTTGCGCCGTTCGTACTGGTGGGCATGTTGCTCACACTGGTCTGGATGCATTAGTCGCCGGGCGCCACTCGTTCTATGTACATAGTTGGAAAGTGCGTCTACTTTCAAAACAGTTGTTGTACAGCTTTTGGAAGTGGGTACAGGAACGGTCAAGCCTGGAGTGACACGTGAACAAGCGTATCTCGGCAATAAAAGTCCTTGTGGTCGATGACGAACCATTGATTGTCGAAGAACTGTGCGAGTTCATCGAGCGCAATGGTTATCGCTGTGTTCCTTGTCAGTCCGGCAAGCAGGCGATCGAGCGTTTCAATGAATATGAGGATATCGGTCTGGTGCTCTGTGATTTGCAGATGCCTGACATGGATGGCATTCAGCTCGTCCAGGCGCTGCGACGGTTGTCCGGCAAGCACCGGGCGTTCGAGGCGATCATGCTCACCGGTCGCGCAGACAAGCAGGATGTGATCAAGGCCTTGCGCGCCGGGTTCGCTGACTACTATCAGAAACCGATTGATCTGGATGAGTTGCTCGAAGGTTTGCAGCGTCAGGAAGTGGTCTTGCAGGAGCGGCAGAAAAACCTGCAGTTGGGGCATTTGAGTCAGAAGCTGCAGTACCTTTGTGAGTCGATCGACGAGCTGTATCAGGATTTGGACAAGGTTCGCCGGGGACCGTCTTCGGTGTCTTCGTCTGATTCGGCTGATGGTGCGTTCAGTGAGGTTGAGCGGGTGGAGATGCCGGCGGCTTTCAATCAGCTGTCACCGCGGCAGTTGGAGGTGGCGCGGTTGGTGGGCAAGGGGCAGACCAATTATCAGATTGCTTGTGAGTTGGGGATTACCGAGAACACGGTGAAGCTTTATGTGTCGCAGGTGTTGCGGTTGACGCATATGCATAATCGGACGCAGGTGGCGTTGGCGTTGTCGCCTGGTAATGCTGGTGTGCGGCGGCTTACTGCGCACTGATTTTTTTCGGCTGTACGCTGTTTCATGGTGTACATATCCATTTCTGCGGTAACGGCGGCTTATGGTTTAGTCCCTTTTGGCAAACGCCCCAAAAGGAACCAAAAGGTCTCGCCCCAAGCGTACGGCCCCTCGCTAAGGCTCGGCGTTCCTTCGTTCCGGTATCCATCTGGGGGCATCGCCCTACGGTTGGCTTCGCTTCAACCTACATGCGATGAGTTCGACTGCGTCGAACGGCGCTGCGCGCCAATCCCCAGATGAACACCGGAACGAGGCCTCCCGAAGGGGCGGGCAGATCAAGATCAAAAGCTGCAGGCGAGCTAACGCTCGGCCTGTTGAGTGGTGAGGGGCGGGTGCACGCCGCTCCACTGTGGGAGCGAGCCTGCTCGCGATGGCGGCCTGACCGCCGACCAATCTCTCGCGGGTGTACAACCCCACGTAGGAGCTGCCGAAGGCTGCGATCTTTTGATCTTGGGGCCCTGACAGCCAATCAATCCCTCTCAGACATACGCCAACCCACTGTGGGAGCGAGCCTGCTCGCGATGGCGGCCTTACAGCCAGCGATGTTTATCGATCGGTAAAAACATCAGAACCTTCCCACATGTTTTTCAGGTTGCCCGTCGGAAGCTGTGTCTCTAGCCTTTGTCCGTCGCTGACCATTCAGCGTCCGGGCGTCGCGGCTCGATTCTTGAGGCATAATCGCTCCACCAAACAACAGCACTTTTGGGTGTCTGTCGTTTCGTGTCATGGCGACTGTGCGCGGGATACCTTCGGGTATGCCGAGCTGCCTCGGGGATCGGTCCGCGAACCCGCGTACAGCTGCCACCCCAAATTGCATCGCGGCAATTTGGAAGTGGCTCCATTTCATCCCAGAGGTGTAATCATGTTCAAAGCAACCCCGAATCCGCCAGAAACCGACAACGTTTCCCCTTACGAATCTTCTGATTCAAAAAAATTCCACGACGCCGCTAACCGCGCGCTCGATCACTACCTCAATCCCACCCCAAACAAAACCGAAGGCCGCAAGCCAAGCAAGATGTTTATGGTTGCGCCGGACATGGATAACGAAAGCCTGTTAGCCCATGTCTGCGAGTCGCTGGCTTCGGCAAGTGTCATGACCAGCGACATTGCCGCATATGTCGAAGCCCCGCAGCGGCATACGATCCTGGCGATTCAGCAGGTCATCATGCTGGCCGAGCTGGCGGTGAATCGAATGCTGGATAACGTCGACATACCAAAACCCGCGCCACACAGCTAATCCCCTGTAGGCGCGGGCCTGTGGTGAGGGGGCTTGCCCCCGTTTGAGTGCGCAGCACTCACAAGATCTTTGGGACATCAGAGATTTTGGGGCTGCTTCGCAACCCAACGGGGGCAAGCCCCCTCGCCACAGGTCGCTCCTACGGGATCGCCGCTGTGCCTTTCAATGATGAAAGGCCCGGGCCAATGCGGTGAAGCTAGGTCCGGCCAGTACGATCAGTAACGCAGGGAAGAGAAACAACATCATCACGACGGACATTTTCGCGGACATCTTGGAGATGTATTCCTGCAAGCGCGTCAGGCGCCGGTCATCGAGCAGCATTTTGAGTCCCAGCAGTGATTTCATGGCACCGCCGCCCTGGTGGATCAATTGCTGAAGAATCACGCAGGTGTCGGTGAACTCGTCCACCGCCAGTAACTGGGTGGCCTTGTTCAGTTCTTCGCCAAGCTCCAGGCCGGAATCGACCCGGGTCAGTATCAGGCGCAATTCATGGGTCAGGGCCGGCAGTAATTGTTTGCCTTCGATGCTCAGCACTCGCAGCGACTGCTCCACCGCCATGCCGGATTCGAACAGGATGCGCAGCAGTGGAATGAAGGTCGAAATCTCGATCGCCAGTTGTCTTTGCCGCCGGTACGCGGCGGCGGCCAGCAAGCGTTTGGGCAGCAAATAACCGAGGGCGGTGGCGAAGGCCGGGGTGATCCAGTGGTTGTTCACCTGCGGGAAGAACACGCTCTGGATCAATAGACTCAGGACCAACGCAAGCACCGGTATGCCGACCTGGCAGGCAGCGAACAGCGAGCGTTGCCGGGCGCTGCGCCAGCCGAGGCGGTTGAGCAGGGTCTGGGTTTCGTTGTCCAGTTTGACCGAGCGCTGACCGATGCGGCTGTCGCCCAGCACTTGCAACCAGTGACGGACGCGATGGTCGCTCAGTGGTTTGCCGTCCAGTCGTTGAGCCACTTGGCGAGCACGCCGATGTTGGTCCAGCAGCCCACTGAGCAGCAACAGCGTGGCCGCCAGAAACAACAGTGCGCTGATCAGCAGGGCTATTTTCATACGCTACGCAACATGCGCCACAGCGCCAGGCAACCCACCACCTGCAGGCCGAACGCGGTCGCGAGCATCATTTGCCCCGAGCTGCTGTTCCACATGGCGAGCAGGTATTTCGGATTGGACAGTAAGAAGTAGGCGGCAAGTCCCACGGGCATCAGGGCCAGCACCACCGCCGTGATGCGGGTTTCGCCCGTCATGGCGCGCAGTTGGCGTGCAGCTTGGTCGCGTTCACGGATCATTTTGATCAGGTTCTCAAACAGCTCACTGGCATTACCGCCGTAGCGGTGATTGACCTTCAGACCCAGCGCAAACAAGCGAAACTCGTCTTTCTCGTACAGTTCGGCGAAGTCCGTGACAGCGTCAGGCAGGCTGACGCCCAAATGCACGTTGCGCTGAACCCGGCCCATGGCGTTTTTCAGTGGATCTTCGGCGGCGTTGATGGCGACCAGCACCGCATCGGCCAAGGTGCGTCCGGACTTCAGACTGCGCACCGTGTGATCGAGCATTGGCGGCAGCTGTTCGATCATGCGCTTGAGCCGGCGCTGGTAGCACAAACTGATGTACAGCCGCAGAGCCAGAGGTGGCATCAGCAACAACGCCAGCAAACCGATCCAGCTCGCGAGGGCAAACCCCAGCAATATGCCCAAGGCCCAGAGCAACAGCCACAACCCCAGGCGCTCGGTGGGACGACCGAGACCGGCGCGTAGAAAGGCCCGTTCCAAGCCAGCCCAGGATGATTTCGCCACCGTCAGTTGCGGTTGCCCCTGCATCAAGCGACCGAGGGTTCGATCGATGCCGGTCTGGCGCAGACCGTTGTAGAACAAACGGATCGACAGGCCCAGCAACGTCAGGCAAATCAGGATGAGCAGCGCCGGTTTGAGCATGCCGTGACCTTCAATGCGATAAGGGAGAGAGCGCCGACTCGCGGCGTAGTTTATCGCCGGCGGGGTTGACCGCCTCGCGCAGAAAACCGAAACCGGTGCGTCGGTCGAAGCGGAACAGCGTATTGGTCACATAGATGTCATCACGAATACCCACGACCTCCACCACTTCGCTGACGCAGCGACGGCCATCGGGCAGGCGCGTCAGTTGGATCACCACGTCCAGCGCCGCGCAGATCATTTGCCGCAGGGTGCGTTCAGCGATGGAGCGCCCGGTCAGGCCCACCAGGGTCTCCAGGCGCAACAGCGCATCCTGCGCATTGTTGGCGTGCACGGTGCTCATGGAGCCGTCGTGCCCGGTGTTCATCGCGGTGAGCACGTCGACCACTTCGACGCCGCGAATCTCGCCGAGGATGATCCGGTCCGGGCGCATCCGCAGCGCGTTGCGAATCAGATCGCTGGCCTTCACTTCGCCGTGGCCTTCGGCATTCGGCGGTCGGGTTTCCAGGCGCACTACGTGAGGATGGCCGAGTTGCAGTTCGGCGACGTCTTCGATGGTGACCAAGCGTTCGTGAGGGGCGATCAACTGGCTGAGAATGTTCAACAGTGTGGTCTTGCCGGTGCCGGTACCGCCGCTGACAAGGATGTTGCAACGCTTGCCCACGGCCTCCTGAATAAATTCAAAGATCGCCTGATCGATGGTTTGCATCGCCATCAGATCGGAGCTCTTGAGCATGTCCTTGCGGAATTTTCGAATCGACAGGCATGGGCCATCGAGGGCAATGGGCGGGATGATCGCGTTGACCCGGCTGCCGTCGGGCAGGCGCGCATCGACCATCGGCGAAGACTCGTCGAGCCGTCGGCCCAGAGGCGCGAGAATTCGTTGCATTACTCGCTCGACGTGATGGTCGTCGATGAATCGCAGGTCGCTCAGGTGCAACACACCCTCGCGCTCGACGAACACCCGGTGCGGGCCGTTGACCAGAATCTCGGTCACCGTCGAGTCACGCAGCAACACCTCCAGCGGGCCGAAACCGGTGAGCTCGTCGACAATTTCCTCAGCCAGCCGCTCCATCTCATAACGGGAAATCGCCAGGTGCAGACGGGCGATGTACTCGGCGACTTTGTCGATGACGAACTGCGACAGCATTGGCCGCGAACCTTCCAGCAGGTTTTTTCCGGACTCCTCTATGGCGTCGATGATGTAGCGGTGCAGCACCAGTTTCAGGCCTTCGTGGTCGGTATTGCCGGCCGGCCCGTGGGAGGGCGCGCCGAAGAGTTTTTCCCCGCTCATTGCGCACCCCTCAATCGGTCAAACCAGCCAGCCTTGGGTTTGTCCAGGTCTTCGGAGCGTTTGGCCAGACGTTCGCCGAGGGCGCGCAGGCTTTGGGTCAGGCCTTCGCGCGGAGCCAGTTCGAACAGGCTCACCCCCTGATTCTTGGCGTTGAGCCGTACTTCCGGGCTGTAGACAAGGACCGCCATAACCTCCATGCCGAAGCTTTTGCTCAAGGTGTCGGAGTCTGGCGCGACGTTGCGCAGATAGCGGTCCACCAGCAACCGGGCGTGGTCGAGCTTGAGGCCTTTTTCGCGCCAGCGGCCGAGCACTTCAAGGTTGCGTCGGCAGTCGAGCACATTCTGATCGGTGTACCACAGCAACTTGTCGCAATGGCTGACGAAGGTGCGTAACGCTTCGCTGTCCGACTGGCCGGTGAGGTTCACCACGATGTGCTGGAAATGTTGACGCAAGGCGCTGAGCAGCATGTACAGCTCGGCGGCACTGGTCTGTTCCAGCGGTTCGTCGTTGCTGGCGTAGGCGAGGATCCGCAGCCCGGCGTCACAGGTGGTAAAGGCGCTGTCGATCAGCGTCGCGTCGAGGCGCCTCAGATGTCGCAACGCATCGCCAAAATGAAACGAGCTCTCCAGCCCCAGCAACGCAAGGCTGTCGCCACGCGGCAGGCCCAGATCCAGCAACAGTGTCTGCTGGCCGCTCTTTTGCACCACGTGCGCCAGGTGGTTAGCGAGCAACGCTCCGTCGGCATTGCTCTGCGCACCGTAAAGCACGGTCAGGCCACCCTGTTGACTCTGTTGCATGTTCGGCGCCACGGTTGGCAGGCGTTTGCTCAGGCGGCGCACCAGGCCGGCAACTTCACTGGAGCGTGAGCCATAAGAGACGAAATCCCGCGCGCCGGCACGCATGGCATTGAGCACGAGTTGGTTGTCCATGCCGTCGCCCAAGGCAACGATCGCCAGCATCGGTTTGGCTTCCAGGGCACCCTCGATCAACGCGCTCTGGGCCACCACATGCTCACGGTCCAGCCCCACGAACACCAGGTTGGCGAAGGTCACGTCCACCAGCGTCAAGAGCTCATCGAGGTTACCGCCACCGGCGCTGATCACTCGGCCCAAAGGGGCAAGGGCACCTTGCAGCCACTCGAAGTCGGTGCTGTTGCGTGTGATCGCGAGGAACGTCTGACTCAGGTTCTGGGGCTGGCTCATTGCGATAACCCACCGCATTTATCGAAGCAGCCGTTGTCGAGCAAGTACTGCGTGAAACGTCTGCGCATGGAGAAGCGTCCTCGCTCGATTCAGGGCGTTTGTTGGGTGACTTCATTGCCGCGGATGACTTCCACGCTCGTCTTGCGCGGTGCTGCGCCGCCGGTGGCGGGTTTGGGTGTGCCGTCCAGGGCCAGTTGACTGAACTGCACCAGTTCGCGATTGGCACTGGCCAGGCTCGCCTTTGAATCGCGGTTGCCGGCCCAGTATTGGTTCAGGCGTTTTTCCTCGGCGCTGCGCACGGCCAGGCGCAAAACCCCGACCTGAGCCGCGAGCATCAGGCGACTCAAGAGGGGTTCGGGGACGGCGAGCAAAACGGTGCGGGCGCTGGCGCGTTGCTGTTCCTGTTTGAGTCTTTCTTCAGTGCTGCGTGCCGGGTTGGCAGGCTGACCATCGTTCATCAGCCCCAACTGGTCGCCGACACCGAGCACCCGCAACGCCGGGACCACGACCTGGGCCGATTGCTGGAGGTTGTTGGTGTCCATGCGCAGAAACAGCAGGACATCGACATAGTCGCCGGGGCTCAGTTGACCGCCGACATTGACCACGTCATCCGCCGCCACAGCAAGGGCGCGCTCATCGGGGCGGATCATTCGCGCCAGCGCCCCGCCGGTTTCGAAACTTTCATCATTGAGCCAACTGCCTGCAGTAAGCATGCGCCAAGGCATACGGCCAATGGCTTGATCGAGACGGGACAGGCTGCCGGCCGGGGCGGTACGAAGTTTTTCCAGGGTCACGTCGGCGGCGGTGATTTGCTCGAACGGCGCTATGTCACGCAGCAGCACAACCACCGGCTGGCGGGTCGGGTCGTCCACCGACGCCAGTATTGGGGCCGATGATGTGCCGGGTTGCGCGATGGATTCGGGTGCCGGTTGGCGGCTCAGCGCCAGCCCCCAATAACCGGCAATGATGGCGCCTACCAGAAACAGCCCGGCCAGGCCCATGGTGACGCGACTGTTCATGAAGGCTCTCCCTTTCCTGCTGCGTAACGCCCCCCCAAGAGTTCTAACGAGATGACTTCGCAATCAGGCAGCTATGAACATGGAACTATTTCGCTATTTGACGGTAGCGCAGGTAGAGCAAAAAGCCATTACAGGGCGGTAAATATCTGACAAAAGTAACGGGTTGAAGCCAAAAGCGCTGTTTATTGACGGTTAATACTTAAGTATTAATAGGTTCTTACAGTTGTTGGTCTCGGGTTTGCCGACAATGCTGATGCTGGCATAGGGGAATCATGTTGCGGCCGTGCAACATCCGCTGTCATAGGAGACACGTCATGTCCTTTATTAAAGTTGTTCAGAAGATCAAATCCGAGTTCGTTTTTTACAAAGGTCTGGCCAAAGATACTGAAGGTGCTTCGGGTATCGAGTACGCGATTATTGCGGGGATGGTGGCCGTTGCGCTGGCAGCATTTGCGACACCCATCGCCACGAGTGTCACCGCAATGTTCACCACAATTTCAGCCGCGCTTTGATTTTAAGGCTGGCAACAGGCAGTCATTTGCCAATCCCGCAAAGGGCTTCTAACGTCAAGGCTTAGTCCATTGCAGGTGTTACCCCATGAACGCTCCAGCGCTCCCTCGGCAACAGCTTCTTCTGGTCGACGATGAGGAGGATGCGTTACTGGAACTGGCCGAGTTGCTGGAGGGCGAGGGCTTTACTTGTTTTACGGCAACCTCGGTGAAACTCGCCCTTCATCATTTGACTTGTCATCCTGATATCGCGTTGGTGATTACTGATTTGCGGATGCCGGAGGAGAGTGGCATGTCGTTGATCAAGCGGTTGCGTGAGCACACGGATCGTCAGTATTTGCCGGTGATTGTGACGTCGGGGCATGCGGATATGGATGATGTGAGTGATATGTTGCGGTTGCAGGTGCTGGATTTGTTTCGCAAGCCGATTTATCACGTGCGGTTGTTGGAGACGTTGAATAATTTGTTTCCTGGGGTGGTTAGTTCCTGATCTATGGTGCCCATATCCCAAGGTAAGCACTGAACTGTGGCGAGGGGGCTTGCCCCCGTTGGGCTGCGCAGCTGCCCTGAAGGCTGAGCACGCGGAGTGTCTGACAGTGCGCTTGGCGACTGCTGCGCAGCCGAACGGGGGCAAGCCCCCTCGCCACAAAATCAGGCAACAGGCCGCCACTGCCCAACCATGTGTTCCAGATCCCCCGCACCCATTAACTGGAAATCCCCACTGGCCCCCGCCGCACTGGACATCAGCGTCACTTCACTGGGAAGGCGCACCGGTTTCCTGAACTGCACCGCAATCTCGACGTTTGCCGTCGGCAAATGATCGGTCAGGGCTGCCAGCGTACGTGCCTTGTTCCACAGGCCATGGGCGATGGCGCTAGGGAAACCGAAGAGCTTCGCGCTGATCGCACTCAGGTGGATCGGGTTGTAGTCTCCGGACACCTTGGCGTACCGCCGGCCAATGTCCGCCGGTGCTTTCCAGTGGGCTACTTCGGTCAGCGATAGCGTTGATGCAAACGCTTCCTCAACGGGCTCGCCTTCCAGTTTGACGCCGCGACAGAGCATCTGGCTTTCAGCCTCCCACAGCGGCCCCAACTGATCGTCGAGTGTCGTCACCAAATCGAACGTCGCCCCTTTGGCATGAGGTTTCAGGTTCTGCACTTTCACGCTGACCCGCACCCGGTGTACGCCGCCCATGGGGCGCAAGATGCGGATGCGATTGCTCAAGTGAATCAGCCCCAGCAGCGGGAACGGAAACGCTTTGGCCGTGAGCAATTGCATCTGCAAGGCAAACGCCAGGATGTGTGGATACGTCGGTGGTAGCAGTCCGTTGTCGACGAAACCACAGACCTTGCGATACGCCTCCAGGCGTTTCGGATCGATATTGACCCAGCAGTGATAACCCAAGTCAGGCAGGGTGGTGCCGGTGATTTTGCGGCGCGTTGCCGCTTTCACATACAGCGTTTTCAGGCCCGGTTCGCTATTGAGTGTGTGCCAGTCGGTGGTCATGGTCAGGCTCCCAAAACGCTTTGCCCACAGACGCGCAACGCCTGCCCGGTAAAGGCTCCGGTGCCCGGTTGTGCCAGCCAGGCCACGGCTTCGGCGACGTCTTGCGGCAGGCCGCCCTGGCCCAATGAACTCATGCGCCGCCCGGCTTCGCGCAGGCCGAAGGGCAGGTGCGCGGTCATCTGGGTTTCGATGAACCCTGGCGCTACGGCATTGATGCTGATGCCGCGCTCACTCAGCAGCGGCGCCCAGGCCTGGGCCAGGCCGATCAACCCGGCCTTGCTCGCCGCGTAATTGGTTTGTCCGCGATTGCCGGCGATGCCGCTGATGGACGCCAGCAGGATCACTCGGCCGTTGTCGCGCAAGGTGCCGCTGTCGAGCAAAGCCTTGGTCAATACTTGCGGCGCGTTGAGGTTGACCGCCAGCACCGCGTCCCAGAATTCCGGGGTCATATTGGCCAGGGTTTTGTCCCGCGTGATGCCCGCGTTGTGAACCACGATATCGACGCCGTCGGGCAAGTGTTCGATCAATTGTGCGGCGGCATCTTCGGCGCAGATGTCCAGTGTGATGCCGCGCCCGCCGAGGCGTGCGGCCAGGGCCTCGAGATCGTTCTTGGCCGGTGGCACGTCGAGCAGGATTACCTCGGCGCCGTCGCGGGCCAGGGTTTCGGCGATCGAGGCGCCGATGCCGCGTGCCGCGCCCGTCACCAGTGCCTTGCGTCCCGACAAGGGGCGACTCCAGTCCATCACCTGCGCCTCACACGCCTTCAAGCGAATGACTTGTCCGGAAATGAACGCGCTTTTTGGCGAGAGGAAAAACCGCAATGGGCCTTCCAGTTGATCTTCGGCACCTTCGCCAACATAGATCAGCTGCAAAGTACCGCCGCTGCGCAGTTCCTTGGCCAGCGAACGGCTGAAACCTTCCAGGGCGCGTTGGGCGCTGGCGGCGAACGGGTCGCTCAAGGTCTCTGGCGCCCGGCCCAGAATCACCAGATGCGCATGGTGATCGAGGTTTTTCATCAGCGGCTGGAAGAACTCGCGCAGCTGTTTCAGCTGATCGACCTGTACCAGATCGCTGGCGTCGAACACCACGGCTTTGAGTTTCTGGCCGTGGCCGGGAATCCACGCGGTGGCCAGGGTCGGATCGGTGCCGTAGCTGTAAATCGTGTCGGTCAGGCGGTTGGCGAGAGTGCTGACTTTTTCCGCCAACGGGCCACCGCCAATCAACAGCGCCCCCTCGATAGGCCGCAGCCGGCCTGCTTGCCAGCGTTCCAGTCGTACCGGCGACGGCAGACCCAGGGCACCGACCACACGATGGCCGATGGACGAATTGGCGAAGTCGATATAGCGGTCAGACATGAATCACGCTCCAGCAGCTGGGGTTAAAAGTGTGGACCATGAACGGCAATTAGTCGTTCGACCCACGAGATACGGCCTACGCTTGATCATTGCAGGTTAGTTTGAGATTGGGTTTAGCAGGACTTTCAGGAAATGCAGCCCCCTGTGGGTTTGGTGTTCATATTTGGTTAAAAGGAGCTTTTTCATGACTCAGCTGCGCCGCGTCGCGATTATCGGTGGTAACCGTATCCCCTTTGCCCGGTCCAACGGGCCGTACGCCACTGCCAGTAACCAGGCGATGTTCACCGCAGCGCTGGAAGGCCTGATCGAGCGCTATAACCTGCACGGTGTGCGCATGGGTGAAGTGGCGGCAGGTGCATTGCTCAAGTATTTGCGGGACTACGGCCTGACCCGCGAATGCGTGCTCGGCTCGCGGTTGTCGCCGATGACGCCGGCCTACGACATCCAGCAAGCCTGCGGCACGGGGCTGGAGGCGACATTGTTGGTGGCGAACAAAATCGCCCTGGGCCAGATCGAATGTGGCATTGCCGGCGGCGTCGACACAGCCTCGGACGTGCCGATCGGGGTCAACGAAAGCCTGCGCAAGATCCTCCTGCAAGCCAACCGCGCCCGAAGCACCGCTGACAAACTGAAAACCTTCCTGCAACTGCGTCCCCGCCACTTGATGCCCGACTTTCCAAGCATCGGCGAGCCGCGCACCAACCGGTCGATGGGCGAACACTGTGAAATGATGGCCCAAACCTGGAGCATCCCGCGTGACGAGCAGGATCAGCTGACTCAGGAAAGCCATCAGAAACTGGCCGCGTCCTACGCCGAAGGCTGGCACAACGATTTGATGACGCCGTTCCTCGGCCTGACCCGGGACAACAACCTGCGCCCGGATCTGACCCTGGAAAAACTGGCGTCACTGAAACCGGCCTTCGAGAAAAGCGCCAAGGGCACCCTGACCGCGGGCAACTCCACGCCACTCACCGATGGTGCGTCGGTGGTGTTGCTGGGCAGTGAAGAATGGGCGAAAGAGCGCGGCTTGCCGATCCTTGCCTATTGGCGTGACGGCGAGGCGGCAGCGGTGGATTTCGTCAACGGTGCCGAAGGCCTGCTGATGGCGCCGGCTTATGCCGTGCCGCGGTTACTGGCGCGCAACGGCCTGACCTTGCAGGACTTCGATTACTACGAAATCCACGAAGCGTTCGCCGCGCAGGTGCTGTGCACATTGAAGGCCTGGGAAGATCCGGAGTTCTGCAAAACCCGCCTCGGCCTCGACGCACCGCTGGGCTCCATTGACCGCAGCCGCCTGAACGTCAAGGGCAGCTCACTGGCCGCCGGGCATCCGTTTGCCGCCACCGGTGCACGCATCGTCGCCAACCTGGCGAAGCTGCTGGACGCGGCGGGCAAGGGCCGAGGGTTGATCTCGATCTGCGCAGCGGGCGGTCAGGGCGTGACGGCGATTATCGAGCGCTGATTGCTGATTACTGGGGGTTGAGCACTGCCGCGCGTTGCTGCGCGGCCAGTTCCCGGTTGCGGTTGGCATAACCCTCGGCCATCACCGAGCAGACGATCAGCTGCAACGGGTGATAGATCATGATCGGCAGCAGGATCAAGCCAAGGCCGGGGTTGGCGCCGAAAATCAGTGCCGCCATCGGCGCACCGGCCGCCAGGGATTTCTTGCTGGCGCAGAACACCGCGGCAATCTCATCGGCAGGGCTGAACTTCAGCGCACGAGCGGTGCGGGTGGTCATCCACAGAATGATTGCCAGCAAAATCGCACTGCCCATCAGCGCAGTCAAAATCACGCTGTTGCCCTGTTGCTGCCACATCCCCGACACCATCGAATTGCAAAACGCCGAGTACACCAGCAGCAGAATCACCAGTTTGTCGGCGATGTTGGTGTAGCGCTTGTGCCGAGCGAAAAACTTGCCCAGGAACGGCCGCAGCAATTGCCCGAGCACCAGCGGCAACAGCAACATCGCGCACAAGTCGAGCAGGGTTGAGCCCAGATCGATACCACCCGCGCCGCTGCCGACCACGAAACTCACTAGCAACGGCGTCAGAAAAATCCCCAACACACTGGACAGGCTCGCGTTGAGAATCGCTGCCGGTACGTTGCCGCCCGCGCTGCCGGTCAGGGCCACAGATGAGGAAATGGTCGAAGGCAGGGCGCAGAGGTAGAGGAAGCCGAGCATCAGCAGTGAGGGAATGTGCGAACCCAGCAGTTTGTCGCTCAGCAGCCAGATCAATGGAAACACCGCAAAGGTGAAGATTTGAACCATCACGTGCAGCTTCCAGTTTTTCAGTCCGTGGCTGATCTGCTCGCTGGAGAGGTTGACCCCATGGAGGAAGAACACCAGAAACACGCCGATGTTAATCACATACTCCACGTGCATCCCGCCGCGGGTGGCGCCGAAGGTCGGGAAGAAATACGCCAGCAGCGTGGCGAGCAGCATGCCGCACAAGAACCAGTCGTTGACCACGCGTTTGAGGTGTTTGAAGGCATGCATGACCGGCACCGAATAGGTTTGTAAGAATTGATGACTTAGCCTAACGTCGGCCTCATCAGCCGTCTTGCGACATAAGGCCAATCAATGCCGACTAACGGACAACTTTCCCTCGAGCGGACCATCCCGGCGCTAACGGCGTTGCCGCGTCCGTTGTATGCGCGTGCGGAAAGTCTGAACGCTGGTTCGTGGACACCGCCGCATCGTCACGATTGGGTGCAGTTTTCCTACGCCATCAGCGGCGTTCTCGGTGTGCATACCGCCGAGGGCAGTTTCTTTGCGCCGCCGCAGTGGGGCATCTGGATTCCGGCGGATCTCGAGCATCAGGTCGTGACCTCAATGCGTGCCGAGATGCGCAGCCTGTACGTGCGCCGCGAGGATTGCCAATGGGCGGACGGGCGTTGCCGGGTGCTGGAAGTCACGCCATTGGCACGGGAACTGATCAAGCGTTTTTGCCTGTTTCCGGTGGAGTATCCACAGGGCGAAAGCCAGGAGGCGCGGTTGGTGGGCGTGCTACTGGATCAGTTGGCGAGTCTGCCGGAGGTGGGTTTTTCTCTGCCGCTGCCCCGGCATGAACGGTTGTTGGGCTTGTGCAACGAACTGATCGACAGCCCTGAGCGCAATGCGACCTTGCAGGAGTGGGCCGAGTGTTTGGGCACGTCGGAGAAAACCCTGATGCGCTTGTTCCAGCGTGAAACGGGGTTGAGCTTCCGTGGCTGGCGGCAGCGCATGCGGCTGCTGTCGTCGTTGAGTTTGCTGGAGGAGGGGAACAGCGTGACCCATGCCGCGCTGTCTTGCGGGTATGACTCGACGTCGGCGTTTATTGCGGCGTTCAAGGGATTGTTCGGGTTTACCCCGGGGGAATTGTTCAGGCAGTGACGGCCTCATCGCGGGCAAGCCCGCTCCCACAAGGACAACGCAAACCCTGTGGGAGCGCTACCGGGATTTTGGATCAGGTTCTGAACCGCCGAACCAACCCATCCAGCTCATTCGACAACCCTGCCAGGCTCTGAGAATCCAGCCGCGCCGAGTTCGCCAGTTCTGCCACCAACTGCGCATCGCCATGAATCTGGCTGATGTGGCGATTGATGTCTTCCGCCACTTGATGCTGTTCTTCCGCCGCCGTGGCGATTTGAGTGTTCATGTCACGAATCACATCCACCGATTCACGAATCTGCCCGAAGCTGCTGCGCGCCTCGCCGATACGGGTCACCGATTGCTGAGACACTTCCAGGCTCGCATGCATCTGCTGCGTCACCTGGCTGGTGCGTTTGGCCAGGTTGCCCAGCAACCCGTCGATTTCCGCCGTGGAGTCGGCGGTCCGTTTGGCCAATGCCCGGACTTCATCCGCCACTACCGCAAAACCGCGACCCTGTTCACCGGCCCGGGCTGCTTCGATGGCAGCGTTCAGCGCCAGCAGGTTGGTCTGTTCGGCAATGGAACGAATGGTCCCGAGGATCGACTGAATGTCGTTGCTATCGCGCTCAAGCTGTTGCATCGATTGCGCCGACTGTTCGATTTCCTGGCTCAAGCGATCAACACTGCTCACGGCGGCATCGATCTGCTGCTGACCTTCGCGCGCCTGACGCTGACCGCTGTCGGCCGACTCGGCGGCCTGGCTGCAGGAGCGTGCGACTTCGTTGGCGGTGGCGACCATTTCATGGAACGCCGTGGACACCATGTCCACCGCTTCACGCTGGCGCCCGGCGGCTTCGGCCATGTCGCTGGACACTTGCGTCGAGCTCTGGGAGGTGGCGAGGATTTTGGTCGCGGCGCCGCCGATGCTTTGGATCAGGTTGCGAATCGCCGCCAGAAACTGATTGAACCAGTTGGCCAATTGAGCCGTTTCGTCGCTGCCACGGATTTGCAGGTTCTTGGTCAGGTCGCCTTCACCCTGGGCGATGCCTTCCAGACCGCTGGCCACGCTGCGGATCGGCCGCACGATCAGGCTGGCGAAACTGGCGCCGACAATGGCGAAGAACACCGCCAGTACCGCCGCAATGATTGCGATCAGCCAGGTCAGTTGAGTGGCCGAGCTCATCACGTCGGTCTGCTTGATCAGGCCGATAAAGGTCCAGCCCAGTTGCTCCGACGGCCAGACGTTGGCCATGTAACGCTCGCCATTGAGCTCGACTTCCACCAGCCCTTTGCCGGCCTTGGCGAGTTGCGCGTAACCGTCGCCGAGACTGGTCAAGGCTTTGAAGTTGTGTTCCGGTTGTTTCGGGTCGACCAGCACTTTGCCGGTGTTTTCCACCAGCATCAGGTAGCCGGTTTCGCCGAGTTTGATCTGTTTGACGATTTCGGTGAGCTGCTTGAGCGTCACGTCGATACTGACCACGCCGCCGTTGCTGCCCAGTTTGTTGTCGATGGTGCGCACGGTGCTGACGTAAGTCGCGTCGTCCTGAGCCCAGTAATAGGCCTCGGTGCGAAATGGTTTGCCGGGTTTGGCCTGAGCCGCTTTATACCAAGGGCGCTGGCGCGGATCGTAATTGCTCAGCTTCGCATCGTCCGGCCAAGACACGTAACCGCCCGCCGCCGTACCGAGGATGGCATAGGCGTAGGCCGGGTGGCTGTTGCCCAGGTCCTGGAGGAGGGCGAAGACCTTTTTGTCCGACTCGCCTTGGGGAATGCTCTCGGCGTTGGCGCTCATGTAGGTCTTGAGGCTGTCGTCGGAGTCCTTGATCAGCGGTTGGGTGGCCAGGTAATCGACGTTCTGGCTGATGCCGTCAAAGAACAGCTGCATCGCATTGCTGACCTGACGAATTTCGCGGCCACTGCCATCGACAAAATTATCCTTGGCATCGCTGCGCAAGTTCAGCACCACAAGGGTGGCGACCAGCACCACGGGCAAGCAGGCGATGATTGCAAACGCCCAGGTCAACTTCTGTTTGATGTTCATCCGCGCTCCAGTTTTTTCTTGTAGGCCCACGCAGTGCAGATGACTCGCGGATTGTTGGCAGCCGAAAACGTTCGATACCCCGATCCTTGAGTGCGCCCTCGTTATCATTGTCGGGGCGATTGTCGGACAATTCCTTTTCTCTCTAATGACTTCGGCTGAGGAACGTGGAAATTTAGGCCTGTTGAGAAAAATCCGGCGAAGGGTAGGGGCTACATGTCAGATTCTGTCGCAAATGCCCCTGTAGCCCTTCGTCAACAAGTGGCGCAGGCTCAGCTATGATCCTGAGCGGTCAATGAGTTGTGCCCGATTAATCCGGCACATTGTGTGCTTCTTGATGTTCATGGGAACGTTCATAGGTCGGCAACCCCTCCCGCGAATGAGAGGATTGCCGTATAACGAATGACTTTCGCGTGTTTGGTAATAAAGGACCCACAATAAAAGCTGATGAAGACTCCAAAACGCATTGAACCCCTGATCGAGGACGGTCTGGTCGACGAGGTGCTGCGCCCACTCATGAGTGGTAAAGAAGCAGCTGTTTATGTGGTGCGCTGCGGCAACGAGCTGCGTTGTGCCAAGGTCTACAAGGAGGCGAATAAACGCAGTTTTCGTCAGGCGGCCGAGTATCAGGAAGGCCGTAAGGTGCGCAACAGCCGGCAGGCTCGAGCGATGGCCAAGGGCTCCAAGTTCGGCAAGAAAGAAACCGAAGACGCCTGGCAGAATGCCGAAGTGGCGGCGTTGTTCCGGCTGGCCGGTGCCGGTGTGCGCGTACCCAAGCCGTATGACTTCCTCGAAGGCGTGCTGCTGATGGAGCTGGTGGCCGACGAGTACGGCGATGCCGCGCCGCGTCTGAACGATGTGGTGCTGGAGCCGGACCAGGCGCGCGAATATCACGCGTTTCTGATTTCGCAGATCGTGCTGATGCTGTGTACCGGTTTGGTGCACGGTGACCTGTCCGAGTTCAACGTGCTGCTGACGCCGACCGGCCCGGTCATCATCGACCTGCCGCAAGCGGTGGATGCGGCGGGCAATAACCACGCGTTCAACATGCTGGAACGGGACGTGGGCAACATGGCGTCGTACTTTGGTCGCTTTGCACCGGAGTTGAAACGCACCAAGTACGCCAAGGAAATGTGGGCATTGTACGAAGCTGGTACTTTGCACCCGGCCAGTGTGTTGACCGGCGAGTTCGACGAGCCGGAAGAACTGGCGGACGTCGGCGGGATCATGCGCGAGATCGAGGCGGCCCGTCTTGATGAAGAGCGTAAGCAAGCGATTCGCGCTGCTGACGACGCGCCACCGAGCAAAGCCGAAGAGCCGCCTCCACCGTGGATGCAGTAATCGGTTGACCCAAAACCCGGCCTCGGCCGGGTTTTTTGTAGATGCTTTTTTTTCGGATCGCGTCGTCTGCATCGCGGGCAAGCCCGCTCCCACAAGTTTTGTGTTGCACCCGGATTCTATGATCGACACCTGACCTGTGGGAGCGTGGCTTGCCCGCGATGGCGTCAGACCAGACAATCCACAACGGCGATACTCACCACACTCAAGGACTGAATGTGAATTCCACCCGCAATGCCCAACTGATCATCGCCGCCCGGCTGATTTCGGACTTCGGCGCTTTCCTCAACATGGTCGCTCTGGCCACTTACGTCTATCTGCTCAGCAACAGCGCCATGAGTGTCGGCATTTTCCTCGCCAGCCGTGTAGCCGGGGGGATTTTTGCCAGTCTGATCGGCACCCGGTTCTATCGCCGTTGGGCCGGGCGCCTGCCGCTGATTGCCTTCGACTTGCTGCGCGCCGGTTTGCTGAGCCTGCTGCTGGTGTTGCCGGTCACCCAACAAGCGCTGCTGCTACCGCTGATCGCGTTCGGCCTGGGGTTTGGTAATTCGATGTTTGCCATTGGCCTCAACAGCCAATTGCCGCACATGATCGATAAGGCGCAGCTACTCAAGACCAACGCCTGGATAACCTCGGCGTCGTCTGCGGCGATGGTCGGCGGGAGTCTGGTGGCGGGTTTGTTGGTGGCGGGGTTTGGCTTTGAAACGGTGTTTGCCCTGAACGTGGTCACTTACCTGCTGGCGGCGTTGTTGATTGTGCCGCTGCGGTTTCCCAGACCTGCACCCAGTGATGAACCCCATCACCAACAAGGCGAATGGCCGGCCCTGCGTCAGGGCTTGCGCACGGCGCCGGTGCTGACGGCGATGCTCGCCGTTGCCATGGCCGATACGCTTGGCAGCGCCGCACACAACGTCGGCCTCCCGATCATTTCAAAACTGCTGACACCCGAGTCGGCCAGCACCACCCTGGGCCTGATGCTGGCAGTCTGGGCCATCGGGAAATTCATCGGAGCGCGAATCGCCAGTCGTCTGAAAGGTACGGACAACGTTCATCTGGAACGACGATTTTTCTTCGGTGTTTTGCTGATGTCCTGTGGCTTCATCCTGATGTTCCAACAGCAAACCCTTTACGGCTTGCTGCTGTTTTCGTTGCCCGCAGGCTTGGGTGACGGCTTCTCGGAAGTCGGCCTGATGTCGCGCCTGCAACGTGAACCGGACAACCTGCGCCTGCCGATTTTCAGTTTCCTGACGCTGCTGCAAATGACCGGGTTCGGCATCGGCATGTTGATCGCCGCGCCGTTCTATTCCTGGTGGACGCCCGGCGCGGTGGTGTTGTTGTTCCACGGCATTCCCCTCACCACGTTGCTGGTGGCGAAGGGGTTGGCGTTCAGGAATGGGCGGGTTCGGCGCAGCAGCCCGACGCCAGCTCCTTGAGGATCGGGCAGTCCGGGCGGTGGTCGCCGTGGCAATGTTCTACCAGGTCTTGCAGGGTGTCGCGCAGTTGCCCGAGTTCGCGAATCTTCTGGTTCAGCTCGTCGATGTGCTGACGGGCCAGCGCCTTCACATCGGCGCTGGCTCGCTGACGGTCTTGCCAGAGGGTCAGCAGTTTGCCGACCTCTTCCAGCGAGAAACCCAAATCCCGAGAGCGCTTGATGAATGCCAGAGTATGCAGATCGTCGTCGCCATAGACCCGATAGCCACTGTCGGTGCGATGGGCCGCCTTGAGCAGGCCGATGGATTCGTAGTAACGAATCATCTTCGCGCTCAGACCGCTCTGGCGGGCTGCTTGGCCAATGTTCATCGGTTGTCCTCCAGGTCTTTGGGTTTCCAGGTTTTCAACAGTAGCGCATTGCTCACCACGCTGACGCTCGACAGCGCCATGGCCGCGCCGGCCAGCACCGGGTTGAGGAAGCCGAACGCCGCCAGTGGCAGGCCGATCAGGTTATAGACGAAGGCCCAGAACAGGTTTTGGCGAATCTTCGCGTAGGTCTTGCGGCTGATTTCCAGCGCCGCCGGCACCAGCCGTGGATCGCCGCGCATCAGGGTGATCCCGGCAGCGTGCATGGCGACGTCGGTGCCGCCGCCCATGGCGATGCCGATGTCTGCCGCGGCAAGGGCCGGTGCGTCGTTGATGCCGTCGCCGACCATTGCCACCACGCCGGTTTTTTTCAGTGCGGCGACGGTGGCAGCTTTGTCCGCCGGCAATACTTCGGCGTGGACATCGCTGATGCCCAGCGCCTCGGCGACTACCTTGGCGCTGCCGCGGTTATCGCCGGTCAGCAGGTGGCTGCTAATGTTCCGTGCACTCAGCTGTTGCACCGCTTGCAAGGCGCCGGGTTTGAGCGTGTCACCGAAGGCGAACAGACCGAGCACTCGCGGTTCAGGGCTTTGTTCAATCAGCCAGGACAGGGTCCGGCCTTCGGTTTCCCAAGCGGTTGCGGAGTCGGCCAATGACCCGGTGCTCAGCCCGCTTTCTTCCAGCAGACGCCGATTGCCCAAAGCCAATCGCCGACCATCGAGATTGCCGGCAATACCGCGCCCGGTCAGCGATTGACTGTCGCTGACATCAGCCACGGTCAGGCCGCGCTCGGTGCAGGCATCCAGCACAGCCTTGGCCAACGGGTGTTCACTGCCGCGTTGCAGCGCACCAGCCATTTGCAGCAGAGCAGCTTCATCACCTTCGATGGCACTCAGATGAGCGATGCGCGGCGTGCCCGAAGTCAATGTGCCGGTCTTGTCGAACACCACGGCGCTGACTTCATGGGCACGCTCCAAAGCTTCGGCGTCCTTGATCAGAATCCCGTAGCGCGCCGCCACACCGGTGCCGGCCATGATTGCCGTCGGCGTGGCCAGCCCGAGTGCGCAAGGGCAGGCGATCACCAACACTGCGACCGCGTTGATCAACGCGGTTTCCAGTGGCGCGCCGTACAGCCACCAACCGATCAAGGTCACCAGCGCGATCAGCAGCACCGCTGGCACGAACACCTGGCTGACTTTATCCACCAGTTTCTGGATCGGCGCTTTCGCCGCCTGCGCGTCTTCCACCAGGCGGATGATCCGCGCCAGCACGGTTTCTGCACCGAGCGCCAAGGTCCGAACCAGCAGCCGACCTTCGCCATTGATGGCGCCGCCGGTGACCTTGTCACCCGGCTGTTTTGGCACCGGCAGGCTCTCGCCGCTGATCAGTGCTTCATCGGCGTGGCTCTGGCCTTCCACCACTTCGCCATCCACCGGGAAGCGTTCACCGGGTTTGACCATGACCAGATCGTTGAGGCGCAAAGCGCTGATCGCAACGTCCTGTTCGCGGCCATCGATCACCTGAATGGCTCGCTCCGGACGCAAGGCTTCAAGGGCGCGGATGGCGCTGGCGGTCTGGCGCTTGGCGCGACTTTCCAGGTATTTGCCCAGCAGTACCAGAGCGATCACGACCGCCGAGGCTTCGAAGTACAGGTGCGGCAGGCGGCCGGCAGCGGTGGCCCACTCGTAAACGCTCAAGCCGTAGCCAGCGCTGGTACCCAGGGCCACCAGCAAATCCATGTTGCCGGCGCCGGCGCGCACGGCTTTCCATGCAGCGATATAGAAGCGTGCGCCGAAGATGAACTGCACCGGCGTCGCCAACGCAAACTGCACCCACGCCGGGAGCATCCAGTGCACGCCGAAAGGTTGCAGCACCATTGGCAGCACCAGCGGTAAGGCGAGGGCGATAGCCGCCAGCAAAGCCCAGCGTTCACGGTGCAGTCGTTGTTGTTGATTGTCGATTTGCGGGTGTTCGACTTCCCAGACGCTGGCGGAGTAACCGGCCTTGGTCACGGCGCCGATCAGGGTTTGCGGGTCGACCTGGCCGAGCAATTCGAGGTGGGCACGCTCGTTGGCCAGGTTGACGCTGACACTTTTGACCCCCGGCACCTTGGCCAGTGCCCGTTCGACGCGGCCAACGCAGGACGCGCAGGTCATGCCGTCGATGCTCAATTCCAGGGTCTGCTGTGGCACGCTGTAACCGGCCTGCAGCACCGCGTCCATCAAGGCCGGCAGGCTGTCACTGGGCGCTTGAACCCGGGCCTGTTCGGTGGCCAGGTTGACGCTGACGGCCGTGGCGCCGAGAACTTTGCTCAAGGCACGCTCGACACGCCCGGCGCAACTGGCGCAGGTCATGCCGGCAATCGGCAGATCGAAGGTGGTGGATTCGGACATCGGTCACGCTCCCTGTAGAAATTACCTACAGGATCAACCTTGCCATGCGGGCAAGGTCAAGCGCCATGTCTCAGATCAAAAGATCGCAGCCTGCGGCAGCTCCTACATTGACAGCGTGTTAACCCGATCCCGTAGGAGCTGCCGCAGGCTGCGATCTTTGTTACAGGCGACTCAATATTCGAGGGCGGCAGGTTTGAGGTACATCCCTTCCTGCGTCATCGCAATCCGGAACTTCAACACATCCCCGGCCTTGAGCGTGATGTTCTGCGAACCCGGCGCGAGCATGCCCGGGTTGCAACCCGGCGCCTGGCCCGGCAGCAGTTTGAGACGCAGGGACACATTGCCCGGCGGCAGGTTGAACGAGGTGCTCTGTTCCTGGAACAGTCGCGCCGATAGCTGATCCTGGATGTACACGCCGATCTCGCAGGAAGTCGAAACCTCCAGACGCTCGCGGGAAATGATCAGCACGCCGTAGTCCTCCCCGGCGGCTTGGACCGAAGGTGTCGCGGCAAATAGGCTGAGGAAGCCAAACAGGCTGAGAGCTGACCAGCGCATGGCTGAATCTCCTGAGGTCGAGTCATAGATGGACGCAGCTTGGCCGAGCACGGCGCCGATTGCCAGCCCGGCAGCTTGCCTCAGAACTTGACCTTGCCATGGTGGCAAGCTCGAGACTGCCCTCAACCCGATTAAAGGGCCCCATTAAGGAGACGTCCCATGCAAGTGTTCAACGTTGAAGGCATGTCCTGCGGTCATTGCGTCAAGGCCATCACTCAGGCGCTGCAAGCCAAGGATCCCGCGGCCAGCGTGCGCATTGATCTGGCGGCAAAAGAAGTCGGCGTTGAAAGTGCGCTGACGGCCGATTAGGTGATCGCCGCGATCAGCGAAGAGGGTTATGGCGTCAAACTGGCCTGAGTTTTTTAATAGTTAGCGACCTAACGGAATGTTCAAGGCGTCCACGCCCGGCTAGACTGTTGGCCTGCCGATCCATGGCCAACCTGCATGCCTAACCTGGACGCCTGATGAACTTCCGCACAATCATGATTCTCGGCGCCTTGAGCGCTTTCGGTCCGCTGGCGATCGATTTCTATTTGCCGGCATTCCCGGCGATGGCGCTCGCTTTCGGCACCGACGAAAAACACGTTCAACTGACCCTGGCGGCCTATTTCCTTGGCCTGTCCATTGGCCAACTGGCGTACGGCCCGGTGGCTGATCGCTTCGGGCGACGGATTCCCTTGCTGACAGGTGTCGGCTTGTTCACCGTCGCTTCATTGGCCTGTGCTTATGCGCCGACTCTGGAGTGGCTGATTGGCGCACGTTTCGTCCAGGCGCTGGGCGGTTGCGCGGGCATGGTGATTTCGCGGGCGGTGGTCAGCGATAAATGCGATGCGGTGGGTTCGGCGAAGGTCTTTTCGCAGTTGATGCTGGTGATGGGCCTGGCGCCGATTCTTGCGCCGATGCTGGGCGGGTTGCTGGTCAACACGACTGGCTGGCAATCGATCTTTTTGGTGCTGACCGGTTTTAGTGCATTGGCAGGGTTGGCAGTGGCCCTCGGGCTGCCGGAAAGTCTGCCGGCCCATGTGCCGCGCCAACCGTTGTCGGGCGCGCTGCGTCAGTACGGTCGGTTACTGGCGGACCCGATCTTCCTCGGCCATGCCCTGACTGGCGGTGTCGCCATCGCCGGGATGTTTGCCTACATCGCCGGTTCACCGTTCGTCTTCATCAAACTCTATGGCGTGCCGGCCGAGCATTTCGGCTGGCTGTTCGGCATTAACGCGGCGGGTTTCATTCTGGTGGCCCAGGTCAATGCCCGGATGCTGGCCAAACGCGGTCCGGCTTTTTTACTGGCGCGTACCGTCTGGTTCTATCTGGCGGGCGGTCTGGCCCTGTTGGCGGTCAGCGCGTTGCATACCGCGCAGTTGTGGCCGTTGCTGATTCCGCTTTTCCTCTGCATCGCCAGCCTGGGTTGTATTGTGCCCAACGCCTCAGCCTGCGCCATGAACGGGCAGGGCGCGCGGGCGGGCAGTGCCTCGGCGATGCTCGGTTGCCTGCAGTTCAGCGTTGCCGCCGGGGCCGCAGCATTGGTGGGGGTTTTGCATGATGGCAGCGCCATGCCGATGGCCATGGTCATCAGCCTGTGCGGGATTCTGGTGGTGAGCGCGGCAACGCTCACCCGACGTTTGCAAAATGCCCGGGCGCTGACGCAAGCCCAAGTCTGAGGACGGGACTCAGCCAGCAGCGCGATGCTGACGGTCGGGAATCTGATGGGGCGCGTGCAAGCGCGCTTCAAGCGTTTTAGTGAAGGCCAGGGCTTCGGCCTCACTGCGGAACGTCACAGCGTGTTGATCCAGGCGGACCTGCCAGCGGGATGTTGCTACTTCTTTTATCAGGATCTTCATTGCTGAACTCCTTTCGTAAAAGACGTCTCGTAAAAGACATCACGTAAATGATTGTTCGCAGAGTCTTCGATTGTAGACCTGAATACGATCGCAATTGTGACAACGGTCAATTCTCTGACTGACGGCAAAAGATCGCCATCCCCTGTAGGAGCTGCCGAAGGCTGCGATCTTTTGATCTTGTGTTTTTAAAGCAAAATCAAAAGATCGCAGCCTCCGGCAGCTCCTACTCTTCAGAACCCTTCAAGCACAATCTTGCCCTTGGACTTGCCGCTCTCCAACAGCTCATGGGCACGCCGCAGGTTAGCCGCGTTGATGGTTCCGAAGTGCTCGCCGACCGTGGTTTTCAGCGTGCCCGCATCGATCAGCCCGGCGACGCGGTTGAGCAGTTTGTGTTGCTCGATCATGTCTGCGGTTTCGAATAGCGAGCGGGTGTACATGAACTCCCAGTGCAGCGACAGGCTCTTGCGCTTGAGCTTGGTCACGTCCAGCGATTTCGGATCGTCGATCAGCGCCAGTTTGCCTTGCGGCGCCAACGCCTCCACCAATTGATCCAGGTGTTGATCGGTCTGGGTCAGGCTGGCGACGTGAGTCACCTGCTCGAACCCCGCACGTTTGAGTTCTTCACTCAGCGGCTGGCTATGATCGATCACCTGATCGGCGCCCAGGTCACGCACCCAACTCTGGGTCTGGGCACGGGAGGCGGTGCCGATGACCTTCAGCCCGGTGAGCTGGCTGGCCAATTGCGTGAGGATCGAACCCACACCGCCAGCGGCACCGACGATCAGCAGGCTCTGGCCCTCATCGGTTTTGCCTTCGCGCACTTGCAGGCGCTCGAACAACAGTTCCCACGCGGTGATGGCGGTCAGGGGCAGGGCGGCGGCTTCGGCGAAACCGAGGGTTTTCGGCATATGGCCGACGATTCGCTCATCCACCACATGCAGCTCGCTATTGCCGCCGGCACGGGCGATGGAGCCGGCGTAGAACACTTTGTCGCCAGTCTTGAACAAGGTCACTTCGCTGCCGACGGCCTTGACCACACCGGCCACGTCCCAGCCCAGCACCTTTGCCGCGCCACCTTCAGGCTGGACGTTCTGGCGAACTTTGGTGTCCACCGGGTTGACCGAGATGGCTTTGACCTCCACCAACAGGTCGCGCGGGCCAGCGACCGGTTCTGGCAGTTCGATGTCTTGCAGGGATTTTTCGTCGCTGATGGGCAGGGAGGCGTAGTAGGCAATGGCTTTCATGTGGGGTCCTCAGAGGGAATGATTTCGATGGGACAGATGATTGGTTATTTCCCGGCAAGATAAAACCCGCTAAAAGAGCAGTCTCTTTCAATATTTTTTTGATAATCGGGGTTGGCGATGTTGCGTTTCGATGACTTGCAGTTGTTCGTTCGGGCTGCGGACCTGGGCAGTCTGTCGGCGGCGGCGCGGGTGATGGATATGTCGGCGGCGGTGGCCAGTGCGGCGTTGAAGCGCATCGAACAACAACTCGGCGCGCGCTTGCTCGCCCGCTCTACCCGTAGCCTGCGCTTGACCGCTGAAGGCGAGGGCTTTCTGGAATACGCCCGGGCAGCCTTGAGCAATCTTGATGAAGGTCGCCGCCTGCTGGCCAGCGGGCAGGATCAGGTCAGCGGGATTTTGCAGCTGTCGGCGCCTTCGGACTTCGGTCGCAACCTGCTGTTGCCGTGGCTCGATGAGTTTCAGCGTGAACATCCGAAACTAACGGTTCGGTTGCTATTGGGCGACCGCATCGCCGACCTGTTCCGCCAACCGGTGGACATTGCCCTGCGTTATGGCGAGCCGGAAGACTCAAGTCTGGTGGCGTTGCCCATCGCTCCGCAAAACCGTCGCGTGCTCTGTGCGGCGCCGAGTTACCTGGCCCGGCATGGCGAACCTCGGCATCTGGAGCAACTGGCTCAGCAAAATTGCCTGTTGTTCATGCTCGGCGGCCGGGTCCACGATCACTGGAGTTTCCACGATGGCAAACGTGAAGTGAGCCTGACGGTCAGTGGCGATCGTTTCAGTGACGACGCCGATGTTGTGCGTCTGTGGGCCATAGCGGGGGCGGGGATTGCGTATAAGTCCTGGCTCGATGTCGCTGCCGATGTGCTGGCCGGTCGGTTGAAAGTGCTGATGCCGGAGCTGCTCTGTGAGCGCGCACCGCTGAATTTGCTGTGCGCCCATCGCGCACAATTGAGTAAGCCGGTGAACCTTTTGCGGGAAATGCTTGCCAGCCGATGCGCTCGTATAAGCAGTCAATTTCCGACTAAATCGGATGTCGATCATTAGTCGCAGGCAAATAGCGAAATTTCTGTCAGGAACTATCACCACCAATGGATCCCCGAGGGCAGGAACCGGCGGTTAACCCGCTTATACTAGCGCTCGCCTCATGTACGCACCGTCGACCTCGCAATGGCGAGTTCAGGTTCGATTCGGTCAGACCCATGGTCATCACCGGACCTTCATTGCACCCGCGAAGCAATGGCCTGGGTGAGTGGGTGCCTTTGCCGGTTTATGGCGGTTTTCGCGTCTTGGCCGACGACACATTACTGGTCAAGATGTCTCTGAGCAGTAGACGAAACGATTCAACAGGGAGTGAATACATGGAACATGCACCTTGCATCAGCCAGATCGCCACATTGCTGGCTGACCCAAAGCGCAGCGCAATGATGTGGGCCTTGATGGACGGCTCGGCGCGGCAAACCGAAGAGCTGGCGTTGCTGGCCGGCCTGTCGCCGTCTTCGGCCAGTGCGCATTTAGGGCGTTTGTCCGCCGGAGGTCTGTTGAAAGTCGAAACCCGTGGACGCAAGCGGTTTTTCCGGCTTGCCGCGCCCGAAGTCGGCGCCGCGATAGAGGCCTTGGCCAGCGCGACCCTGGCCAGCGCGCCTCGGGATATTCCAGAGGTTTTCAAACGCACCAGCCCTATCGCCAAACCTCAGGCGGCGCCTTCGTCATTGCTGCGGGCCAGGCTCTGCGACGACCATCTGGGCGGCACCCTGGCCGCCGATCTTTACCAGCGTCTGCTGGATTCGGGGTGGATCGAGCAACTCGATCAACGGGTCATGATCACTCACAAGGGCGCCACACAATTGGCAACACGCGGTGTATTCATCCAGGCGCTGGCTCATCGCAACAGCAGAGTCGCCTGCGCTTGCCCGGACTGGAGCGAAAGACGCCCGCATATGGGTGGTTCGTTGGGCGCGGCGTTGTTGCAGTTGTTCATGCAGTCCGGCTGGTTGAGCCTGCCCAACGATTCGCGAGCGTTGCAGATCACCGCTGCGGGGCAACGGGAAATCCATCGCTTCGCCAAGGAAACCGAACTGGAAATGGCGCTTTAGAGCCATTGAGATGCGACGTCCGGGATCTTTGTTTCAGGCGTCGTTCAGAGCTGTGGACAGGTCGTATTCAGCAATAATCCCCAGCCGCTATCGCGCACACTCGATCCGGGGACTTTCAGGATTGGGGGGATGTGGCATGGAAACACGAAGCTTCAGCGCGGCAGAACGACTGGAACGGCTGCCCATCAGCGGTTATCACCGCATCATTTTCATCATCATTGCCTTGGCGTTTTTCTTCGACTCCATGGACCTGGCGATGATGACCTTCCTCCTCGGCTCGATCAAAACCGAGTTCGGCCTGAGCACGGCGCAGGCCGGATTGCTGGCCAGTTCGAGTTTCTTCGGCATGGTCATGGGCGCATCGCTGTCCGGTATGTTGGCCGACCGCTTCGGGCGCAAACCGGTGTTCCAGTGGAGCATTGTGCTGTGGGGCATCGCCAGCTACCTGTGCTCCACGGCGCAGAACGTCGAAACGCTGACGCTATTCCGAGTCCTGTTGGGGATCGGCATGGGCATGGAGTTTCCGATTGCGCAGTCGATGCTGTCCGAGCTGATTCCGGCAAAGCGACGTGGGCGTTACATCGCATTGATGGATGGTTTTTGGCCCCTCGGTTTCGTCGCCGCCGGGGTGCTGTCGTACTTCCTGTTGCCGGTGATTGGCTGGCGCGACATCTTTCTGGTGTTGGCGGTGCCGGCGGTGTTCGTCCTGGCGATTCGTTTTTTCATTCCCGAGTCACCGCGCTGGCTGGAGCAGGCCGGGCATCATGACGCGGCGGATAAGGTCTTGCGCGGCATCGAAGCCCGGGTTCGGGCTTCACTGGGCCGTACGGAGTTGCCTGAACCGATTCGTCTGCCCCGGGTGGCGAGTCAACCGGGCACTTTCTTCTCTGCGCTACGAGAGATCTGGTCGCCGCAGTATCGCCAGCGCACGATGATGATCTGGAGCGTGTGGTTCTTCGCCTTGCTGGGTTTCTATGGCCTGACGTCCTGGCTCAGTGCGCTGTTGCAACAATCGGGTTTCGCCGTGACCCAGTCGGTGTATTACACGGTGCTGATTTCCCTCGGCGGGATTCCCGGTTTTCTCATGGCTGCCTGGCTGGTGGAGCGTTGGGGGCGTAAACCGGTGTGCGTCGTGACATTGCTCGGCGGTGGGGTCATGGCGTTTCTTTATGGCCAGAGTGCGGTGTTCGGCGGCAACGTCAGTCTGTTGATTACCTCGGGGCTGCTGATGCAGTTCTTCCTGTTCGGCATGTGGGCGGTGCTCTACACCTACACCCCTGAATTGTACCCGACGTCGGCACGCGCCACGGGTTCGGGGTTCGCGTCAGCCATCGGCCGAGTGGGGTCGTTGCTCGGGCCGTTGGTGACCGGGCTGGTGTTCCCGATGACCGGGCAGGGCGGAGTGTTTGCGCTGGGGGCGATGTGTTTTGCGATTGCGGCGGGGGTGGTGTGGATGTTCGGGATGGAAACCCGGGGCAAGACGTTGGAAGAGTTGAGCGAAGTAGAGATCGTCGGCTGAACACAGTCCCTGTGGGAGCGGGCTTGCCCGCGATGAGGCCAACTGCCTCAACATTGAGTTGGCTGACAGTCCGCTATCGCGGGCAAGCCCGCTCCCACAGGTTATTCGGTGGCTTTTAAGGTTTGACCAATCTGGCATCCAGGCTGTTCTGCGCCAGGCGCTTGGCCTGATCCTGGGTCATCCCCAGATCGGTGTACAGCGCGTGGAAGTTCTCGGTGACATACCCGCCGAAGTAGGCCGGGTCATCGGAGTTCACCGTGACCTTCACACCGCGCTCGAGCATGTCGAGGATGTTGTGCTGGGACATGTGATCGAACACGCAGAGTTTGGTGTTCGACAACGGGCACACGGTCAGCGGGATCTGCTCGTCGATGATCCGCTGCATCAAACGCTCATCTTCGATGGCGCGAACGCCATGGTCGATGCGCTGGATTTTCAGCAGGTCGAGGGCTTCCCAGATGTACTCGGGCGGGCCTTCTTCACCGGCGTGGGCCACGGTCAGGAAGCCTTCGTTGCGCGCACGATCGAACACCCGCTGGAACTTGCTCGGCGGGTGGCCCATCTCCGAACTGTCCAGGCCCACGGCGACAAACGCATCGCGGAACGGCAATGCCTGGTCGAGGGTTTTCTGCGCTTCGTCTTCGCTCAAGTGACGCAGGAAACTGAGGATCAAACCACTGGTGATGCCCAGTTGCTGCTCGCCATCCTTCAGTGCGGCGGCGATGCCGTTGAGCACTACTTCGAACGGGATGCCACGGTCGGTGTGGGTTTGCGGGTCAAAGAACGGTTCGGTGTGAATCACGTTCTGCGCCTTGCAGCGCAACAGGTAGGCCCAGGTCAGGTCGTAGAAATCCTGAGACGTGCGCAACACGTCGGCGCCCTGGTAATACAGGTCGAGAAACTCTTGCAGGTTATTGAAGGCGTAAGCCTTGCGCAGGGTTTCAACGTCGCTCCACGGCAGGGCGATCTTGTTGCGTTCGGCCAGGGCGAACAGCAGCTCAGGCTCCAGCGAACCTTCCAGGTGCAAGTGCAATTCTGCCTTGGGCAGAGCGTTCAGCCAGTCGTACATTTTTGAAATCTCATCAGGTGCAATGAGGGCATTCTACAGATGCGCGCAGAAACAATGAGCAAAACCTGACCAGCCGGTTCATTACACGGCTTCCTGTTCCCGTCGATAGGCGTAAGTATCGGCAAAGCGCGACAGCAGGAATTCGGCACAAGTGGTGGCCGGATACTTCGCTGGATGCCGTTCGTCCTGGCAACCGGGCAGGCATTCGATGGGCGTGTCGGGGTGCGGTTCGGCAAAGAACGGCATCGAGTACCGATCCACCCCCTGCGGGCTGATCACCCGATGCGGCGTCGACAGGTAACGGTCGTTGCTCCAGCGCGCCATCATGTCGCCGAGGTTGACCACGAACGTGCCTTCGATCGGCGGCGCATCAATCCATTCGCCCTGCACGTTGCGCACTTGCAGACCTCCCGCGGCATCCTGATAGAGCAGGGTGATGCAGCCGTAATCGGTGTGAGCGCCGGCACCTTGCTGATCTTCGGTGCTGGCAGTATGGCGCGGCGGGTAATGAATCATCCGCAGCACGCTGACCGGTTCTTTGAAACGGCTATCGAAGAAGTCACGCTCGATGCCTAATGCCAGAGTCATGGCCCGCAACAGGGTTTGAGCGAGCGCCTGCATGTCGACGTAGTGTTGCTCCATCAGCGATTCCCAACCGGGCATCGACGGATGACGGTTGGGACCGCGCAATGGTTTTTTCGCAATAACCTCGGGATGATCAGCCGGCAGGTGCAGGCCCATGTCGAAGGTTTCTTTCAGATCGCTGGGCTTGCTCGGGTCGAGTTGCTCGGTGGCGATGGCGCCATAGCCGCGGTGGTGGCGGGTCTGGGTGATGTCGATCTTGAGTTTTTCGGCGGCGGGCAGGGCGAAGAAACGTTGGGCATGGTCGAGCACGGCATCGATACGCGACGGGGCGATCAGGTGGCCCTTGATATAGAAAAAGCCCCATTCGCGGCAGGCGTGGTCGATTTGTGTGGCGATCGATTGCCAGGCGTTTTGATCAGCGCTGTAGAGCGGGCTGATGTCGATGATCGGGAGGCTGTTCATGCGATTGTCCTGAAGAGTACGCAGATTGACAAAACACTGCAGAGCCCTGTGGGAGCGGGCTTGCCCGCGATGACGTCTGCACATCCAACATCTCTGTTGACTGAAAGTCCGCTATCGCGGGCAAGCCCGCTCCCACAGGTACTGTGTTTTGGTTCAAAGGAATTACTTCGGTATCTCGGCCTTCATGCCTTCGACGTAGTAATTCATCGACGCCAGTTCCGCATTGGTTGCCGTCGCGCCCGCCGGGATTTTCTCGACGCCGGCCTGGTCCTTGATCGGCCCGGTGAACGGATGCAGAGCACCGCTCTTGATGTCGGCAATGATCTGTTCGGCTTCGGTTTTTACCGCAGCCGGCACCAGGTCGCTGATCGGCAGCTCAACCGTGCCTTCCTTCAGACCGCCCCAGTAATCCTGGGATTTCCATGTGTGGTCGAGCACGCTTTGGGTCGCCTGAATGTAGTGCGGCCCCCAGTCGTTGACGATAGACGTCAGCACCGCTTTTGGCCCGAAGTGCGCCATGTCCGACGCATAACCGACGGCATACACGCCGCGCCGTTCGGCCGCCTGGATCGGTGCCGGGCTGTCGGTGTGCTGGAACACCACGTCCACGCCCTGGTCGATCAGCGCATTGGCGGCGTCGGCTTCCTTGCCCGGATCGAACCAGGAATTGACCCACACCACTTTGATCTCGGTGCCCGGGTTGTACTTGTTCAGGGCCAGTTGAATGGCGTTGATATCGCGAATGACTTCCGGAATCGGGAAAGAAGCGACGTAGCCGACTTTCTTGGTCTTGGTCATCTTCGCCGCGAGGAAACCGCCGACGTAGCGGCCCTCATAAGTGCGCGCCAGGTAAGTGCCAAGGTTCTTGTCCTGCTTGTAGCCGGTGGCGTGTTCGAAAGTCACCTTGGGAAATTGCTTGGCGACTTTCAGGGTCGGGTTCATGTAGCCGAAAGACGTGGTGAAAATCAGGTCATATTTGTCCTTGGCCATGTTGCGGATCACCCGCTCGGCGTCGGCGCCCTCGGCGACGTTCTCCACGTAGTTGGTGGTGATCTGCTCGCCGAACTTCTTAGCCAGCGCCTTGCGTCCCTGTTCATGCTGATACGTCCAGCCGTGGTCACCGATTGGGCCGATATAGACGAAGCCGACTTTCAGCGGGTCGGCAGCACTGGCGGTCAGGCTGGCGCTCAGACCGATGGCTGCGGCGACAGCGCAAAGTAGCTGCTTCAACGGACGTTTATGCATGAACTGGAACTCCATTTTGTTGTGAGGTGTGCGAGGTCAATGCAAATTGCTGACCAACAGGACAACAAAATCAAAAGATCGCAGCCTGCGGCAGCTCCTACATGATTTCGCGTACTCCTGTAGGAGCTGCCGCAGGCTGCGATCTTTTGATGTTCAATTCACCACAGAACCATCCCGGTGCGCCCTCACCAATCCACGCCATCCACTGGTGCGCTAAGGTGTAACGAAACGTTGGCGCCGCCCCGCAGTCAGTAGCTCATCACGCCGATTTCGCTCAGTTCGGCAAAAGGCCCGCGATGCTCACACTCATCAAGCAAGAAAAGTTTCTACTGCTGGCCCTGATCACCGCCTTCGTCGCCTACCCGATGGAGCACTGGCTGCTGCACAGCGGCCAGACCATCGCCCTGAGCGCCGGCCTGGTGCTGATCGCGTTCATCGTCGCTGCCTCGATGCGCGTCGCCCATCATGCCGAACTGCTCGCCGAAAAAGTCGGCGACCCCTACGGCACAATGATCCTGACCCTGGCAGCGGTGTTGGTGGAAGTGGTGATCCTGGCGATCATGATGAGCAACGAAGCCTCAAAGACGCTGGTTCGCGACACGATTTATTCAGCGGTGATGCTCGACATCAACGGCATTCTCGGCCTGGCCGCGTTGATGGGTGGGCTCAAGCACGGCGAACAGTCTTACAACGACGACTCGGCGCGCAGCTACAGCGTGATGATCCTCACCGCCATGGGCGTTTCCATGGTGGTGCCGGAGTTCATTCCCGAGGCCAACTGGAAACTCTATTCAGCCTTCACCATCGGCGCGATGGTCGTGCTCTACGCTTTGTTCCTGCGCATGCAGGTCGGGCCTCATAGCTATTTCTTCAGCTACAGCTACCCGGAAAAGCGTCGCAGGAAGGAACCGGACGAGAAGCCCGAACCGATCAATCTGGCATTGAGCATCGGCACGTTGGTGTTTGGCGTGGTGGTGATCGGCGCATTGGCCGAAGTCATGTCCAAGACCCTCGATCTGGGCCTGGAAGGAACCGGAGCTCCGCCGGTGATCACGGCGATTCTGGTGGCGGCAATTTCCGCGGCGCCGGAGATTCTGACCGCGTTGCGGGCGGCACTGGCCAATCGCATGCAGTCGGTCGTCAACATCGCCATGGGCGCGTCGCTGTCGACGGTGATCCTGACGGTGCCGGTGATGGAAGCGATGGCGCTCTACACCGGCCAGCCATTTCAGATGGCGATGACCCCGGTGCAGACCGTTATGATCTTCATCACCCTGATCGTCAGCGCGATCAACCTCAATGATGGAGAAACCAACGCCATCGAAGGCATGACCCACTTTGTGCTGTTTGCGACGTTCATCATGTTGTCGTTGTTGGGCCTCTGAAACACCACAAGCCACTGTGGGAGCGAGCCTGCTCGCGATGGCGGTGTGTCAGGCACCATTAAACTGACTGACACTCCGTCATCGCGAGCAGGCTCGCTCCCACATGGGAAAGGTGTCGTATCAGACGCCGCTGATTAACTGCCGAGCCGCCTGGCTGTGATCGGCAATCAACCCTTTCAGATCCAGCCCCTCAACCTGTCCATCGATCACCCGCCACTTTCCGCCGACCATCACCCGGTCCGCCCGATCCGCGCCGCACAGCAGCAGCGCCGACACCGGATCATGGCTGCCGGAGAAGCGCAGTTCATCCAGTTTGAACAACGCCAGATCCGCCTGCTTGCCCACCGCCAGTTCACCGATATCGCTGCGCCCGAGCAAACTCGCCGAGCCCTTGGTCGCCCAGCCCAGTACCAACTCCGGCGTAATCTTTTCCGCGCCATAACGCAGCCGCTGGATGTACAGCGCCTGACGGGTTTCGAGGATCATGTTCGACGCATCGTTGGACGCCGAACCGTCCACGCCCAGACCCAGCAGCGCACCCGCAGCAGTCAGGTCCAGCGTCGGGCAAATGCCGGAGGCCAGGCGCATGTTCGAACTCGGGCAATGGCAAATACCCGTGCCGGCCGCGCCGAGACGGGCGATTTCGTCGGGGTTGAAATGAATGCCGTGGGCCAGCCAGGTGCGCGGGCCGAGCCAGCCGACGCTGTCCAGATAATCCACGGTACGCAGGCCGAAACGTTGCAGGCAGAAGTCTTCTTCGTCGAGGGTTTCTGCCAAGTGCGTGTGCAGGCGCACGTCGAGGGAGTTCGCCAGTTCGGCGCTGGCGGACATGATTTCCGGGGTCACCGAGAACGGTGAGCAGGGCGCTAGGGCGATTTGAATCTGCGCCCCATCGCCGCGCTCGTGGTACGCGGCAATCAAACGTTGGCTGTCATCGAGGATCACTTCGCCTTCCTGGACGGTTTGCTGCGGAGGCAGGCCGCCGTCTTTTTCACCAAGGCTCATGGAACCGCGAGTGAGCATGGCGCGCATGCCCAGTTCGCGGACGCTCTCGACCTGTACGTCGATCGCGTTTTCCAGGCCTTCCGGAAACAGGTAATGGTGATCGGCCGCGGTGGTGCAACCGGACAGCAGCAACTCGGCCAACGCGACTTTGGTGGCGAGGGCAAGTTTTTCAGGGGTGAGGCGAGCCCAAACTGGATAGAGGGTTTTTAACCACGGGAACAACGGCTGATTAACCACCGGCGCCCAGGCACGGGTCAGGGTTTGATAGAAGTGGTGATGGGTATTAATCAGCCCTGGCAGGATCACATGTTCGCGCGCATCGAAAACGTGGTCACAGGACGCGGAGGGTTGCTGGCCGGCGCTGAGCACTTCGACGATCAAACCGTCTTGCAGCACCAGACCGCCACGGGCATCGAGCGCGTTGGCCGTGAAAATGGCGAGGGGATTTTTTAACCAGGTACGGGTCGCAGGCATGGTGGCCGGCTCCTCTGAAAGTTGGGTTCAGGGTTGCCAGCTCAGTGTTGCCCTGTCTGCTGATCCAGGGTCGCCGCGGGGGCGAGGTGCGGAGTTTCGAACAAAAAAGCTTTGCGGGCAAGCCCGGTCCGACCAGGCGATGCCAAACCCTGTGGGAGCCGGGCTTGCCCGCGATGCAGGCACCTCGGTTTTTCAGCGATACCGAGGTGATGCTATCGCAGCGGTGCGGCGATCCGACAAGCCAGCTCCCACAGGGTGCGGTGGTGTTACCAGGGAATGGTCTCACCCCTGTAGTTCACAAAATGATGCCCGCCCTTGCCGGCATACGCATTCACCTGATCGATCAGCCCGCGGGTGCTGGTTTCCACATCAATGTCCGCGCCTTCACCGCCCATATCAGTCTTCACCCAACCCGGATGCAGCGACAGCACGGTGAGTTTCTGTTCGCCCAATTGGGTGACGAAGCTGTTGGTCATGGAGTTCAGCGCCGCCTTGCTGGCCTTGTACAGCGCCAGCTCCGGCGCGTCGGGCATGGTCACGCTGCCCAGCACCGAACTCATGAACGCCAGCACGCCGCTGTCTTCACGAATCTGCCCGACAAATCGCTGGGCCAGATTGATCGGCGCCACGGCGTTGGTGAAGAACAATTGACCGACCTCGGCCAACGTCGCGCCGCCCGGCGTCTGGACCTCCGGCCCCTTGACCCCGGCATTCACGAACAACAAGTCGAACACTTCACCCTTGAGTTGTTGGCTAAGGGCGATGACTGCTTGCTGATCGTCCATGTCGAGTTTTTCGATCCGCACCTTGCCCAACGCTTGCAAGGCTTCGGCGTTCTGCGGGTTACGCACGGTGGCGGTGACTTGCCAACCGTCGGCCAGCAGGGTTTTCACCAGACCGAGGCCCAAGCCCCGGGAGGCGCCGATGATGAGTGCGGTTTTTGCCGTAGACATGAATGGCTTCCTGGATAGATGAGAATCACGGATTTAATGGACAACGCTGGCCGAGTCGATGTTGCAGTTCCTGACGCAAGACGTCGAGTTCGGCGATGCGGGTTTCGATCAGGTTCAGTTTGTCTTGCAGCAGCCGGGTAACGGCATTGGCTGGGTCGGGCGCCTGCCACAGCGCAGCGACACTGCTGCCGATCTCACCAAGGGTAAAGCCCCGCCGCTGAGCCGAATCTTGGTGTCTCGAGAGGGCTTGACCCTGGAGCATACTCCAGGCTTTAGCCTTGTTGCTCCCTGAATTTATGGAGCAATGCCGATGTGGACTTCAACGCAATATCGTCAAGTGGTGCGTGGCAGTGCGTGGTACGACCTGATCGTGACCGCTGCTTTTGTGACACCGTGGAGTTTTGCGGCGTTGCATGGCGTGTTGTTGAGCCTGAGTCAGACTTTCAATCTGCCAGGCGAGCTGCCGCCGTTCGAGCCGATGCATATGCTGATGGCGAATTTATTGGGTTCGATTGTGTGCGTCTGGGCGGTGCTGCGGATTCGTGATCCGCAGTTGGTGTTTGGGCGGTATGACGCGGTGGGGAGGTTTCTGTTTTCGGCTTGGCAACTGTATGCCTTGCTCCACGGCGCCAGTTCATTGCTGGTTGTTTTCTTGGTCTTTGAATTGGCGTGGGGCGTTGTTCAGGTGATGCCTGTTCGGGCGCCATCGCGGGCAAGCCCGCTCCCACAGTGATTTTGGCGAACACGGAATTTTCGATCGACACAAAACTTGTGGGAGCGGGCTTGCCCGCGATGAGGCCCTTGAAGCCAACCCTAATGCCCGGCCTGCCACGGCTGCCCCAACGAAACCGGCGCATACAACCGTGTGCGCACGGCATCCCGGGACAGCAGCACCAACACCACAATGGTCGCGACATACGGCAGCATCGCCAACAGGCTCGACGGAATCGCCAGCCCTAACCCCTGCGCCACCAAATGCAGGATGCTGGCGAGACCGAACAGATACGCCCCGAGCAGCAATCGCCACACCCGCCAACTGGCAAACACCACCAGCGCCAGGGCAATCCAGCCACGACCGGCGCTCATGTTTTCCGCCCACATCGGCGTGTACGCCAGGGACAAATAAGCCCCGGCCAACCCCGCCATTGCGCCGCCAAACAGCACCGCCAGCGTACGCACGCGCAACACCGGCAAGCCCATGGCACTAGCGGCATCCGGGTTTTCGCCGACTGCCTGAATAATCAACCCGACGCGACTTTTCAGAATCACCCAGGCCACTAACGTGAACAGCGCGAACGACAGATACACCAACAAGTCCTGGGCAAACAGCATCCGTCCGATCAGCGGGATTTCACTCAACAACGGAATCGCCACTGGCTCAAAACCCGCCAACGGTTTGCCAACCCACGCTGCGCCGACAAAGGTCGACAGGCCCACGCCGAAGATCGTCAACGCCAACCCGGTCGCCACCTGATTGGCATTGAACACCAGTGCCACCAAGGCAAACAGCGACGACAACAGCATCCCGGCGAGCATTGCCAGCAACACGCCAAGCCAGAGATTGCCGCTGTTCAGCGCGACGATAAAACCGATCACCGCGCCAAACAGCATCATGCCTTCCTGCCCGAGATTGAGGACGCCACTCTTCTCGCAAATCAGCTCGCCCAGCGCCACCAGCAACAACGGCGTACCGCAACGGACCATGGCGTAGAAAATATTGCTCAGCAGATCGATATCCATCACAAGGCTCCTGCGTGTACGGCGGTGGTTGGTGCACGGCGAGCCCAGCGCAGGTTCAAACGCGGTCGGTAGAGAATCAGTACGTCACAGGCCAGCAGGAAAAACAGCATCATCCCCTGGAACAATTGAGTGATGGCTTGCGGCAGGTTCATGCTCATCTGCGCGCTCTCGCCACCGATGTACAGCAGCGCCATCAACAGGCTGGAAAACAGAATGCCGATGGGATTCAGTCGCCCGAGAAACGCCACGGTGATCGCCGCATAACCGTAACCCGGTGAGACTTGCGGCACCAATTGACCGATCGGCCCGGTGACTTCGCACACGCCGGCCAGCCCCGCCAAACCGCCGCTGATCAACAGCGCCAGCCAGATCAGCCGCTTCTCGCGAAAGCCGACAAAACCGGCGGCGCGCTTGTCCAGCCCAAGCACTTTGATCTGGAAGCCGACAAAGCTTTTCTGCAGCAACACCCACACCGCTACCAGCGCGAGCAAGGCGAAATACACACCGGCGTGAACCCGGCCGTCCTCCATCAACAGCGGCAGTCGACTGGCATCGCCGAACATCGCCGACTCTGGAAAGTTGAACCCGGCCGGGTCTTTCAGCGGGCCGTGGACGCAGAACAGCAGCAGGTTCAGGGCGATGTAATTGAGCATGATGCTGGTGAGGATTTCATTGGCGTTGAAGCGCGTGCGCAACCATGCCGTCAGCCCGGCCCACGCGGCGCCGGCCAAGGTGCCGACCACCAGGATTAGCACCAGCGCCCAGCGACTTTGCATATCGATAATGTTCACTGCCAACGCACTGCCGGCGAGGGCGCCGAGCAGCAACTGACCTTCGGCGCCGATGTTCCAGATCCGCGCCTGATACGCCACCGCCAGGCCCAATGCGCAGAGCAGAATCGGCAACGCTTTGACCAACAATTCGGAGACGCCGTACAAGTCGCTGATCGGTGCAATCAGCAACGTGTGCAAGGTCAGCACCGGATCGTGGCCCAGCGCGATAAACAGCAGTGAGCCGCAGCCCAGCGTCAACACGGCCGCCAGCAAGGGCGAGCACCACAACATCAGGCGCGATTGCTGGCCACGGGGTTCGAGAGAAAGCAGCATGTGAAACTCCGTTAAAGCGCTACGGGGGCAGGTGATTGAGGCGCGTCGAACTGGCCGGCCATCCAGCCGCCGACGTCGCTCAGATGGGTGTCGACGGTGGCCTGCAATGGCGACAGCCGACCGCCGCACAGGGCGCCGAGGCGGTCGCTGATCTGGAACAATTCGTCGAGGTCTTCAGAGATCACCAGAATCGCCGCGCCAGCATCGCGTAAGGCAATCAACGCCCGGTGAATGGTCGCGGCCGCGCCGACGTCCACGCCCCAGGTCGGGTGCGCGGCCACCAGTAATTTAGGCTGCTGAAGGATCTCCCGGCCGAGGATGAATTTTTGCAAGTTGCCGCCGGACAGGCTGCGAGCAGGCGCCTGGGCATCAGGTGTCTTGACCCCGAAGCGGCGGATGATGTCTTCGGCCAGCGCTTCGACCTTGCCGCGCTGAATCAGGCCGTTGCTGACCAGCCCCTGTTGAAAGGCGGTGAGCAGGGCGTTATCTGCCAGGCTCAGCTCCGGCACCGCGCCATGGCCCAGACGCTCGGCGGGAACGAATGCCAGGCCAAGTTTACGTCGAGCATCTGGCCGCAAATGGGCCACTGGTTGCCGGCCGAAACTGATCGTTGCGCTGTCATCGCGGGGCAGCCGTTCTTCACCACTGAGCAAGGCCAGCAACTCATCCTGGCCATTGCCGGCCACTCCGGCGACCCCCACGATTTCGCCGCTGCGCACGTCGAAATCAATATTCTTCAGAGAGCAGCCGAACGGGTCCGGGTTGTGCCAGGACAACCCCGTCACGTTCAAAAACGCATCCGCGCCAATGACCTTTGGATACTCGGTGATCAGCTCGGCAGCTTCACCGACCATCAACTGCGCCAGTTTCCGATCCGAGCACTCCGCCGGCACGCAATGCCCGGCCACCCGACCGCCGCGCAACACCGTAGCGCTGTGGCACAACGCGCGCACTTCGCCGAGCTTGTGGCTGATAAACAGAATGCTGCAGCCCTCGGCGGCCAGTCGGCGCAAAGTGACGAACAACTCATCGGCCTCTTGCGGAGTCAGTACCGACGTCGGCTCATCGAGAATCAGCAGGCGAATGTCTTGCATCAGGCAGCGAATGATTTCCACCCGTTGACGCTCGCCGATGGACAGGCTGTGGACAAGTCGCTCCGGTTCCAGCGCCATGCCGTAGCGTTGGGACACTTCGCGAATCTTCGGCTCAAGCTGCTTCGGTGTTCCTGCCGCAGCGCCCATTGCCAGCGCGATGTTCTGCGCCACGCTCAGGGTTTCGAACAGCGAGAAATGCTGGAACACCATGCCAATCCCGAGGCCGCGAGCCTGGGCCGGATTGCGCATGCTCACGCGCTGGCCCTGCCAGATCATTTCCCCTGAGTCGGCGTGAGTGACGCCGTAGATGATCTTCATCAGGGTACTTTTGCCCGCACCGTTTTCGCCGAGCAGGGCGTGGATTTCACCCGGCGCAATGCTCAAGTCGATGGCATCGTTGGCCAGGCAACCGGGGTAACGTTTGCTGATTCTGCGCAATTGCAGGCGGGGTATTTGATCGGGGATCGGCACGGGGTTGGACATGACAGGCTCAGGTCGACAGAAGTTATGCCTGGGGATAAAGCAATTTCCTGGCCATTGAGTCAGGAAATCGGCAAAGCCTTGCTGGCATAGGGGTTGTGGACGGTGCCTCGCCATATTCCAATTCCGAATCAGGCACCACTTGAGGGCACGTTCTTTGATCAGGCTCTGGTTTTGCGCGCGGTGAATTGATCAAAAAACGAGCAATACCCTGCAAGCTATGTCGGACATGGGGCTGCGCCAGCCATGAACGGGTTATCCACAGGTTGTTCCACAGTATTTGTGCGCAAGCCGACGGGAGGGGCATAAGCAGTGAGGGGCTTTCTTCTAATGGCGATAAACCGCTCTAACTGATTGTTTTTACGTGGAATAAATGTTGTTGCTGAGGATTTGGATGAAAAATGAGCAAAGCCCGCAAAGCCGCATGACAGAAGGGTTACAGCGGAATGTGCTCAGGTTATCCACAGCCGGGTGCACAGCAGATGTGGGCAAGTATCGAGAGTAAAGAAAACCGGGCTGCCCCAAAAGATCGCAGCGCCCACAGGCGCGTAGGAGCTGTCGCAGGCTGCGATTTTTTGATCTTTTATCGCTGCAACAAAATGCGCCCGCGACTCAAATCCGCCAGCTGCATCTGCAAAGTCTCTATTTGCCCCTCGCCGATCGCCAATTGCAGTTCCACGCCATTGGCCGTGAAGGTTTCTTCCACGACCAAACCGCCCAGTTCCGCTACCCGAAGCTTCACCAGCGCCAACTCGCCAAACGCACAGGCACAACTGACCGGCACCCGGCTGATCAGCTCGACCTTCGGCGCCCCTTGCAGGCATTTGTTGGCGCCGCCGCCATAGGCCCGGGCGAGGCCGCCGGTGCCCAGTTGAATGCCGCCATACCAGCGGATCACCAGCACCGCGACCTGATCGCAATCCTGCGCTTCGATCGCTGCCAGAATCGGCCGGCCAGCGGTGCCGCCGGGTTCGCCATCGTCATTGCTGCGGTATTGATCGCCGAGTTTCCATGCCCAGCAATTGTGCGAGGCGTTCAAATCACTGTGCTGCTCGATGAACGCCTGGGCGTCGACTGCGCTAGTGATTGGCCCGGCGAGGGTGATGAAGCGGCTTTTGCGATTCTCTTCGCGGTATTCGCAAAAGCCGCTGAGGGTAAAAGGCATAGGTGTCTTAGATAGCAGGCGTCAGGCCGCAGCCTTTGAGAATGATGCGGATCAGGTTGTTGCCGGCGTCTTCCATGTCTTGCTTGGTCAACTTGGTGCGCCCGGTGACACGGCAGATTTGCGTGGCAAAATCGGCGTAATGCTGGGTGCTGCCCCACAGCAGGAAGATCAGGTGCACCGGGTCGACCGGGTCCATTTTGCCGGCGTCGATCCACGCCTGGAACACTGCGGCCCGGCCCTGAAACCAGATGCGATAGTCCTGGTTGAAATGCGCGCTCAGGCATTCGCCGCCGCTGATGACCTCCATGGCGAAGACCCGCGAAGCCTGCGGCTGGCGTCGGGAGAATTCCATTTTTGCGCGAATGTATCGAGTCAATGCTTCTGCCGGATCATCCTCGACGGTCAGGGTATTGAAGGTGCTGTCCCACAATTCAAGGATGTTACTCAGCACCGCCACGTACAAACCGAGTTTGTTGGTGAAGTAGTAATGCAGATTCGCTTTGGGCAACCCCGCATTCTGCGCGATGGTGTTCATGCTGGTGCCTTTGAACCCGTGACGGGCGAACTCGTCTTCGGCGGCTTTGATGATGGTCTCTTCGTTCTTCTGACGAATGCGGCTGGCGGGTTTGCCGCCGTGGGCTGGGACTTCAAAGGTCATAGGCACTTCCGAACAGGTAAATGGGTGCAACCAGATGCGTTGATAGCGCACCCGCAGGCCGCAGACAAGTCCTGTCGCGATAAAACCTTGACCACCGCAATTCCACAGGGATTTTCTTGTTCAACGCGTCGCTGCCAGGCTCTCCAGAAAACTCTCCAGCACCAAGTGGGGACGACGGCCCTTGCGGGTGACCGATGCCAGACTCAGGTCATAAAAACGCGCCTTGGGTTTCAGTGCACGCAATCGGCCCTGCTGCACCCAGAGGCTGGCGTAATGATCCGGCAGATAACCGATGTAGCGCCCGGTCAGAATCAGAAATGCCATGCCTTCGCGATCCGACGCACTGGCGGTGCAGTTGAGCGCTTGATAATGGGCCTGGATCTCGGCGGGCAAACGGAAGGTCGGGGCGATGGCGTCCTGGCTATTGAGGCGTTCATCGTCCAGCTGTTTGTCGTCGACATAGAACAACGGATGGCCGACCGCGCAATACAGCAGCGAACGTTCGCTGTAGAGCGGCTGATATTCCAGACCCGATAGCGCGCTGGCTTGCGGCACCACGCCGACGTGCAAGCGACCGTCGAGCACGCCTTGTTCGACTTCATTGGGCGCGATCATGCGGATCTGGATCTGTACATCCGGACCACGCTCCTTCAACTGCGCCAGGGCATGGGTGATGCGCATATGGGGCAGGGTGACCAGGTTGTCGGTCAGGCCGATGGTCAACTCACCGCGCAAATGTTGGTGGAGGCCGTTGACCTCGGTGCGGAAACTTTCCAGCGCACTTAATAGCTGCAGCGCTGATTGGTAGACCTCGCGGCCTTCTTCGGTCAGGGAAAAGCCGGCACGACCGCGTTGACAAAGACGCAGGCCGAGGCGTTGCTCCAGATCGCTCATCTGCTGGCTGATCGCCGAGCGACCGATCCCCAGCACCGACTCTGCCGCGGAGAAGCCGCCGCATTCCACGACGCTGCGAAAAATCCGCAACAGGCGGATATCAAAGTCACTGACTTGCGCCAGCGGATCGGGACGACGGCTGCTCATGCTTTGTTTACTCAAAGTTTAGTAGATGGCTGACTGAAGGTTAGAAAAGTTGGATTTCACCGACTTTATCTCCGTGGCAATTTAGCTGCAAGAAAGCTTTTCATCTCCACGCCGCTTATTGCCCTGCGAGGTTTTGCCCATGAACGTGCCTGAAAACGCCCCGACTTCCCTGGCCAGCCAGCTCAAGCTCGATGCTCACTGGATGCCCTACACCGCGAACCGCAATTTCCAGCGCGACCCGCGACTGATCGTGGCTGCCGAGGGCAGTTGGCTGACAGACGACAAGGGCCGCAAGGTCTACGATTCGCTCTCGGGTCTGTGGACCTGCGGCGCCGGACACACCCGCAAGGAAATCCAGGAAGCGGTGGCCAAGCAACTGGGCACCCTCGATTACTCGCCGGGCTTCCAGTACGGTCATCCGCTGTCGTTCCAGTTGGCCGAGAAAATCACCGACCTGACGCCGGGCAATCTGAATCACGTGTTCTTCACCGACTCGGGTTCCGAGTGTGCAGACACAGCGGTGAAAATGGTGCGTGCTTACTGGCGCCTTAAAGGCCAGGCCACCAAAACCAAAATGATCGGTCGTGCTCGTGGTTATCACGGCGTGAACATCGCCGGCACCAGCCTCGGCGGCGTGAACGGCAACCGCAAACTGTTCGGTCAGGCGATGATGGACGTCGATCACCTGCCGCACACTTTGCTGGCGAGCAATGCGTTTTCCCGTGGGATGCCGGAGCAAGGTGGTATCGCCCTGGCCGATGAACTGCTCAAGCTGATCGAACTGCACGATGCCTCGAACATTGCTGCGGTATTCGTCGAACCAATGGCCGGTTCCGCTGGCGTTCTGGTTCCGCCGCAGGGTTACCTCAAGCGTCTGCGCGAAATCTGCGATCAGCACAATATCCTGCTGGTGTTCGACGAAGTGATCACCGGTTTCGGCCGTACCGGTTCGATGTTCGGCGCCGACAGCTTCGGCGTGACTCCGGACCTGATGTGCATCGCCAAGCAAGTCACTAACGGTGCGATCCCGATGGGCGCGGTGATTGCCAGCTCCGAGATCTACCAGACCTTCATGAACCAGGCGACGCCTGAGTACGCGGTGGAATTCCCGCACGGCTACACCTATTCCGCGCACCCGGTGGCTTGCGCCGCAGGCCTGGCAGCACTCGATCTGCTGCAAAAGGAAAACCTGGTGCAAAGCGTGGCGGAAGTGGCGCCGCATTTCGAAAATGCATTGCATGGCCTGAAGGGCTCGAAAAACGTCATCGACATTCGTAACTACGGGTTGGCCGGTGCTATCCAGATTGCGCCTCGCGACGGCGATGCCATCGTGCGTCCGTTCGAAGCCGGCATGGCTCTGTGGAAAGCCGGGTTCTACGTGCGCTTCGGCGGCGACACCCTGCAGTTCGGCCCAACCTTCAACAGCAAGCCGCAAGACCTCGATCGTCTATTCGACGCGGTCGGCGAAGTGCTGAACAAAATCGACTGATTTTTCCCTCTATATATAGGCGTCCTCTCGCGGGCGCCTGTGGACAACTTTTCAGGAGCCCCGCATGAGTCTTATCCCACATTTGATCAATGGCGAACTGGTGATCGAAGACGGTCGCACGGCCGACGTGTTCAACCCGTCCACCGGTCAGGCGATCCACAAGCTGCCATTGGCCAGCCGTGAAACCATTCAAAAAGCCATCGACTCGGCCAAAGCTGCGTTCCCGGCCTGGCGTAACACTCCGCCGGCCAAGCGTGCTCAGGTGATGTTCCGCTTCAAGCAATTGCTGGAGCAGAACGAAGCCCGCATCGCACAACTGATCAGTGAAGAACATGGCAAGACCCTGGAAGATGCGGCCGGTGAATTGAAGCGCGGGATCGAGAACGTCGAGTTCGCCTGTGCTGCACCGGAAATTCTCAAGGGCGAGTACAGCCGTAACGTAGGGCCGAACATTGATGCCTGGTCGGACTTCCAGCCATTGGGTGTGGTGGCCGGTATTACTCCGTTCAACTTCCCGGCCATGGTGCCGCTGTGGATGTATCCGTTGGCAATCGTCTGCGGCAACTGCTTTATTCTGAAACCGTCCGAGCGCGATCCAAGCTCGACGCTGCTGATTGCTCAGCTGCTGTTGGAAGCCGGCCTGCCGAAAGGCGTGCTGAGTGTGGTGCATGGCGACAAGGCTGCGGTGGATGCCTTGATTGAAGCGCCGGAAGTCAAAGCGCTGAGCTTTGTCGGTTCGACGCCGATTGCCGAATACATTTACGCCGAAGGCACCAAGCGCGGCAAACGCGTCCAGGCGCTGGGCGGGGCGAAGAACCACGCGGTATTGATGCCGGATGCGGATCTGGATAACGCAGTCAGCGCACTGATGGGCGCGGCGTACGGTTCGTGCGGTGAGCGCTGCATGGCAATCTCGGTGGCCGTCTGCGTCGGCGACCAGGTGGCTGATGCGCTGGTGGCCAAACTGGTGCCTCAGGTCAAAGCGTTGAAAATCGGTGCCGGTACGACCTGCGGCCTGGATATGGGGCCGCTGGTTTCCGGTCAGGCTCGCGATAAAGTCAGTGGCTATATAGAAGACGGCGTTTCAGCAGGTGCAACCTTGGTTGTGGATGGTCGTGGTCTGAGCGTGGCCGGTCATGAGGAAGGTTTCTTCCTCGGCGGCTGCCTGTTCGATAACGTCACGCCAGAAATGCGCATCTATAAAGAAGAGATCTTCGGGCCGGTGCTGTGCGTCGTTCGGGTCAATAGCCTGGAAGAGGCGATGCAACTGATCAACGATCACGAATATGGCAACGGCACTTGTATCTTCACGCGTGATGGGGAAGCGGCGCGGTTGTTCTGCGATGAGATTGAAGTGGGCATGGTCGGCGTCAACGTGCCATTGCCGGTGCCAGTGGCTTATCACAGCTTTGGCGGCTGGAAGCGTTCGCTGTTTGGCGATCTGCATGCGTATGGTCCGGATGGCGTGCGTTTCTACACTCGTCGCAAGGCTATTACCCAGCGCTGGCCGCAACGAGCGAGCCATGAGGCTTCGCAGTTCGCATTCCCTAGCTTGTAAGTAGAAGGGCAGAAGGCCGACCTCTTGAGGTCGGCCTTCGTGTTTTCGGGCTTTTTGGACTTATATGACAGAAATGTGAAAATTGGTGTTGACGGCAGATTCTGAAAGCCTATAATTCGCCCCACTTCCGGCGCAGTCGAAACGGAAAAT
>NZ_JAEKFD010000015.1:0-139101 GCF_016650735.1 Pseudomonas sp. TH37
TCTGCCTTACCAACTCCTTCTGGCTTCGATGAACTGAAGCGTAACCGCTGTCGAAAACTGCGTAACTCTTTGTTTACCAAGGAGTTTTCCGTTTCGACTGCGCCGGAAGTGGGGCGAATTATAGACTTCCAGAATCTGCCGTCAACCCCTGATTTGGTTTTTCTATCAGGATGTTCAAAATCCCTGCTTATATATAGACGCGCCCGCAACGAATGCGCAGTATATTGCCCAACACATAAAACAATACTCTCGCTTGCTACTTCGGACGATGCCACGCAATGAATGACCACCCCCGCAGCCTCGCCTCGACCCTGTTCTCGGTTGGCCTGCTCTTGATAGCCATGGCATCGATCCAGTCCGGAGCTTCCCTGGCCAAAAGCATGTTCCCGGTTGTTGGTGCTCAAGGAACGACCACCCTGCGACTGATCTTTGCCAGTGTGATCATGCTGCTGCTATTGCGCCCATGGCGAGCGAAGCTCACCGCGAAATCCCTGCGCACCGTTATCGTCTACGGGATGGCGTTGGGCGGCATGAACTTCCTCTTCTATATGTCCTTGCGCACTGTCCCTCTGGGTATCGCTGTAGCCCTGGAGTTCACTGGCCCATTGGCTGTCGCTATTTATGCCTCACGTCGAGCGATCGATTTTCTGTGGATCGCTCTGGCAGCCCTGGGTTTACTGCTATTGATTCCAATAGGCGCCACGAGCGCGGGCATCGATCTGGTCGGCGCAGGTTATGCCCTGGGTGCTGGTGTCTGCTGGGCGCTATACATTCTGTTCGGTCAGAAGGCCGGTGCTGATAATGGGGTGCAGACCGCAGCATTGGGCGTGATGATTGCCGCCCTGTTCGTAGCGCCCATCGGCATTGTCCACGCTGGCGCCGCGTTACTGACACCCTCGTTGATTCCCGTGGCCATCGGGGTCGCCATTTTGTCCACCGCCCTGCCTTACACCTTGGAGATGGTCGCCCTCACACGGATTCCAACCCGGACCTTCGGTACGTTGATGAGCATCGAACCTGCCATCGGCGCTCTGTCCGGCCTGTTGTTCCTCCAGGAATACCTTTCCCTGTCACAGTGGATGGCTATCCTGTGCATCATTCTGGCTTCCGTCGGCGCGACCATGACCATGGGGAGTACCGCCAAGCCTGTGATCGCAGCAGATTGAAACAAGATTGACGAAGGTATGGTATTTACCGCTCAATTAGGCCATGTTTAGGCTACGTAACTCAGTGTCAGACATGGATTTTTTCAGATAGGGATATCAGAACGCTTCAAGCAAAAGCGAATACAGGCAGACCCAGGCACAGATCCGGGGCCGCTATTAAGGACAGCAATGAAACGAATTTTGATACTGATCGCCGTACTTGCAATTGCGGGCTGCGCCGCGACCTCGAAACCCCAGATGAAACATGGCAAGAGAGGACTGCATATCAACTGTTCCGGGCTCTCGTCCTCGTGGGACAAGTGCTACACCAGCGCCGCCAATTCGTGCGCGCCCAAGGGTTACAAAGTCATCGCCAAGTCAGGGGATGCGGTGGAAGAGCCCGGTGACTATCCGTTCGGCCTCAACCCTGCCGGCTATACCAGCCGCAGCATGATCGTCATCTGCAAGTAACCCTCCCTTTCTATCGGGCTTGCGTAGCCCGATAGTCGCTTCGCCCCGATGCTGCTAACGTTCTTCAGTCAATGACCGTTCAGCAAAGGGCGATATCCATGACTAACAAGAAAATCGTATTGGTCGTCGGCGCAGGCGATGCCACCGGCGGCGCCATCGCCAAACGTTTTGCCCGTGAAGGCTATGTCGCCTGCGTCACACGTCGCAGCGCAGACAAACTCCAGCCACTGGTAGAGTCCATCACAGCCAGTGGCGGCGAGGCTCACGGTTTTGCCTGCGATGCGCGTAATGAAGAGGATGTGATAGCGCTCATCGAGCAGATCGAAACCGAGATCGGCCCCATCGAAGCGTTCGTCTTCAATATCGGCGCCAATGTGCCGTGCAGCATCCTCGATGAAACCGCCCGCAAGTATTTCAAGATCTGGGAAATGGCCTGCTTCTCAGGGTTTCTCAACGCCCGTGAAGTGGCCAAGCGTATGGTCACCCGCCAACGCGGTACGATCCTGTTCACTGGCGCCACTGCTGGCTTGCGCGGCGCCGCAGGTTTCGCCGCCTTCGCCGGGGCCAAGCACGGGATTCGCGCCTTGGCGCAAAGCATGGCCCGCGAACTGGGACCGATGAACATCCATGTCGCCCACGTCGTAGTGGATGGCGCCATCGACACCGACTTTATACGCGACAACTTTCCGGAAAAATACGCGACCAAGGATCAGGACGGCATCCTCAATCCCGAGCACATCGCCGACAACTATTGGTACCTGCACAGCCAGCCACGGGACGCCTGGACCTTCGAGCTGGATCTGCGCCCCTGGAACGAACGCTGGTAAGCCCTCCCTTACAACAATAAGAAGAGCACATCGACCATGAGCAAAACCGTGGAGTTCTTTTTCGACCTCGGCAGCCCTGCGACTTACCTGGCCTATACCCAACTGCCGAAGATCTGCAAACAGACCGATAGTCAGCTGATCTACAGACCGATGCTGCTGGGTGGCGTCTTCAAAGCTACCGGCAATGCTTCCCCCATCACCGTACCGGCCAAGGGTCGCTACATGTTTCAGGACCTGGACCGCTATGCCAAACGCTATGGCGTACCGCTGAAGTTCAACCCGAACTTCCCGATCAATACCCTGATGCTGATGCGCGCTGTCACAGGTATGCAACTGCGCCATCCCGAACGCTTTCAGGCGTTTATCGATTGCCTGTTTCATGCCCTTTGGGTTGAAGGATGCAGTCTCGATGATCCAGCGACTGTTGCCGCCGTGCTGACGCAAAACGGTTTTGATCCGAATGAAGTGCTGGCGCTGACCGCCGATGAGGACGTCAAAGCCGCCCTCAAGGAAAACACCGAAGAAGCGGTGCAACGTGGCGTATTCGGTGCACCGAGCATGTTTGTCGGTGATCAGCTGTTCTTCGGCCAGGATCGGCTGGACTTCGTCCTTGAAGCCCTGCGTGCGCAATAGCCAGCGCCTGCCTATGACCGGAGCCAGGCGCTGGAAACAGCGCCTGGACTCAAACCGCTCAAATAGCCGCGGTTCGGGTGTTCAACCATTCGAGGGCCGCACCGTCGAGCAACGGGCTCAAGCGTTCACGCACCTCGGCGTGATAACCGTTGAACCACTGCTTCTCATCTTCGGTCAGCAGCGATGGTTCAAGGCAACGGGTGTCGATCGGGCACAGGGTCAGGGTTTCGAATTTCAGGAACTCACCAAATTCGCTCTTGCCTGCTTCACGATTCAATACCAGGTTCTCGATCCGCACACCCCAGCGACCCGGACGGTAAGTGCCCGGTTCGATGGACGTGATCATGCCCGGCTGCATCGCGGTTTGCGGTGCCGCCGCGGCCTGATAGGCGATGACTTGCGGGCCTTCGTGAACATTGAGGAAATAGCCGACGCCGTGACCGGTGCCGTGGCCGTAGTCAACGCTTTCGGCCCAGATCGGTGCGCGGGCAATAGCATCCAGCAACGGCGACAGAATGCCTCGTGGGAACTGTGCACGGGAGAGTGCAATCACGCCTTTGAGCACTCGGGTGCAATCGCGCTTCTGCTCGTCGGTCGGCGTACCCACCGGCACCATTCGGGTGATGTCGGTGGTACCGCCCAGGTATTGACCGCCGGAGTCGATCAGCAACAGGCCGTCACCCTCGATCACCGCGTGTTCTTCTTCGGTGGCGTGGTAATGCGGCATCGCACCATTGGCGTTAAACGCGGCAATGGTGTTGAAGCTCAGCGACACATAATCCGGGCGGCGGGTACGCGCCGCGGTCAGGTGTTCGTCGATGGTCAGTTCGGTGATGCGCTCACGCCCCAAGGCCGCTTCCAGCCAGGCGAAAAATTCGCAGAGTGCCGCGCCGTCCTGCTCCATGGCCCGACGAATGTGCTCGGCATCGGCCAGGCTTTTCTGCGACTTGGCCAGGGTGGTCGGGTTCAGACCTTCGAGCAGTTTCACGCCGCTGTTCAGGTTATCCAGCAGACCGGCCGTGACCCGCGCCGGATCGACTTGCAGGCTCTCGCCGCTCGGCACAGCGCGCAAGGCGGAGGTTACTTCGCTGTAATCGCGCAGGGTCACGCCGTCCTGTTCGAGAATGGCCCGCAGCTCGGCGCTCACTTTGCTCAGGGCGACGAACAAGGTGGCCTGCTGCTGGCTGATCAGGGCGAAGGACACGAACACCGGGTTGAACGACACATCGCCGCCGCGCAGGTTGAACAGCCAGGCGATGTCATCGAGGGTGGCGATGAAGTGCCAGTCGGCACCGCGCTCTTTCAGCCCCTCACGCAGTTTGGCGAGTTTTTCGCCACGGCTGACCGTCGCCTGAGGCGGCAAGTGTTGGTAGATCGGCTCGTTCGGCAGACTCGGACGGTCACTCCAAACTTCGCTCAGCAGATCGATGTCGGTGCGCAGACGTGCGCCGCGTTCTTCGAGTTTGCTGCTCAAAGTACGCGCGGAGGCCACGGCCATCACCGCGCCATCGACTGCGACGACACCGCCTTCAGGGGTTTGCTCGGCCAGCCAATCGAGCGGGCCGGGTTGACCCGGTTGCAGCTTGACCAGTTCGATGCCGCTGCCCTTGAGCTCCTTGCTCGCTTGTTCCCAATAGCGGCTGTCGGCCCAGACACCGGCAAAATCCGGCGTGACGATCAGCGTGCCCACCGAGCCATGAAAACCTGACAGCCACTGCCGTCCCTGCCAATAGCCCGGCAGGTATTCCGACAGATGCGGGTCCGCTGACGGCACCAGCAGAGCATGAATGCCCTCCCGGCTCATCAGCTCGCGGGTTTGCGCCAGGCGCTGGGGTACCAATCCATTGGTCAAAGGCTGTGTACTCATCGTGTCTCCTGCTAACCACTCATCATTATTATTCGGTGCCGATCGGAGTCGGCGCTTAAGGACCTGTCGCCCAGAATGCCGGAGCACTGGCGCAAGTTGCTTTAATCAGGTGTACCGCTTGATCAATATCCTGTTCGGTGGTGAAACGCCCCAGGCTCAAGCGAATGGTGCGACTGGCCGAGCGTGCGTCATGCCCCAGGGCCAGCAGCACATGGGACGGCGCATTGCTGGCGGAATTACAGGCCGAGGTCGCGGAAAACGCGATCGAGGCGCTCAACGCCGCGGAACTGAACTCACCTTCGTTGAAAGTCAGGCTCAGGGTATGGGGAATGCGCTGGGTAGGGCTGCCATTGAGGCGCACGCCAGGAATGCTCAGCAGCGGCTCGAGCAAGCGCTCACGCAGACGCGCGATGGTGGCTTTTTCTTCATCAAACAATTGCGCCGCCAACGCGAAGGCCACTCCCATTGCGGCAATCTGGTGCGTCGCCAGCGTGCCGGAACGCAACCCGCCCTCGTGACCGCCGCCGTGGATCTGTGCCTGCAGACGCTGCTGCGCACGAGGACCGACATACAGCGCGCCGATGCCTTTGGGACCGTAGACCTTGTGCGCCGAGAACGACATCAAATCTACCGACCACCGGGCCAGATCGATCGCCACTTTGCCCGCGCCCTGGGCCGCATCGACATGGAACAACGCATCGCGATCACGCACCACCTGGCCGATGGCCGGGATGTCGTTGATGGTGCCCAGTTCGTTATTGACCAGCATCAATGACACCAGAAAGGTGTCCTCACGCATCGCTTCGCTGACCGCTTGTGGAGTAATCAGGCCTTCGGCATCGGGCACCAGATACGTCACCGCAACGCCTGCGTCCTGCAACTGTTTTGCAGTGTCGAGAATCGCTTTGTGTTCGATCTGGCTGGTGATGATGTGGCCACCGGATACACCGCGGGCCTGGGCCACTCCCTTGAGGGCAAGGTTGTTGGATTCGGTGGCGCCGGAGGTCCAGACGATCTGCTCCGCCTGGGCGCCCACCAATTCGGCGACCTGGCGCCGTGCTTGCTCAACCGATTGCCGGGCCTGTTGGCCGAAGGCGTGGGAACTGGACGCTGGATTGCCGAAGTTACCTGTGAAACCCAGACACTCGACCATGACCTTGATGACCCGCTCATCCACCGGCGTGGTGGCGGCGTAGTCGAAATACAACGGACGTTTATTCATAAAAGACTCGCAGAGCGTGTTCCGGGATCAGGAAGCTCGTCACTGGAAGTTTCAAAGCGCCGCCTCATGAGCGACGCCGAACTTTCAGAACGACAGCAATACCTGATCGGAGGCCATTAAAGAAGAACAACTTCATTTAAAAGTGCGTAGGAACGCTCCTGAAGTCGAGCTTAACAGGCATCTGGCCACCGGATGAAGCAATGCGTCAGCTAAAACTTTCGAGCAATAACGGATACATCGAAGCCACCAACAATAAGGCCATACCCCAGTTGAACAGCCGCAACCAGCGGCGATCGCGCAGCACATTGCGCAACAGCGTGCCGCAACCGGCCCACACCCCGACGCTTGGCAGGTTGATCAAGGCGAAGACCGCGGCAATCACAATCACATTGGTGAAATAGCCCTGCATCGGCGTGTAGGTGCTGATGGCACCGATGGCCATGATCCAGGCCTTGGGGTTGACCCATTGAAACGCTGCCGCCCCCAAATAACTGATCGGCCTGCCCTCGCCCTGTTCACCCTCGGCTACCGGCCCGGAATGAGCAATCTTCCACGCCAGGTACAGCAAATACGCCGCGCCGACATAGCGCAACACGGTGTAAAGCATTGGATAGGTTTGAAACACCGTGCCCAGGCCGAAACCGACAGCGACCACCAGGACGAAGAAGCCACAAGTGATGCCCAGCATGTGGGGAATGGTGCGCTAAAAGCCGAAATTCACGCCAGAGGCCAGCAACATGGTGTTGTTCGGGCCGGGGGTGATCGAAGTGACAAGGGCAAACAGGGCAAAGCCCAGCAGCAGGTCGAGCGAGAGTGTCATGGGTGGCAGTCCATCAGGGTCAGTCAGGTATTGACCCTATCGCACGCCTTGAGGGAAACCCATGGACAGTTGCGTGAAAGTTCGAGCAGTACAGTCGTCGCTCAGCTTGGGCGACCGTGCAGCTGTATTGCGCGTTCGGCGTTCATCTCGCCTTGTTTGTCGAAACTGAACGATTTTGCCGGCTGGCCGAGCAATTCGGCTTTCTTCGCATGGTACTCGTCAAAGGACAAGCCACGACGATTCAGGGCCTCCAGCGCCAGTTCCCGGGTTTCTTCAGCGGTGTAGGGCCGCAATTCCGGTGAAACATGGCTGGCACATCCGGCGAGAACGGAGATGGCGAACAACAAGAAAGTGGCGAATAGAGATTTCATTTCGGGCGTCCGGATATCTGTGTTTGGGGCAATGAACACAGGCTACCCGTGCCGCTCGAAGGGTAGAAATCAACGCTCTCGATAGTCGCTATCGACTTTGGTAAACGCGGCTCCGATTGTCGACCTCATATCTCCAAACGATCTATAAATATTAATTTAAGGTCTTTTACGGAATAACAGAGAGCCTTTATAAACAACTCCATCGCCTCACGCACTGTTGCCCACGCAACTGTTTGCCTGGCAACACTCAATCAACAAACACCCGGTCAAATCGAACAGCGCCTACCAACAACCGCGCTGAAAGCCACGGAAAACGGGGCTCCCAAGGATTGGTACAGCTCTTGCTCAACTCCGGTGACTTATCACTGCTCGCTGAGCAACTGTTTAAAAAAGGAACTGATCATGTCGCATCCATTGAAAGTCGTTGCCCTCTCCGGCGGTACCTGGCGTCCGTCTCGCACTTTGGTGTTGACCCAGGCGCTGTTGGCCGAACTGGCCGAGCAGTTGCCGATTGAAAGCAAGCTGATCGAACTGGGCGATATCGCCCGACCACTGGGCGCCGCGCTGTCGCGTCAGGAACTGAGCGCCGACATCGAAGCCGAGCTGCAAGTGATCGAAAGCGCCGACTTGCTGATCGTCGCCGCGCCGGTTTATCGCGGCTCCTACCCAGGCCTGCTCAAGCACCTGTTCGACCTGATCGACCTCAACGCGCTGATCGACACGCCGGTGCTGCTGGCGGCCACCGGTGGCAGCGAACGTCACGCGCTGGTGCTCGATCATCAGTTGCGACCTCTGTTCAGTTTCTTCCAGGCCTTGACCTTGCCGATTGGCGTGTACGCCACCGAAGCCGATTTCTCCAATTATCAAATAACCAGTGAGCCCTTGAAGGCCCGCATTCGTCTTGCTGCAGAACGCGCGGCGCCGTTGTTCGGCGTGCACCCCAAAAATCTGCTGAAAATCGCTTAAGGATCTCTTCATGGATGTTTTCTGGTTTCTGCCGACCCACGGCGACGGCCATTATCTGGGCACCACTCAGGGCGCGCGCCCGGTGACGCTCAACTATTTGAAACAAGTCGCCCAGGCTGCCGACAGTCTCGGTTACCACGGCGTGCTGATTCCCACTGGGCGTTCCTGCGAGGATTCGTGGGTGATTGCCTCGGCCCTGGTGCCACTGACCGAACACCTGCGGTATCTGGTGGCGATTCGTCCAGGGATTATTTCGCCGACGGTCTCGGCACGGATGGCCGCGACGTTGGATCGACTGTCTGGCGGCCGCTTGCTGATCAATGTGGTGACCGGCGGCGACCCGGATGAAAACCGTGGCGACGGCAGTTTTCTCGATCACAGCGAACGCTACGAAGTCACCGACGAATTCCTGAAGATCTGGCGGCGCGTGCTGCAAGGCGAATCGGTGGATTTCGAAGGCAAACACCTGCGAGTGCAGAACGCCAAAGCACTGTATCCACCGGTGCAGAAACCTTATCCGCCGCTGTATTTCGGTGGCTCGTCCGAGGCCGCTCATGACCTGGCTGCCGAGCAGGTCGACGTTTACCTGACGTGGGGCGAACCGCCTGCCGCCGTGGCTGAAAAACTCGCCGATGTTCGAGAGCGCGCGGCGCGAAACGGTCGTGCGGTGAAGTTTGGGATTCGCCTGCATGTGATCGTGCGCGAGACGGCCGAAGAAGCCTGGAAAGCGGCGGACAAACTCATCGAGCACATCAGCGACGAGACCATTGCTGCCGCGCAAAAGTCGTTCTCGCGATTTGACTCCGAAGGCCAACGACGCATGGCCGCGCTGCATGATGGACGCCGCGACAACCTGGAAATCTCCCCCAATCTCTGGGCCGGCGTCGGTCTGGTGCGCGGCGGAGCAGGGACTGCGCTGGTGGGTGATCCACAGCAAGTCGCCGCTCGGATCAAGGAGTACGCGGACTTGGGGATCGAGAGTTTCATCTTCTCCGGCTACCCGCATCTCGAAGAGGCTTATCGCTTTGCCGAATTGGTGTTCCCGCTGCTGCCCGAGCCGTATGCCAGCCTGGCCGGACGTGGCGTCACCAACCTCACCGGGCCGTTTGGCGAAATGATTGCCAATGATGTGCTGCCGGCTAAAGCCACGGCCTGAAAACCGCTCTCCTGTGGATCCGCGAATTTGTGGCGAAGGGGCTTGCCCCCGTTGGACTGCGTAGCGGCCCTGAAATCAGCGAAGGCGCATTTTCATACAGACCGCGCCGCCCGGTTTTACGACTGCTGCGCAGCCGAACGGGGGCAAGCCCCCTCGCCACAGGGTCAGTGTTATTCAGAAAGCCATGTGTTGTTTTCCAGGTTTTTCAATGAGGACCCCCGCGTGACTGCCAAGCCGCTAAGCGCCCTGTTGGCCCCCTTGCAGACCGCCCGCCAACTGGCCGCCGAGTTTGCCCTGACCGCTGTCGAGCGCGATGAACGCGGTGGTACGCCGAAAGCCGAACGTGATGCCTTGCGCCACAGCGGCCTGCTCGCTTTAAGCATTCCCGTACAGTACGGCGGCCTCGGCGCCAGCTGGAGCGAAACCCTGAACATCGTGCGCGAGTTCGCCAAGGTCGACAGTTCGATCGCTCACGTCTTCGGCTTTCATCACCTGATGCTCGCCACCGTGCGCCTGTTCGCCCGGCCCGAACAATGGCAACCGTGGTTTGAACAGACCGCGCGCAAGAACTGGTTCTGGGGCAACGCCCTCAACCCGCTGGACACCCGCACCGTGGTGAAAAACCTCGGAGGCTGGCGCGAGTTTTCCGGCAAGAAAAGCTTCTGCTCCGGCGCCAGCGACTCGGAAATGCTGATCGCCTCGGCCGTCGATGAAAGTGCCGGCGGCAAGCTGTTGATCGCCGCGATTCCCAGCGGGCGCAGCGGAATCACTTTGCACAACGACTGGAACAACATGGGTCAGCGCCAGACCGACAGCGGCAGCGCCACGTTTGAACGGGTGCGGGTTGAAGAGTCGGAGCTTCTACTCGACCCCGGTCCGTTGAGCACGCCGTTCGCCTGCCTGCGCCCCTTGATTGCTCAGCTCACATTCACCCATATGTTCCTCGGCATTGCCGAAGGCGCTTTCGAAGAGGCGCGGCAATACACCCTCACCGAAACCCGTCCATGGCATAAATCCAGTGCTCTGGATGTGCGGCAGGATCCTTACGTGCTCGGCCATTACGGCGAATTCTGGGTGGCACTGGAAGGTGTTCGATTGCTGGTGCAACGCGCCGCCGAGTTGCTCGACAAAGCCTGGGCCAAAGGGCCGACTCTGAGCGCCGAGGAACGCGGACATCTGGCCACCGCCATCGCCACCGCCAAGGTCGCAGCGACACGCAATGGCCTGGAGCTGTGTAGCCGTTTGTTCGAAGTGACCGGCGCCCGCTCGACTCACGCCTCACTGCGGCTGGACCGCCACTGGCGCAACTTGCGCACGCAAACCCTGCACGATCCGGTGGATTACAAACTCCATGAACTGGGTGACTGGGCGCTGAACCAGTCCCTGCCGATCCCGACCTTCTATTCATAGCCTTCCACTCATGGAGCCTGTCCCATGCAACTGCTGACCTTACCGCCCTCGCCCGCGTTAGCCACCTCGATTCGCGCCACGGCACAGGTGTTCGAAGACCCGAAATCCCAAGCCCTGCTGGCGCACCTGCAGCAGGTCGCGCCAAGTGAAGCCAGCGTGCTGATCATCGGCGAAACCGGCACCGGCAAGGAGCTGGTGGCGCGGCACATCCACAACCTCAGCGCCCGGCGCAACCGGCCGTTCGTGGCGGTGAACTGCGGCGCATTCTCCGAATCGCTAGTGGAGGCCGAGTTGTTCGGCCATGAAAAAGGTGCTTTCACCGGCGCGTTGAGTGCCAAGACCGGCTGGTTCGAAGAGGCCGATGGCGGCACCTTGTTCCTCGACGAAATCGGCGATTTGCCAATGGCGATTCAGGTGAAATTGCTGCGGGTGTTGCAGGAGCGCGAAGTGGTGCGCCTGGGTTCGCGCAAGAGCACTCCCATCGATGTGCGCGTGCTGGCAGCGACCAACGTGCAACTGGAAAAAGCCATCAACGCCGGGCACTTTCGCGAGGACCTGTATTACCGCCTCGACGTGGTCAGCCTGGAACTGAGCCCGTTGCGCGAGCGTCCCGGCGACATCCTGCCGCTGACCCGGCATTTCGTCGAAGCCTACAGCCAGCGTTTGGGTTACGGCAGCATCACCATCAGCAAGGAGGCCGAACACAAACTGCGCAGTTACAGTTGGCCGGGCAACATCCGTGAACTGGAAAACGTCATTCACCACACGCTGTTGATCTGCCGCAATGGTGTGATCGAGCGCGATGACTTGCGCCTGTCGAACATGCGCATCGAGCGTCAGGACGACCACCACGCCAACGTCGACGACTCACCGGAAGCCTTGCTCGATCGGGTCTTTCAAAAGCTCTTCGAGGAACAGGCCGGTGCGCTGCACGAGAAAGTCGAAGATGCGTTGTTGCGGGCAGCCTATCGCTTCAGCCACTACAACCAGGTGCACACCGCTGCCCTGCTGGGGTTGAGCCGCAACGTAACCCGAACCCGGCTGATCAAGATCGGCGAACTGGCGGTGAATAAACGCCGACCCACGCAGAACGTACAGGGTGAGCGTTTGATGCAGTTGTCGATCTAGCCGATCAGCGTGCAGTGCAACGCGTTGTCGTGACTAAGCGCCAGGCTATGCAGCACCTGAAATGAGCCGAAGGTCACGGTTTTCGCCCGATGGGCGAGAATCAGCTGCCAGAAATTCTGCTCACCGCTTTCAAAGCTCTGAAAGGCAGCTTCCCCGGCTTCGCGGGATTGCCATTGCAGGTAATTGAGCACTCGCCGGCCATCGTCGCTGGCCTGGATGTTGGCACTCAAAAAACCTGGGTAGCCTTCGGCCAGACGTTCAGTGTGCGCCGACAGTGCCGACACCAGCGCGGCTTGCTGACGGGGCTCGATCTCGAATTCGATCAGTTGGGTGAAGCTGCGATTCTTCTCTGGCGCGTGCATGAATAGTCCCCACTCACTGTAAGCCGGATCTTGCGATCCGAAGGCCTGCAGGGTAAAACCTCGAGTTAACTAGAGGTCAAGGGGCATTTTTTAAATGATCACCTCGCAAAACCTGCATAAAGAACTGACCGTCGGCCAAGTGGCCGCCCGCAGTGGTGTGGCGGTCACGGCGCTGCACTTCTATGAGTCCAAAGGCCTGATCAAAAGCAATCGAAATCAGGGCAACCAGCGGCGTTATCCGCGGGAAGTGTTGCGCCGGGTGGCGCTGATCAAAGTGGCTCAGCGTTTGGGGATTCCGTTGGCGGAGATTGGCGAGGCCCTGAAGTCCCTGCCGGATAACCGTGCACCGACGGCGGCGGACTGGAAAGTGTTGTCGGCGCAGTGGAGCCGGGATCTGGATGAGCGGATCAATCAGCTGACCCTGCTGCGGGACAAGCTCAATGGGTGCATCGGGTGTGGATGTTTGTCCATGGAGGCGTGTCCGCTGCGTAACTTTGGTGATGTGCTGGGTGAGCAAGGGCCGGGGGCGCAGCTGCTTGAATCGGGGGTTGATCGGAAATAGCGGTGCGGCCTTCGCGAGCAAGCCCGCTCCCACAGGAAATATCTATTGATTACAAAATTTGCATTCGACGCCGATCTAATGTGGGAGCGGGCTTGCTCGCGAAGGCGTCCTGTCAGTCGATGAGGATTTAGATGCACGATTGATAGCTGAACAGTGGCACTGCTGCTCGTCGGGCACTCGGTTGCGGGGAAGGGGCTGACCTATAGTTATTCGACCGGAAATTGGCGAAGGAACACCTTAACCCCACAACAAAAGGAGAACCGTCATGAGCGTAAAACCTATTCCAGAGGGTTATCACAGCATCACCCCTTATCTGGGCATTCAGAAAGCTGCCGAAGCCATCGAATTCTACAAGAAAGCCTTTGGCGCCACCGAAGTCATGCGTCTGGCCATGCCCGATGGCGGCATCGGTCACGCAGAACTGCGTATCGGCGACTGCCCGATCATGCTTGGCACGCCGTGTGACCAGGGACCATTGAGCAACCCGGACAAGTTGGCATCCGTGGGCCTGCATCTGTATGTGAACGATGTGGACAAGTCCTTTAAACAGGCAATCGATGCCGGTGCCACGCAGGTGTCCGAGGTCAAGGATCAGTTTTATGGCGACCGTTCGGGGACTTTGAAGGATCCCTACGGGCATTTGTGGTTTCTGGCCACGCGCAAGGAGGATTTGACTCAGGAACAGATCGAACAGCGGGCGAAGGAGATGTTTAAGCAGGGTTGAGGACTTCAGTGTCTGATCCTGCCTCATCGCGAGCAGGCTCGCTCCCACAGTGGATCGGTGTTGAACGCACATTATGTGTACGCCTCCGATCCCGTGTGGGAGCGAGCCTGCTCGCGATGGGGCCATTGCATTCAACTTCAATGTCGACTGTCAGGCCCCATTCACGATTAAACCTTCCCAAGACAGAAACACGAAACATTTACTTTCACATCCCCTTTCGGGATTTCCGATGCTCATACGTCTTATTTAGATGCAGTCGGCCGCGTAGGCAAAAGCCACGGCCGGACTTTTCATGGAGCGCAACGCTGGGAAGCCCACAGCAGCGCTCCTCTCATCGAAACAAGACCTTTAATCATGTCGAAGAAATCCCGCTCAAAACTCTGGTTTCTGGTCCATAGCTGGCTGGCGCTGCCCATCTGGTTCTTTGTATTGATCGTCTGTGTGACCGGCACGCTGGCGGTGGTCAGTCAGGAGATCGTCTGGCTCGCCAACCCGCAAATGCGTGCCAGCCCACCTTCGGACGATGCGCCGCGGCTCAATTATGACGAGATCATCGCCGCCATCAAAAAAGCCGAACCACAGACGCTGGTCGAGCGCATCAGCCGCCCTGACGAGTCGCACTTCGCCCTGGACGTGGAAGTCCGCTATCCGGACGGACGCTCGGTGACGGTCTACGTCAATCCTTACAGTGGCGTCATCCAGGGCACTGCCCCGCAGTTCAATTTCAAGGCCTTTACCCGTGCACTGCATGGCTGGTGGCTGGTCCCATTCACCAACGGCTACAGTTGGGGCTGGTATCTGGTGTCGTTCCTCGGACTGCCGATGCTGGCTTCGCTGGTGACCGGGCTGGTGGTCTACAAACGGTTCTGGAAAGGCTTCTTGCGACCGACCCTGCGCTTTCGTCATGGCGCGCGGATTTTCTGGGGCGACTTTCACCGGCTCAGCGGCATCTGGTCGATCTGGTTCATTGCGGTAATCTCGATCACTAGTGTCTGGTTCCTGATCAAAGCGGCTCTGTACGATAACCAGATTTCGATTTCCACTGCACCGGTCGCACCCGTCGTTGCGCGCGAGAGCGTACCGCTCACCATCGATGGCGCACCGGCACCGATGATTAGTCTGGAGCGTGCGATCCTCGAGGCCAAGGAACGCATTCCCGGTCTGGAAGACAGCTCTGTCAGCCTGCCCGCCAATGCCTATAGCCACCTTTCTGTGAGCGGACGCAGTTGGTACCCATTGATATTCCAGAGCGCCGAGGTCAACCCTTATACCGGTGACATCGCCGCCACGCGCCTGCTGTCAGACCGTTCGGGTCTGGAGCTGGTGACCGAATCCATGCGACCGCTGCACACCGGCGATTTCGGCGGTATCTGGATCAAACTGATCTGGTTCTTCTTCGGCCTGATCCTGAGCATGATGGTTCTCAGCGGCCTGTTGATCTGGACCAAACGCACCGCCCTGGCCACGGCCAATGCCCTCAAGCGCAGCAATAAGCGTCCACGGACGGCGGTGGTCAGTCCGCCCGCCCCGGCCATGAGCCGCGAAGTCACGGAGGTCAGCTGATGAACCCGGTCACAGCAGAAAAACCGCGCTCGCCGCTAAGCCGTTTCTGGCACACATGGCGCTTCCACATCAACGCGCTGCTGTTGCTGGTGCCACTGGGATTCATGCCCAAGTACTTCGCCGACGCGGCGCTGTTTCGCGGTGACACCGGTCTGGGTCAGCGGGAGATCGGTGAAGTTCAGGTCGGCCCCTGGAGCTTGCGCCTGGCCGAATTTCGCAACGAAGGCCCCATATCCGACGGCCCGGCCGGCCCCATCAAGTACTTCAACGCGGCGCTCTGCGACAGCTGTCGCGATCAGGTCAAGGCAACTTACCTGCGCATTGGCAAACCACGCAGCTTGCGCGCCGCCGGGGTGATTTTCTTCGGCACACCGTACCGCATGGGCGCCGGGGTGCCGGTGCCTGAAAAGACCAAAACCGACGCAGAGCTGTGGATCACCATGGAAGGCTGGGACGGTGCCATGCACCAAGCGTCCATCCCCTTGAGCCAGGCATCCCCGGCCACCCTCGCATGGCTGAACAAACAAGGAGGCAAACCATGATCAACGCTTTTCGCCCTCTGCACGCCGTTTTACTGGTGCTCTGCGCCGCCCTCAGCACCAGCGCCCTGGCCCATAACCCGATGTGCGAATGCAAAGCCATCGACGCCGAACAGATTCAATGCACCGGCGGTTTTTCCGACGGCAGCGGCGCACCGGGAGTGACCCTGGACGTGATCGGCTACGACGAAACCATTCTGGTGCCGGGCAAGCTCGGCAGCGATTCGACCCTGACATTCAAGAAGCCCGGCGCTGAGTTCTATGTGCTGTTCGACGCCGGTCCCGGCCATGTCGTCGAGATCGACCAAGCCGACATCGAGGCGCCCTGAACGTGAGCATGACGTCGCCCACCACCCAAGTTGTTCGCCCGGCCGGTGCCGGCCATGAAACCCTCTATGTGTTGCTGTTGTGCCTGATGATCCTCGCGGTTGCCGGCTCGGTGGTCGCCTGGCGTGGCGAGGCTCAGGAAGTGAGCAGCGTTGGCAGCCATCAACTGGATGCCCGCCGTGATCTGAGCGCATCCGAGCAAGGTATTTACGCCGACCTGCGGGTCACGCTGGATGAAATTCATCTGTTGCGTCAGGAACAGCAAGCACTGCCCACGCCCGCCACCCTCGCCGATGAAGGCTTTGCGCCGTTTGCCCAGGACGCCAGCTCTGTCAGCCGCGGCGGCCATGCCTGGCAGTTACTGGACGCCAAGGCGTACTTCGGCCAGAGCCAGACCCCAACCGTCGCCGGCTCGTTTTTGATGCGTTTGACCGCTGAAGACGACTCCGCACCAGACATCTGGCTCAACCGTGGCAGTGCCCTCCCCGTTCCGAACGATCTCACCGACGCTGCGCTCAACGGCGCCGGCTGGCAGCAGATCGTCGCGCAATTCGATGCCGGCGTCACCCGCCAGCATCGGCATTGAACCCTCGCCTTCACCCGAGAGAAGACCGCTTTCCCATGCCTAGTTCATCTCAATGTCATTCCTTTTTTCGCCTGTTGCTGGTCGGCCTGTTTGCCTGTTTGCTGACACCTTTGGCCAGTGCCGACGAAGCCAAGCGCCTGCGCATCGGCATCACCCTGCACCCTTATTACAGTTACGTGGCCAACATCGTCGGTGACAAAGCCGAAGTGGTGCCGCTGATCCCGGCCGGTTTCAATCCGCATGCCTACGAGCCGCGGGCCGAAGACATCAAACGCATCAGCGGGCTGGACGTGGTCGTGCTTAACGGCGTGGGCCATGACGACTTCGCCGACCGCATGATCGCCGCCAGCGAAACCCCGAACATCAAGGTGATCGAAGCCAACGAAAACGTGCCCCTGCTGGCCGCCACCGGCGTTGCTGCCCGCGGTGCCGGCAAGGTAGTCAATCCGCATACGTTCCTGTCGATCAGCGCTTCCATTGCCCAGGTCAACAACATCGCCCGGGAACTGGGCAAGCTTGACCCGAACAACGCCAAAACCTATACCCAGAACGCCCGCACCTACGGCAAACGCCTGCGACAGATGCGCGCCGATGCCCTGGCAAAACTGACCCAGGCGCCGAACGCCGAGTTGCGCGTGGCCACGGTGCATGCGGCCTACGACTATTTGCTGCGCGAGTTTGGCCTGGAAGTGACTGCCGTGGTCGAGCCGGCCCACGGTATCGAACCGAGCCCCAGCCAGCTGAAAAAGACCATCGATCAACTGCGGGAACTGGACGTGAAAGTGATCTTCTCGGAGATGGATTTCCCGTCCACTTACGTCGAGACCATCCAGCGTGAGTCCGGAGTGAAGCTGTACCCGCTGTCGCACATTTCCTATGGCGAATACACCGCCGACAAGTACGAAAAAGAAATGACCGGCAACCTCAACACCGTGGTCCGGGCAATTCAGGAGTCCGGCGCATGACGGCTAAAGAAACCATCACTGAATCCCCTGTGGGAGCGGCGGTGCGGCGATCCGACTTGCTCGCGAAGAGGGAATATCCGTCGACATCAATGTTGACTGACCCACCGCATTCGCGAGCAGGCTCGCTCCCACAGGTTTCGGGGCCGACGCTGGATTTCGCCGAGGTCAGCCTCACGCTGGGTCGCACGACGATCCTCGACAAGGTGACCTTTCAAGTCCGGCCCGGCAGCGTGCACGCACTGGTCGGCCCTAACGGTGGCGGCAAGAGTTCGCTGATCAAAACCCTGCTCGGGCAGATGCCGCATCAGGGTCGTTTGAGCCTGCAATGGCCTGGCGAACCGGGGACCATCGGCTACGTGCCCCAGGCGCTGGAATTCGATCGCGGTTTACCGATGACTGTCGATGACTTCATGGCCGCCATGTGCCAGCGGCGCCCGGCGTTCCTCGGGTTGAGCAAACACTACGCGGCGGCCATCGGCGAAGCACTGGAACGGGTCGGCATGCAGGACAAACGCAAGCGGCGCATGGGCGCCCTCTCCGGCGGTGAGCGCCAGCGCGTTTTGTTGGCCCAAGGATTGATTCCGGAGCCACAGTTGCTGGTGCTCGATGAGCCGATGTCGGCCCTCGATGAGGCCGGCATTCAGGTGTTCGAACGGTTGCTGGGCGACTGGCGCAAGAGCGGCATCACCGTGCTGTGGATCGAGCATGATCTGGAAGCGGTCGGGCGACTGGCGGACCGGGTCACCGGTCTCAATCGCCGGGTGCTGTTCGATGCCACACCGAAACAGGCGCTGACCCCGGAGCGACTGCTGACCTTGTTCTCGACCCATCCCCGGAGCGCTGCCTGATGAGTTACGAAGCCTTTCGTTTAATGGTCCAGGGTTGGGCCTCGTCGGGTTACCTGCCGGAAGCACTGGCCTATGGATTTGTGGTCAATGCCCTGCTCGCCGGGCTGCTGATCGGCCCGGTGTTGGGCGGTTTGGGTACGCTGGTGGTGGTCAAGCGCTTCGCGTTTTTCTCCGAAGCAGTGGGCCACGCGGCGCTGACCGGCGTGGCCATCGGAATTCTGCTCGGTGAACCCTACACCGGGCCTTATGGCAGCCTGTTCGGTTACTGCCTGTTGTTTGGCATTTTGCTCAACTACCTGCGCAATCGTACTGGTCTGGCACCGGACACGTTGATCGGTGTGTTTCTCTCCGTATCGTTGGCGCTGGGTGCGAGCCTGCTGCTGATCCTGGCCGGCAAAATCAACGTGCACATTCTGGAAAACGTGCTGTTCGGTTCAGTGCTGACGGTCAATGGCAATGACCTGCTGGTGCTGGCCATCGTTGGTTCGCTGGTGATGGCGCTGGCCCTGCCGCTGTACAACCGCATCATGCTCGCCAGTTTCAATCCGCAACTGGCGGCGGTGCGTGGTGTGGCGGTGAAGACTCTGGATTACCTGTTCGTGATTCTGGTGACCCTGATCACCGTGGCGGCGGTGAAAGTCATCGGGGCGATTCTGGTCGGCGCACTGTTGGTGATTCCAGCGGCGGCCGCACGTTTGCTCAGCCAGTCGCTGAAGGGGTTCTTCTGGTGTTCGGTGTTGATCGCCACGGTGAGCACGCTGTGCGGAATTCTCGCGCCGATTGTCTTTGACCTGCCTATCCCTTCCGGTGCCGCGATCATTCTGGTGGCCGGTATCGCCTTCGCCCTGGCCGCCATCGCTCGCGGCATCGTCCCAAGTCTGAAAGGGAATCTCGGATAAATGTCTTTTTCTCTGCGTCAATTGACCCTGGCATTGACCTTCACATTGCCCCTGTGTGGGCTGGTCACCACACCGCTGCTGGCGGCTGACAGCGCCAAACCGTTGCGCGTGCTCGCCTCCCTGCCCATCACCTACGGCCTGGGCGAAGTCCTGCTCCAAGGCACCGACGTCAACCTTGAACGTGCGGCGCCAGCGAACCTCCCCGGCAGCCGGCAAACAGCTTACTTCACAGGGCGTGGTGCCCCTGCGCTGGCCAAACTGTCGACCGACGCCGATGCGGTGATTGGTCTGCGGTCGCTGTGGGCGGATGACCCGCTGTACCCGATCTCACGGCGCAGCAATATCCGCATCATTGAAATCGACGCCGCCCGCCCGGTGGACGGCGCTCTGCCTGGCATCGCCGTGCAGCCTGGCAACAAGGTCGACGGTTTGAACAGTCAGCCTTGGCTGGCCAGCAACAACATGGGACGCATGGCGGATGTGATGGCGGCAGACCTGGTGCGCCTGGCGCCAGCGGCCAAACCGAAGATCGATGCCAACCTGGCAGCACTCAAACAGCGCCTGCTCAAGCTCAGCGCTGACAGTGAGTCACGCTTGGCCGATGCCGACAATCTGAGTGTGATGAGCCTGAGCGATCATTTCGGCTACCTGATCGGCGGCCTCAACCTGGAGCTGATTGGCCTTGATGCACGACCGGATGCCGAGTGGACACCGCAGGCGCTCAAACAACTGGGTGCGACGCTCAAGGACAATGATGTGGCGGTGGTGTTGCATCATCGCCAGCCGTCGGACCCGGTGAAAGCGGTGATTGCCGAGGCCGGCAGCCGGTTGGTGGTGTTGAGTATCGATGCGGCGGATCCGGTGGCCGAATTGGAAGGGAATGTGGACTTGGTGATCAGGGGGTTGAGCGGGGTGTAACATCAGTTGGACCGCGTTATCGTTCATCGCGGGCAAGCCCGCTCCCACAGGGATTTGTGGTGTTCACTCTATTTATGCAACAACACCAATCCACTGTGGGAGCGGGCTTGCCCGCGATGGCGGTCTGACAGGCAACACAAATTCCAGACCTGAAAAAGCCCGCTGACCTTACCGGTTCAGCGGGCTTTTCGTTCCCAGGCGCCGCAAAGGAATGCAGCCAGAGACGCTCCGCGTCTCACTTGACAGCTCAGTGAGCCACAGCCGCCTGTTCTTCCATTTTCTGGCGCAGGCTCAGTGGACGCATGTCGGTCCAGACCTCTTCGATGTAGGCCAGGCAATCCTTTTTCAGGCCACTCTTGCCCACGGTGCGCCAGCCTTGTGGCACGGCTTTGTAGTCGGGCCAGATCGAGTATTGCTCTTCGTGGTTGACCACGACCTGAAAGAGGATGTCCTCGCGGTCGAATACTGACGTCATGCTGTCTCTCCATCGCTGTAGGGTGGGCTGCGCGGCGTGCGCAGCCGTTATGTAGAAGGAACGTTCAAGGCACCAAAAAATTTAGAGACTGGCGATGGCTGCGGCCATGGCCCTGCCGAAAATGTCGGCAACCCGATCGATTTCTGTGGCAGTGATCACCAGCGGCGGCAGGAAACGCACGACACCGCCGTGACGCCCGCCCAGCTCAAGGATCAACCCACGCTTGAGGCATTCGCGCTGCACCAGCGGCGCCAGACGACCGAATATCGGCGGATGGCCTTGAGCGTCCGGCACGCCAGCCGGATCGACCAGCTCAACGCCCAGCATCAAGCCGCGTCCGCGAATATCGCCCAGTTGCGGGAAGTCCCGTTGCAGGATGTGCAGGTGTTCACTCAAGCGCTCGCCCATGGCGGCGGCGTGCTCGCAAACCTTGTGCTCTGTCAGGTAGCGCATTACCGCAGAGCCTGCGGCCATCGCCATCTGATTACCGCGGAAGGTCCCGGCATGGGCGCCCGGCAGCCAGGTGTCGAGCCAGTCGCGATAGACCACCACCGCCAGCGGCAAGCTGCCGCCAATGGCTTTGGACAGCACTACCACGTCCGGAATGATCCCGGCGTGCTCGAAGGCGAACATCTTGCCGGTGCGGGCAAAGCCGCTCTGGATTTCATCGACGATCAGCGCTACGCCGGCGTTCTCGGTGATGCGTCGCAAGCCGCGCAGCCAATCGAGATCGGCCGGAATGACCCCACCCTCGCCCTGCACCGCTTCGACGATCACGGCAGCAGGCAATTGCACTCCGGCCTCGGGATCATTCAGCAGGTTTTCCAGGTAACTCAGGTTGACCTGCACCCCCTGCGCGCCGCCGAGCCCGAACGGGCAACGGTAATCGTAGGGATACGGCATGAACTGCACGCCACTGCTGAGTAACGCACCCAACGGTTTTTTCGGCCCCAGACTGCCCATCAGGCTCAGCGCGCCCTGACTCATGCCGTGGTAACCGCCCTGGAACGACAAAACCGTGCTGCGCCCGGTGGCGGTGCGCACCAGTTTCAGCGCGGCTTCCACCGCATCGGTACCGGTGGGGCCACAGAACTGGATCTTCGCTTCAGCGGCCAATGCCGGCGGCAACAGACCGAACAGGTCCTGAACAAACTGATCCTTGACCGGCGTGGTCAGGTCGAGCGTGTGCAGCGGCAGTTCATCGGTCAGCACCTGCTGGATCGCTTCGATCACCACTGGATGGTTGTGCCCCAGGGCCAGAGTCCCTGCACCGGCCAGGCAATCGATGAAACTACGGCCTTCGACGTCTTCGACATAAATGCCCTTGGCACGCTTGAGTGCCAGGGGAATTCGCCTCGGGTAGCTGCGAGCATTCGATTCCTGCTGGCTCTGACGGGCCAGCAATGGCGATTCATTGAACTGATAAAGCGTCTCGGCAGGCGTCGAGACGCTCCGGGCCGGCTGATCTTCGATAAGGCTGGTAGCGACTGACATCTCTCGATCCCTCAATACGCTGTTGATAGTGACCAAAACTGCACACCGGGCAGGTGCGCGTTCCGGTCACGGGGCGCACTTGCAGGTTTTCCTGTTCTGGAAACGCATCAGGACCTCAAGGATTTAGACCCTCGATCAGCTTTCTATGAAGGTGGCGACAGCGCCTTGTGCATGGGAATGGCGTGGAGTCCCGCCACGGTGAAGGTTTCAGCGCAAGCCCGGTAACCCAGACGGTGGTAAAACGCCTCGCCGGTACGAGTGCTGTTGAGCCGCGCCTGAGGCAAACCCTGAGCGATCAACCAGGTTTCGAGATCGTGCACCAGCGCTTGTCCGGCGCCTCGCCGAAACCATTCCGGCTGCACGTAACAAAACGCGACCTTACCGCTGATTGCCGCCATGGCAACGCCGATCGGTTTGTCCTGCAACAGGGCGATGTTCAGGTACAACCGCGAGTCGGCCAGCCAGGGTTGCACGTGTTCGATGGTTTTGTTGTGAGTCCAGGTGGCGACGGTTCGCGGATCGTTGCGGTGGTCCAGCGCGCAGCCGACGCGAATGGAGCGCTCGACGATCCGGCTGATGATCCCGGCGTCGGCAGGCGTTGCCTTGCAGATGTGTATCGATGCATCCATGGCGCTGTTACCTCAATCCATTGAGTCAAAGCTGCCGGGGACGATAACGCTGTGGGGGGCCGGGTGGCTAATGGAGAGACGTTACATTTGGTGTGCAACACAGAAACAGTGTGGGAGCGGGCTTGCCCGCGATGAGGCCATAACATCCAACATCTATGTTGACTGTTACACTGCCATCGCGGGCAAGCCCGCTCTCACAGGGTTTTGTGTTGGTTAGACCGGTTGCAAAGGCATCGTCAATTCAACCCGCAAGCCATCCGGCCGGCTGTCGAAATGCAGGGTGCAGCCGCAGCGCTGGACGATGGCCTGGACAATCGCCAGACCGAGGCCGCAACCGGTGCTCTGGCCGTTGCGCCAGAAGCGTTGGGTCAGGTGTTGCAGGTCATCTTCGGCAATCCCCGGGCCGTGGTCGCGGACCAAAAAACGCACGCGATTGTCGGTGGTTTCCAGGCTCAGCTCCACTGCTCCATCGCCTGGGGTATGGCGCAGGGCGTTGTCGAGCAAGTTGCGCAACGCGGCAATCGACAGCACCGCGGGCATTTGCAGCGGCGCATCGGAGAATGTGGCCGGCAACTGAAACTTGATCCGCTGACGATCACCGCTGGCCGCATCCTGAATCGCCAGTTTCGCCACCTGCTCGGCGCTGCACTGCACGCCATCATCGAACGACAGACTGCCCTCGACGCGCGCCAGCAGCAGCAATTGTTCAAGCGTGCGGTGCAGCCGGTCGGCGCCCTCTTCAGCCCGCGCCAAGGACTGATCCCGGGCACTGCCTTCGGTCATGCGCGCCACTTGCAGATGGGTTTTGATGGCGGTCAGCGGGCTGCGCAACTCGTGCGCGGCGTCACCGGTCAGGCGCCGTTCACGCTCGATTGTCTTGCCGATACGCTGGAACAACTGATTCTGGGTTTCCAGCAGCGGCTGCAACTCGCTGGGCAGTGGCTGGATTTGCAACGGCTCCAGAGAATCGGCACTGCGCCGCATCAGCGCATCGCGCATACGATTGAGCGGTGCTAATCCCTGACCGATGCCGAGCCACAACAGGCACAGGCAACCAAGCAGCGCCACGCCGACCGGCACCGAGGCCGCCAGCAGAATGGACATGTTCAGCGCTTCGCGCTCGATCTGCCGGTCGGCGGTGGTAATGCGCACATCACCGCGCGCCAGGGTGAAGCTGCGCCAGGGTGCGCCGTCGATCATTTGATCGTGGAAGCCCATTTTTTCGGCTTCCAGGGTTTGTTCGGGGCTGCTGTGACTGCGGGCCAGGATTTCGCCGCGCAACGAACTGACCTGACAGGCCATGCCGCCAGGAATGCTCAGCTGTTCAGCGCTGAAATGGGTCCCCTCGCCCTTGCTCGGCAACGCCGGCAGTTGCTCCAGCAGCCCGGCCACCATCCGCGCCGACGCCACCAGCCGCTGGTCGAGGGAAAACATCATCTGATTGCGCAGATCACTGAGCATCCAGGCGGCGGCCAGGGCCCAGATCAGCGCAAACGCGGCGCCGAGGGTCAGGCTCAGCCGCAAACGCAGGCTCATCACTTCGATTGCTCTCCGCCATCGGCCGGCCCCAGGCGATAGCCCAAGCCACGCACCGTCTCGACAATGCCATTGCCGAGTTTGCGCCGCAGGTGATGGATATGGACGTTAAGGGCGTTACTTTCCAGTTCGTCGTTGAAACCGTAGACGCTGTCCTTCAGTTGCTCGGTGGACAATACCCGACCGCGATTGTGCAGCAAGGCTTGCAACAGCGATTGCTCACGGCGCGACAAATCCACCGATTGGCCGCCGAGCAGGGTTTCGCGGCTGCTCGGGTCGTAGGTCAAACGACCGTGTTCAATCAGATTGACGCTGCGCCCCGCCACTCGTCGTAACAAAGTGTGCAAGCGCGCGGCAAGTTCGCGCAGGTCGAACGGTTTTAGCAAGTAGTCGTCGGCACCGGCTTGCAGGCCGTCGACCCGGTCGGTGACCGAATCCCGCGCGGTGAGGATCAGCACCGGGATTTCCAGGCCATGGTGACGCAACTGCTGCAACAGCTTCAGGCCATCTTCATCGGGCAGGCCGAGATCGAGCACCATGACGTCGAATTCGGCGACCTTGAGCATCGCCCGGGCAGCCGAGGCGGTGGCCACGTGCTCGACCGTCAGGCCCTGAGCGGTGAGGCCGGCGACAATGCCGCTGGCGATCAGCTCGTCGTCTTCGCAAACCAATACGTGCATGGAGGCTCCCTGAGCAAAAATATGAGTCAAACAGGTGAGGATTAAGGCCAAATTATGACGAGTGATACGACAGACGAGAAGCGTATTCGTGATATTTAACCACAGACACAAAGTACCCAATCATTATAAACAACACCTAACAAATATATCCTCATTCAATCCGAAACACATATCTCGGTTTAAACTCGAAACAAACAACCCTGTTAAAACATATTTTAAACCTCAATTTTTTACATTAATCTGGCACCACAAAACGGCAGCACTGGCACACCCAAAACGTTTAAAACACGCTTCCATATGGAAGCACTCTTTAAATCCTTTGAAAGGAATCAAACAAATGACAACCATAAAAAACTTCGTCGCCGTCGACTGGCGCAGTGGGCCCGATCGCATTTATTTCTTCTTCAAGGACACTAACACCTACTCTCGCTTTAACCTTGGAGACAACAGGGTCGAGGAGAATCACCCTACCGCTGTTGACGATCACTGGGATGACTTCGACAAACACGTGAAAGACCTACGCTTTGGATTCAACACCTCGGGCCTTAATTGGAAGCAGGTTAACGAAGGCGATATAACCTGGTTTTTCTACTACGAAGGCAATACACCGATGGTATGCAAGTACCAACAATCGAGTGACAAGGTTGTTTTCAAAAAGCCCATTTCACAAACGGAGTGGGGAGTATTGCTACCTTATTTCGACCGAATCGTCGGTGTCATGTGGAATGAAAATGCGGACATCAAGCACACTTTCTGGATACTATTGAACGACGGAAACTATATCATCTATAGTCCATGGTCGGAAATACTTAGGGTCTATCCCCTCAAAAACTCTGCGTGGCAGGAACTGGAGCAATACAAAGATCGCATGATTACCGCAGTATTGAACGACCACCCCCTACTCAAAACTTATTTTTACATCTTCCTGACCGATAATGAATACCTGAGGTATGACGTTCAATCTGGAATACAAGGCCCAATCTCTGTCAATGAAGACTCGTGGCCGGGTTTGATTCAAGACTAACTAATCGCCCACAGATAAAACAGGCACGATCATTAATAAACGAATCGTGCCTTGTGCGTGATGAAACCACCGGCAAGACAGCCAACGGGCCATCACTATTTCGACGAAAACCAAACAACCCGACAATTGTAAAGAACCGCTTGGTAAAAGGTGCATTCAGGGTCAATGACGCCACCCGGCTCCTATTGATACGCGACCGAGGACTCATGTAACCGGTGGACTGAAATAGGATATCGCTTCCTCGATGTCCACGTAGGGCGCGGTTAATCATCGGTTAATCGCCGCCCGCCACTGTGCTCCTCACTTGCACAGGGATAAGGCTTACCCATGCGTCGACTGTTTTTATTATTTGTCCTCTTGATCTCGGGTGTGGCCCAGGCTGGAACGAATCCGTTCGAGACCAAACCCGAGTTTCTTCAGGTGGAAAAGGCGTTCATCTTCACCTCCGAACGCCTTGAAACCGGGGAAACCCAGCTCTATTGGCAAATTGCCGACAATTATTATCTGTATCAGAAACGCCTGAAATTCGACGGTCTGGCCCCGGAGCAAGTGCCGGTTCTGCCCGAGGGCGAGTCCCACAGCGACGAGTTCTTCGGCGAACAGCAGGTCTATCGCCAGGGCCTGGAACTGAAGATTCCGGCCGGAGCCACTGGTCAGATCAAAGTAGGCTTCCAGGGCTGCGCCGATGCCGGTTTGTGTTATCCGCCGCAGACTCAAGTGGTCGACCTTGGCGCAAGTAACGTCCTTACCGCGTTTAATGAAGAAGCGCCCGACCAGGCTCTGGCCAGCGGCCTTCAGCAACGGGCGTTGGGCTGGAGCCTGCTGGTGTTCTTCGGCTTGGGGCTGCTGTTGGCGTTCACGCCTTGTTCGTTGCCGATGCTGCCGATTCTGGCGGGTTTGATCGTTGGCAGCGGTGCCACGCCCAAACGCGGTTTTGCCCTGGCCGGCAGTTACGTGACCAGCATGGCGTTGGTGTATGCGGCGATGGGCGTTCTGGCTGCGCTGCTTGGCGCGAACCTTCAAGCCCTGCTGCAGAATCCATGGCTGTTGGGCAGCTTTGCGGCGGTGTTCGTATTGCTGGCCTTGCCGATGTTCGGTTTCTTTGAGCTGCAGTTGCCGGTAGCCGTGCGAGATCGGCTGGAGCATGTTTCGCGCAATCAGCGCGGTGGCAGCCTGATCGGTGCCGGTGTACTCGGGGCTTTGTCCGGCCTGCTGGTCGGTCCGTGCATGACCGCACCGCTGGCGGGGGCCTTGCTTTATATCGCGCAGAGCGGCAATGCGCTGCACGGCGGGCTGATTCTGTTCGCCATGGGTATCGGCATTGGCGTGCCGCTATTGCTGCTGGTGACTGTCGGCAATCGTTTCCTGCCCAAACCGGGTGCGTGGATGAACCTGCTCAAGGGTGTATTTGGCTTTCTATTCCTCGCCACGGCACTGCTGATGCTGCGGCCGGTGCTGGCTGAATCATTGTGGCTCGGTCTGTGTGGCGCCTTGTTGCTGATCGCCGCCTACAGCGCCTGGAAGCAGTCGCAAGGATTTGGCCGAGTTGCCCACCTGTTCGGCGCCAGTTCACTGCTGTTGGGACTTTGGGGCAGCCTGTTGGTGGTGGGTGCGGCGGGTGGCAGTGACGATCCGTATCAGCCGTTGCAGGTGTACAGCGCCGACCGTACTGGCGCTGCCGCGCCGAGCGCGCATGAGGCATTCACCACGGTCAGGGAGCCCGCTGTACTGCAACGCGAACTCGATGCGGCCAAAGCTCAGGGTCAATGGGTGCTGCTGGACTACTACGCCGACTGGTGTGTGTCGTGCAAAGTCATGGAAAAACAGGTCTTCGGCAAACCGCAGGTCCTGGAAGCGCTCAGCGATGTGCGCTTGCTACGGCTGGACGTCACCGCCGACAATGCCGCCAGCCGCGAACTGCTCGGCCGTTATAAAGTGCCGGGGCCGCCAAGCTTGTTGTGGATCGGCCCTAATGGTGAAGAGCGTCGCAGCCAGCGCATCACCGGTGAGGTCGATGCCGGCACCTTCCTGCAACGCTGGACCACCACCCGAGACGCTCGTTAATGCTGACTTTTACCCTCGGCACCTTTGCCATCGCGCTTAATCACCTGCTGCTGATCAGTGCCCTGGCGCTGGCGACCTTTGTCGGCTGGCGGGTGGCCAAGCGCGGTGGCGAGAACCCGGAGTCGGTGCTGTTCAGCCTGTTCCTGCTGGGCATGCTGGCGGCCCGGGTCGGTTTCGTGATCGCCTACTGGGCGCAGTATCGCAACGATCCGTGGCAGATCATCGACCTGCGCGACGGTGGTTTTCTCGCCTGGCCCGGGGTGGTCGTGCTGTTGCTTGCCGCCCTGTATCGAGGCTGGCGTCGCCCGGCCCTGCGTCGCCCGTTGGGCTTTGGCGTGGCCAGTGGTCTGGCGTTCTGGTTGCTGGCGACGTTCTCCCTGAGTATTTACGAACAAGGCACGCGCCTGCCGCAGATCACCCTGCGCAATGCCGCCGGCCAAACCATACAGCTCAGCGACTACCAGGGCGGGCCGCTGGTCATCAATCTTTGGGCCACCTGGTGCCCGCCGTGCCGCCGGGAAATGCCGGTGCTGGAAAACGCCCAGCAACAGCGTCCGGACCTGACCTTCCTGTTCGTCAATCAGACCGAAAGCATGCAGAGCGTCAGCACCTTCCTCGAAACCCAGGGCCTGAGCCTGACTAACGTGCTGTTCGATGGCAGCGGTCGATTGAGTCAGGCCGTGGGTTCCATGGCATTGCCGACTACGCTGTTCTATAGCCCCGACGGGCACCTGCTGGGCAGCCATCTGGGCGAACTCTCTGAAGCCAGCCTGGCCCGCGCCCTGGAAAACTTCGACACCCCGAACCCGGCCACCTCGGCCACGCCTTCAAGGAAATTGCCATGCTCCGCCTCCGCCACCTGCTGACGTTAACCCTGGGTGCCGCCTTGCTGCACCTGCCGTCGGTACAGGCCGAAGAATTGCCTGAAGCGATCAAGAAGATCGAAGCCAAGGGCGCCAAAATTGTCGGCACCTTCGACGCGCCCGACGGCCTGCGCGGTTACGCGGCGCAGTACCAGAACCGTGGCATGGCGCTGTACCTGACCCCGGACGGCAAACATGTATTGCTAGGCAATTTGTACGACGCCGAAGGCAATGACCTGAGCAGCGCGCCGTTGCAAAAACTGGTCTACGCGCCAATGGCCAAGGAAGTCTGGGGCAAGATGGAAGCGAGCAACTGGATCGGTGACGGCGACAAGGACGCACCGCGAATCGTCTATCTGTTCAGCGACCCGAATTGCCCGTACTGCAACATGTTCTGGGAACAGGCGCGGCCGTGGGTCAAGGCCGGCAAGGTGCAGTTGCGGCACATCATGGTCGGCATCATTCGCGAAGACAGCCCGGGCAAATCCGCCGCGCTGCTGGCCGCCAAGGACCCGCAAAAAGCGTTGGCAGACCACGAGAAATCCGGCAAGGACAGTTCGCTCAAGGCGTTGAAAGACGTGCCGCCGGCCATTCAGGCGAAATACGCGGCGAACATGAAGTTGATGGAAGACCTGGAGTTGGCCGCCACCCCGGCGATTTTCTACATGGACGACAAGGGTCAGCTGCAACAGCAGCAAGGCGCGCCGACGCCGGAGAAGTTGGTGAAGATTCTCGGGCCCAAATAGCAAGATCAAAAGATCGCAGCCTTCGGCAGCTCCTACACCGATCTCATGTAGGAGCTGCCGAAGGCTGCGATCTTTTTTATCACGCGCTACATGAATTTCTGTCGGCCAGAAACTTCAGCAGCACCTCGGTAACGAATGCCGGACTCTCCAGATTGGAGATATGCCCCGCCTCCGGCACCAGCACATACGGGCAACCGATCAACTCGGCCATTTCTTTGGTTTCCGACGGCGGCCGCGGTTTGTCCTGATCGCCGCACATCAACAGCGTGGTTTCAGGGTTCAGTTCACCCAGACGCGGCAGCAAATCATCACGACCAAAGGTAATCCGCCCCATCGGCACGATGCTTTGACGCAGGCGGTCAGCCGGCTGCGCAGCCAATTTGGCGCGAAAATCCTGATACAGCGCCGATTGCGGATCGATGCCCGGACGGAAGAAGATCGGCACAATAATGTCGAGCAGTTGCGACGAGATCACACCCGTGTCTTCGATCTGCTTGAACAGCGAGAAATAGTATTGGCGGGTCGGTTCCGGTTCGACGCCAACATAGGTGTCCATCAGCACCAGACCGTTGAGCCGCTGCGGTGCTGACAGAGCCAGTCGAACACCCCACATGCCACCCACCGAAAGACCGACCAGCGTGACGCAATCGATGTCCAGATGATCGAGCAATGCCAGTGCCTGGCGCGCCACGTCATCCAGCGACGTCATGCATTCGGGTATCCGCCCGGATTCGCCATGGCCCCACAGGTCCAGGGCGATGACCCGATAGTGCTGCGACAACGCCGCAATCTGTGGTGCCCACATGGCTTGGTCCCACAGGTAACTGCCGGCCAGCAGAACCGCAGGGCCTGTGCCTTTATCTATGTAGTGAAGCGCTTGTCCATCAACCGTTACGAAGGGCATTGACTGTCTCCCTGGTGAAATCGGATCCATAAAAAAAGCACAGGAAGACTGAGCCGGTGGGGGCCGGCAGTCAACCGGATTGAAGATCAAAAGATCGCAGGCTTCGCCAGCTCCTACATGGGCTCGGCGTACACCTGTAGGAGCTGCCGCAGGCTGCGATCTTTTGACTTTAAAGGCCCTCCAACTCCGCCATCAGGTCTTTCAACCGATCCACCTTCTCCTCGGTAATGTCGCTCGCCGCCAATCCGTCGATGTACTCGGCCAGCTCGGCCACCGTGCTGCACTCGAACATCGCCCGCAGCGGCACGTTGCGTTGCAGGGCTTTTTGCACCCGCGAGGCGATCTGTGTGGCCAGCAGCGAATGCCCGCCGAGTTCGAAGAAGTTGTCATGCACGCCGACCTTCTCGACCTTCAACACCTCGGCCCAAATATCCGCCAGGGTCTGTTCCTGCTCATTGCGCGGCGCCTGATAGTCCTGGCTCTGCAACTGGCCGATTTCCAGTACCGGCAAGGCCTTGCGATCGAGTTTGCCGTTGGCGTTGAGCGGCAGCTTGTCGAGCCACAACCAGTGCAGCGGCACCATGTATTCCGGCAATTCTGCGCGCAGACGTTGCTTGATACGCTCCAGTCGTTCGTTCGGATTCAGCGACGAATCCGCTGCAACCAGATAGCCGACCAAATGCTTGCCGTTGACGCCTTCCTGCACACCGACCGCTGCATCGCGAACTTCCGGTTGCTCGTGCAGACGGGCCTCGATTTCACCCAGTTCGATGCGGTAACCGCGGATCTTCACTTGATGGTCGATACGCCCGACGTATTCCAGCACGCCGTCACTGCGACGTCGGGCCAGGTCGCCGGTGCGATACAAGCGATCCCCCGGTGCGCCGAACGGGTTCGGCACAAACACCTGAGCGGTACGCAACGGATCGCTCACATAGCCGCGCCCCACACCGGTACCAGCCACACACAACTCCCCCACCGCCCCCAACGGCACCAGTTCCAGCGCGCCATCGAGCAAGTACAAACGGTTGTTGTCGGTCGGCGTGCCAATCGGCAGATAACTGCCGCGCGTCGAAGCCAGGTCGACGCGGAAGAACGCCACATCGTCCGAGCATTCCGCCGGGCCATAGGCGTTCACCAAGCCAATTTCCGGGTAACGCAGCAACCATTGATGCGCCAGTTCCGGCGGCATTGCTTCACCGGTCGGCAGCATCCAGCGCAGACCGTCGAGACTCATGCGGTCCTGGGCGAGCATGCCCTGAATCAACGATGGCACGCTTTCCAGCACGGTGATGCCGTGGCTCTGAACATGGGCCAGCAAGCCTTGTGGATCGTGGGCGATGCTGTTCGGCACAATGTCCACCCGAGCGCCGAACAGCGGTGCCGCGAGGAACTGCCAGACCGAAATATCGAAGCTTTGCGAAGCAGTCTGAGCGATCACATCGGCGGCGCTCAGTTTCAGGTACGGCACCTTGCTCAACTGGTTATTGAGCATGCCGCGCTGCTCCACCATCACGCCCTTCGGCAGACCGGTGGAACCCGAGGTGTAAATCACGTAGGCAAGATTATCAGGGCCGCTGTAAATACCCGGATTGGCCACCGAAACATCACTCGCCTGCACCTCTTCCCAGACCAGCAATCGAGGTCGGTTGGCACAACCAAACTCTTCCAGCAGCGCGACGGCTTGTTCATGACACGCCTGAGTACAAACCAGCAACGGCGTGCGGCTCAGGTCGATGATCCGGCTCAGACGCTGACTCGGCAGGCCCGGGTCCAGCGGCAAGTAACCGGCACCGGCCTTGAAGCTGCCGATGATCATGCCCAGCAGATCGAGGTTACGTTCGGCGAGCAGCGCCACCGGTTGATCCAGGCCGACGCCGGCCGCAATCAGCGCATGGCCGAGACGGTTGCCGCGCTGGTTCAGCTCAACGTAGCTGTGCTGCTGATCCAGGCAACTGGCGGCAACTCGCTGTGGATGCTCGGCAACCTGCGCTTCGAACAATGAGACATAGCTCTGTTCCAGCGGATACTCGTGTTGGCTCTGGTTGCAGCCATGAATCAGAAAGTCCTGCTCTTCGTTGCCCAGCAGCGGCAGATCGGCCATGTCGCCATGGAAGCCTTCGACCAGCGCCAGCAACAGGCGCTTGAATTCGCCGAGCATGCGCTCGACCGTGGATTCGTCGAAATATCGCTGGTCGTAGGACAGGTGCAAGCCCAGGTCATCGCCCGGATAACACACCGCCGTCAACGGGAAGTTGGTGTGGGTGCGGCCCGAATCCGAGGTGGCGTTAAGGCTTTGCGCACGGTCCAGCACCGAGACTTCCACCGGCGCGTTTTCGAACACGAACAGGCTGTCGAACAGCGGCTGGCCTTTGGGCAGTTCGCTGTTTTCCTGGATGCTCACCAGCGGCAAGTATTCGTACTCGCGCAGTTGCATGTTGCTGTCGAGCAAACCGCTGAGCCACTGACGAACGCTGCAACGCTGATCGTCTTCGGGCATTTTCACCCGCAGGGCGATGCTGTTGATGAACAGCCCGACCGTGCTTTGCATCTCCGGCATTTCCACCGGGCGCCCAGCGACCGTGACACCGAACAGCACGTCGCGATCACCGCTCAAGCGACGCAGCACCAGCGCCCACGCCGCCTGGGCGAAGGTGTTGATGGTCAGCTGATGGGCCTGAGCTAGTTCGCGCAATTGCGCACCCTCGCGGGCATCGAGTCGGGTATAGCGGTCACCGACGATCATGCCGCCGCTGTCGCCGGCATGTTCACGCAGGAACGGCCGGTCGCTCGGAATCGGCGTGGTGCGCTCGAAGCCTCGCAGGTTCTGCTGCCACCACTGTCGCGCTTCTGCCAGGCTCTGGCGTTGCAGCCAACCAATGTAATCGCGATAACGCGGCGGCACCGCCAGTTGCGCTTCGCGGCCTTCGCCGAGGGCGGTGTAGATCTCGAAGAAATCGTTCATCAGCAGCGAACGGCACCAGGCATCGATAAGGATGTGGTGGTTGCTCATCATGAACCAGTAACGCGCCGCGGCCACGCGGATCAAGCGCAGGTGGAACGGTGCCTGATTGAGCAGATCGAACCCGGCCTCACGCTCGCTTTTCAGCAACGCCTGCAACTTCGGCTCTTGCTCGGTTTCGGCAACCGCGCTCCAGTCCAGATATTCGATCGGCGTGCTACCCGGTTTGTGGATCACTTGCAGCATGTCTTCGCCGACATTCCAGCAGAACGAGGCGCGCAAGGCTTCATGTCGGGCGATCACCGCTTGCCAGGCCTGAGCGAAACGTTGCGGGTCGAGCTCGCTGTTGATGCGGTAACGGTCCTGCATGTAGTAGAGGCCGGTGCCCGGTTCGAGCAAGGTGTGCAGCAGCATGCCTTCCTGCATCGGGGTCAGCGGGTAAACGTCTTCGATCATCGCCGCTGGCACTGGCAATGCGTCGAGTTGCGGCTGAGTCAGTCGGGCCAACGGGAAGTCCGACGGCGTCAGCCCGCCCGCGTGGTCGCTCAGGCAGTGCTGGATCAGGCTTTGCAATTCGCCCAGATACGCCTCTGCCAGTTTGGTGATGGTTTGCAGATCGTGGCGTTCGGCGCTGAAGGTCCAGCGCAGCACCAACTCACCGCCATACACCTGACTGTCGACGCTCAGCTCATTGGGCAGCGGAGCGTGTGGATCATGGGCCGCGCCGACCGTTTCATCGAGCGGACGGAACAGCGCATCGCTGCCGAAACTCTGGTCGAACTGCCCCAGGTAGTTGAAGGTGATCGGCGCCACCGGCAACACAGCCATGGTCTGACGGCACACGCCATCGGCCAGGTAACGCAGCACGCCATAACCCAAACCTTTGTGCGGCACCGCGCGCAATTGCTCCTTGATCGCCTTGATCGAGGCACCCTGTTCACTCATGGGTGTGAGGCGCAGTGGATAGGCGCTGGTGAACCAGCCCACGGTTCGGGTCAGGTCGATCTCGTCGAACAGGGTTTCGCGACCGTGGCCTTCGAGTTGAATCAACGCCGATTCGTGACCGCTCCAGCGGCACACCACACGGGCCAATGCGGTCAGCAGCAGATCATTGACCTGAGTGCGATAGGCCGTCGGCGCCTGTTGCAGCAGTTGGCAGGTACGCTCGCTGTCGAGGCGCACGCTGACGGTTTGCGCGTGACGATTTTGCTGACCACCCTGCGGACGATCACAGGGCAATTCAGCGCTTGGGCCGGCCAGTTGCGTCTGCCACCAGCTCAATTCTTCACGCAGGGATTCGCTGCCGGCGTAAGCCTGCAACCGTGCGGCCCAGTCCTTGAAGCCGCTGGTTTTTGCCGGCAGTTTTGCCGACTGCCGGGACTCGAGTTGACGATAAACCGTTTGCAGATCGTCCAGCAGCACCCGCCACGACACCCCGTCCACCACTAGGTGGTGAATGGCGATGAACAGCCGTTGTTGCCCCTCGGAATCATCCACCAGCAGCGCCCGCATCAGCGGCCCTTGCTCAAGGTCGAGGCTGCGTTGGGCATCGGCGAACAGCGCCACGCATTTGTCCATGGCCGGCACGTGCACCTGCCACAGCACGGCGGCGTCGGAAACCGCCTGATGCTCGGCCTGCCAATGGCCGGCGACTTCGGTAAAGCGCAGGCGCAAGGCGTCGTGCTGTTCGATCACCGCCAGCAGCGCTTGCTCCAGACGATGTGGATCGAGCGCTACGGTCGGCTCCAGCAGCAGCGCCTGGTTCCAGTGTTGACGCTGCGGGATTTCAGTGTCGAAGAACCAGTGCTGAATCGGCGTCAAACGCGACTCACCGCTCAGCAAACCTTGCTCGGCCATGACCTGCTCGGTGCGGGTCGCGACGGCGGCCAGCGTCTGCACGGTCTGGTGCTGGAACAGATCACGCGGGCTGAAGTGGATGCCCTGCTGCCGCGCACGGCTGACCACCTGGATCGACAGAATCGAATCGCCGCCCAGTTCAAAGAAGTTGTCGTTGAGGCCGACCTGCTGGACGTTCAGCACTTCGCACCAGATCCCGGCTAGGGTCAGCTCAAATTCGTTGCTCGGCGCCACGTACTGCTGTCGATTCAACTCCGGGTCCGGTGCCGGCAGTGCGCGACGGTCGAGCTTGCCGTTGGCGGTCAGCGGCATGCTGGCCAGCAGGATCAAGTGCGTCGGCACCATGTAATCCGGCAACTGCGATTTGAGCTGCGCCTTCAACGCTTCGCGCAATGCAGTTTGTTGCGCTTCATCCTGTTCGGCCACGCTGGTGACCAGATAGCCGACCAATTGCTTGCCGCTCGGTGCGTCGAGGGCCAGTACCACCGCTTCACGCACGAATTCGTGTTCCAGCAAACGGGTTTCGATCTCGCCCAATTCGATGCGGAAACCACGAATCTTCACTTGATGGTCAATCCGGTCGAGGTACTCAACCAGACCATCGGCACGCTGGCGCACCAAGTCGCCGGTGCGGTACAAACGTCCGCCATTGGCGGCGAACGGATCAGCAACAAACCGTTCAGCGGTCATGCCCGGACGCTGGTGATACCCCTGCGCCAGACCTGCACCGCCGACATACAATTCGCCCGTCGCGCCTTGCGGCACCAATGCCAGATCGGCGTCGAGGATGTAAGCGACGCGAGCGCCGATCACGCTGCCAATCGGCACGCTGCCCAGCCCTTCCTCCAGTTGCTCGGGTGCCAGGCTGGCAAGCGGCATGACCACGGTTTCAGTCGGGCCGTAGGCGTTGAAAAACACGCTCGGTTTGAACGCCGCGCGAATCCGTTGCAAGTGTTCGCCGGTCAGGGCCTCGCCGCCAGTAATGCACATGCGCACCGGCAGGGTTTCGCCCTGGGTCGCCAGCCATTGCGCCAACTGGCTGCCGTAGCTTGGGGTGAAACCAAGAATGTTGATGCTGTGCCGACGAATCAGCCCGCAGATTTCTTGCGCATCCCACTGGCCTTGAGCACGCAGGACAACCTGCGCACCGCTCAACAGCGGCACCAGCAGACGTTCGGTCGCGGCATCGAAGTTAATCGAATAGAAGTGCAACTCGCAGTCGTCCGGGCGCATGCCGAAGCGCTCGATCACTGCACGGCAATGCATGGCGATTTCACCGTGGGACACCACCACGCCTTTCGGTTTACCGGTGGAGCCGGAGGTGTAAATCAGGTACGCCTGATGTTGCGGCAGACTGATAAACGGCAGTTCGCTGGCCGGATAGTTGGCCAGTGCAGCGGCGTCGTCTTCCAGGCACCAGCGGCCGACGTTGACCGGCAATTCACCGAGCGCCGCGAACATCGCCGCATCGCTGAGCAGCAAACCGATGCCGCTGTCTTCAATCATGTAGTGCAAGCGGTCCAGCGGGTATTCCGGGTCCAGCGGCACATAAGCGCCACCAGCCTTGAGGATCGCCAGCAGGCCGATGACCATCTCCAGAGAACGCTCCAGCGCTAGACCGACCCGAACCTGCGGCCCGACACCGCGCTCGCGCAGCATCCAGGCCAGACGATTGGCGCGACTGTCGAGCTCGGCGTAGCTCAGTGTTTGCCCGGCGAACGTCAGGGCCGGCGCGTCCTTGCGCACCAGCGCCTGTTCGCTGAACAGGTGATGGATGCATTGATCGAGGCGATGCTCGCCCGGCTCAATGCCGAGGCTGTCGAGCAGGTTTTGCTGTTCGCTGGCTTCCAGCAACGGCAGTTCGCTGAGGCGTTGTTGCGGATCAGCGAGCAACGCTTCCAGCAGGTTGCGCCAGTGCCCGGCCATACGCGCAATGCGCGGTTCATCGAACAAATCGGTGCTGTAAGTCAGGCAGCAACCGAGGCGATGGTCGAGGTCGGTGACTTCCAGGTTGAGGTCAAACTTGGTCGCTCGCGCATCGTTGGCCAGGTACTCGACAGTCATCCCGGCCAGGGTGCGGCTCTGCTGGAATTCCCAGCGCTGCACGTTGCACATCACCTGGAACAGCGGGTTGTAAGCCGCACTGCGCGGTGGCTGCAAGGCTTCCACCAGATGATCGAACGGCAGGTCCTGATGGGACTGGCCTTCGATCACCGTGTGGCGAACCTGCTCGAACAACTCGCCGACAGACATCTGCCCGTCGAGCTGGCAACGCAGCACTTGAGTGTTGAGGAACGCACCGATCAGCCCTTCGCTTTCAGGGCGAATGCGGTTGGCCACCGGCGCACCAATGCGCAGATCGGTCTGGCCGCTGTAGCGGTAAAGCAGCACCGCCAGCGCGGCCGTCATGGTCATGAACAGAGTCAGACCGTTGTAGGCATTGAAGGCACGAACCCGCGCCGCGAGGTCATCGCTGAGGTCGAAGCGGAACAGTTCGCCCTGATGGCTTTGCACCGGCGGACGCGGACGATCGGCGGGCAATTCCAGCAGCGGATGTTCGCGGCCCAGTTGCGCGGTCCAGTAATCGAGTTGGCGCTGACGTTCGCCGGACTCCAGCCACTGACGCTGCCACACGCTGTAATCCAGATACTGCACCGGCAGCGGCTGAAGCGGCGATTCGCGGTCATCGACGAACGCTTCGTAGAGCGCGCTGAGTTCCCGGGCGAAGATGTCCATCGCCCAACCTTCGGTGACGATGTGATGCAGGGTCAGGACGAAGTAATGCTCCTGCTCGGCGGTCTTGACCAGGCAAGCACGCAGTAGCGGCCCGGTTTCCAGATCGAATGGCTTATGGGCTTCGTCATCGGCCAGTTGTTGTACCCGTTGCTCACGGGTGTCGACCGCCAGCGCGGAAAAATCCTTCCAGTCCATGCGCAGGCGGGTGTCTGGATGAACCTGTTGGCGGGCCACGCCGTCGATGCTCGGGAAGGTCGTACGCAGGGTTTCGTGACGAATGATCAGCGCTTGCAATGCCGCTTCGAAACGCCCGACATCCAGCACGCCGCGCAACCGCGCCATGCCGCCGACGTTGTACGCGGGGCTGTCCGGTTCCATCTGCCAGAGGAACCACATGCGTTGCTGGGAATAGGAGAGTGGCACCGGCTGGTTGCGGTCGACCTTCTCGATCGGCGGTTGCTTGTTGGTTTTGCCGCTGGCCTGGATCAAGCGAACCTGCTCGGCAAAAGCGCCCAGCTCACTGGCCTCGAACAGCGCCCTTAGCGGCAACTCGACGTCGCAGGCCTGGCGGGTGCGGGAAATGATCTGCGTGGCCAGCAGCGAGTGGCCGCCGAGGGCGAAGAAGTCATCGCGCAGGCCGATCTGTGTTTGGCCCAGCACTTCACGCCAGATGCCGGCGATTTGTTGCTCAAGAGCAGTGACCGGTTCGACGTGTTCGCGAACTTGCCATTGAAGCTCCGGCAAGGCGCGGCGGTCGAGTTTGCCGCTCGGGCTCAGGGGCATTTCATCCAGACGCATGAGTTGCGCCGGGACCATGTATTCCGGCAGCTCAGCGGCCAGCGCGGTTTTCAGGCGCGTGGTTTGAGCCTCAATAGCTTCAGCGGAATCGGTAGAGGTGTAGTAACCGATCAACTGTCCGCCCACCGCCGTTTCGCGCACCAGCACCACCGCTTGGGTGACTCCGGTCTGCGCCAACAGACGCGCTTCGATTTCTTCCGGCTCGACACGAAAACCGCGCAGTTTGACTTGCTGATCGAGACGACCGAGGTATTCGATCACGCCGTCGGCGGTCCAGCGAGCACGGTCGCCGGTGCGGTACAGACGTGCGCCCTGCTCGCCCAGCGGATCGACCACAAAGCGTTCCGCGGTCAAGCCTGGACGACCAAGGTAACCTCGGGCCAATCCGATACCGCTGATACACAGTTCGCCCGGCACACCGGTCGGTACCGGATTGAGGTCGCTGTCGAGTACTCGGCAGAGGACGTTGCTCAATGGCCGGCCAATCGGTGAGCGCTCTCCATCAGCCATTGTGCAGTGCCAATGGGTGACGTTGATTGCCGTTTCGGTCGGGCCGTAGCGGTTGTGCAGTTGCACCGCCGGCAGGTGCGCCAGCACTCGGTTGCGCAGTTCGGCGGGCAAGGCTTCGCCGCCGGAGAACAGCCGGCGCAGGCTGGTGCATTCGGCGCTGAGCGGTTCGTCGATGAACAACGCTAGCAACGGCGGTACGAAGTGCAGTGTGGTCACGCCGAATTGCTCGACCAGTTGCGCGATGCGGTGCGAATCGCGGTGTTCGCCGGGGCCGGCGAGCAGCAGGCGGCACCCGGTGATCAGCGGCCAGAAGCATTCCCACACCGACACGTCGAAACTGATCGGCGCTTTTTGCATCAGCACATCGGTCTGGTCCAGGCGGTAAGTGGCTTGCATCCATTGCAGCCGTTCAGCGAGGGCCGCGTGAGTGTTGCCAACGCCCTTCGGCTGACCGGTGGAGCCGGAGGTATAAATCACGTAGGCCAGGTTGTCGCCGTGCAGATGCAGACCCGGCGCATGACTTGGCCAGTTCTCCAGATGCAGGGCGTCCATGGCGATCACGCTGACGCCATCGGTGGCCGGCAAGCGGTCGAGCAATTCGGTTTGGGTCAGCAACAGTTCGACGCCACTGTCGCTGAGCATGTAGGCCAGGCGTTCAGCCGGGTAGTCCGGGTCCAGCGGCACATAAGCGCCGCCAGCCTTGATGATCGCCAGCAAGCCGATCAGCAACTGCGGCGAGCGCTCGGCGGCGATGGCCACGCACACGTCCGGGCCGACGCCTTTGTCGCGCAGGTAATGTGCCAGGCGGTTGGCCTGGGTATGCAGTTCGGCAAAACCCAGGCTGCCGCCGTCCCACAGCAGCGCGGTGCGCTCCGGGGTCTGGCGCGCTTGTTCATTGAGCAACTCAGGCAGCCATTGGCTGGCCGGTGTGCAGGGTGCGGCGCTCCAGGCGGATTGCTGATCGTGCTCACTCGACGTCAGCAGTTGCAGGTCGCCGATAGCGGTTTTTGGCTGCTCGCAAATGGCTCGCAGCAGGTTGGCGAAATGCTCGGCCAGTCGCTCGATAGTCGCCACGTCAAACAACTCGCGGGCATAGTCGAACGACAGGCTCAGGCGACCATTGCGGTCTTCTTCGCTGTGCAGTTGCAGATCGAACTTCGCTTCGCGACTGTGCCACGGCAGCTCTTCGGCGAGCAGTCCCGGCAAGCGACGCAGCGCAGTGAGATCCCGTTGCTGGTGGTTGAACATCACCTGGAACAAGCCCTGCTCGCGGGCCTGCGGGAAAGCTTCGAGCAGTTGCTCGAACGGTAGATCCTGATGCGCTTGCGCACCCAATGCGGCTTGACGGGTTTGCGCCAGCAACTCAACGAATGGCAGTCGCAAATCCACCTCGGCGCGCAGCACCTGGGTGTTGATGAAGAAACCGATCAGCCCTTGGGTTTCCAGACGCGGACGGTTGGCATTTGGCACGCCGACGCGGATGTCGCGTTGACCGCTGTAGCGATGCAACAGACTCTGGAATGCCGCGAGCAACAGCATGAACGACGTCGATTCATGGGCCTGGGCAGTCTGGCGAATGGCATCGCTCAGGCTCGCGTCCAAACGCAGTGTGTGGCGGGCGGCGCTGTGAATGTGTTGCGCCGAGCGCGGATGATCGGTGGCCAGGCTCAGGGTCGGATGATCAACGCCCAACTGCGCTTTCCAGTAAGCGAGTTGACGCTCGCCCTCCCCTTGCGCCAACCACTGGCGCTGCCAACTGCCGTAGTCGGCGTATTGCGTCGGCAACGCTGGAAGGCTGGCGCTCTGGCCTTGAGAAGCGGCCGCGTACAGCCGCGAGAATTCGTCGATCAGCACGTTCATCGACCAACCGTCGGCGATGATGTGGTGCATCGTCACCAGCAATTGATGGTCCTCATCGCCGAGGCGCACCAGGGTCACCCACAGCAGCGGGCCTTTTTCCAGATCGAACCGGGTGCGGGCTTCGTCCTCGCGGATCTGCTGCGCGCGGGCTTCACGCTTGGCGGCTGGCAGGTCGCTGATGTCGATCACTTGCAGGTTGAATTCGCCGGCAGCAATGACCTGTTGCAGGGCTACGCCGTCACGCTCGAAAAACCGTGTGCGCAGGGATTCGTGACGCTCGATCAGTTGCTGGAAACTGGCGCGCAAGGCGTCTTCGTCCAGTTCGCCGCGCAGGCGCAAGGCACCGGGAATGTTATAGGCGCTGCTCTGCGGGTCGAGTTGCCAGGTGATCCACAAACGGTTTTGCGCCAGGGATTGCGGCATGGCTTCGCTGCGCGACAAGGGCATGATCGCGCCTTGGGCCACGCCGCCATCCTGTTGTTGCCGGGCGACCGCGGCAGCGAATGCGCCGAGGGTTGGCGCTTCGAACAACAGGCGCAGATTCAGCTCCAGCCCCAGCTTTTCACGCAGGCGTGCGACTACTTGAGTGGCGGCGATGGAGTTGCCGCCGAGCAGGAAGAAGTGATCGTCGGCGTTGACCTGCTTGACCTGCAATTGCTCACACCAGATCTGGCCAATCAGGGTTTGCAGCTCTGAGCCGGTGTTGGTTTCAAACGCGTTTGCGACGTCTGCCGACGGGAATAGCGCATAGCTGTCGAGGCTGCCATCGGCCAGGCGATTGCGGCACGCCGAGCGCTGCAACTTGCCACTGGACGTCTTCGGCAACGCCCCCGGATTGAGCAATACCACCACACTCGGTGCTTCCTGATACGCCTCGGCCACCGCTTGACGGATGGCTTTTATCAGCGCCTCGGGCGGCAGGATTTTCTGCACACTGCGGCTGATTTCCGCGGCGATACCGATGCCCTCCTGCCCCTCGATGTTGACCGCGAATGCGGCCACGCGACCTTTGCGCACCACCTCCACTTCACGCTCGATGGTCTGCTCGATGTCCTGCGGATAAAGGTTGTGACCGCGAACGATCAGCATGTCTTTCAGGCGCCCGGTGATGAACAATTCCCCGTCACGCAAAAAGCCCAGGTCGCCGGTGCGCAGCCAGGTGCGGCCGGCGTGCTGGACGAAAGTCTTGGCCGTGGCTTCGGGGTTGCGCCAGTAACCATGGGCGATGCTCGGCCCGGCAGCCCAGACCTCACCGACCGCGTTGTCGGCGAGTTCTTCGAGCGATACGGTATCGACAATCAGCACTGCGTGATCCGGCTGGCTGATGCCGCAACTCATGATCGGACTGCCATCGCCCGGCTCGGCTCGGTTCTGCGCCAGGGCCTGATCATCCACACGCAACGATGGAATGCCCTGACCGCGGGGGCTGCCGGCAACGAATAGCGTGGCTTCCGCCAGACCGTAAGAGGCCATGAAGCTGTCCGAGGTAAAGCCACACGCAGCGAACTTCTCGGCGAAGCGTTCCAGGGTGTCGAGGCGAATCGGTTCGGAACCGGAATACGCCACGCGCCAGCCACTCAGGTCGAGGCGTTCCAGCGCCGATTCGCTGACCCGTTCGCTGCACAGTCGATAGGCGAAGTCCGGCCCGCCGCTGATGGTGCCGCCGTATTCGCTGATCGCCTCCAACCAGCGCAATGGTCGGCCGAGGAAGTACGCCGGCGACATCAACACACAGGGCACGCCGCTGAAAATCGGCTGCAACAGGCCGCCGATCAGGCCCATGTCGTGGTACAGCGGCAGCCAGCTGACGATCACGTCGTCGGGGTTCAGATCGATGCCGAAGCCATGACGAATCAGCAGTTCGTTGGCCACCAGGTTGCCGTGACTGACTTGCACACCTTTAGGCAACGCCGTGGAGCCGGAGGTGTATTGCAGGAAGGCGATGTGGTCGCCGTGCAAGTCCGGCGCGACCCAGCGTTCGGCCAAGGCGCTGTCAAGGGTGTCGACACACAGCAGCGGCGGCGCCTCGTTAATTTGCAGCAACTCGTCGCGCAGGTCGGCGCTGGTCAACAGCAATCGCGGTTCGGCATCGCTAATGATCGACAGCAGACGTTCCTGGTGATGACGACGGGTCGATTCAGGCGGATAGGCCGGCACTGCAATTACACCTGCGTACATACAGCCAAAAAACGCCGCGACGTAATCCGGGCCGCTGGGAAACAGCAGCACTGCGCGATCACCGAACGAAGCCTCGGCTTGCAACGCGCCGGCAATGGTTCGCGCCCGTTGATCGAGCTCACGATAACTGAGCACCACAGCCTGATCCTGGGTTTCGGCGAGAAAACGCAAGGCCACCCGGTCCGGCGTCAGGGCCGCGCGGCGCTGAAGGGCTTGGACCAGTGTGCTAGGGAGTTCGAACGCGTCGGTCATGAGGTTTCCTGCCTGAATTCGGCTTGCAAGTGGAATCGGTTTTCGTACGTCACGCCCGTTCATGGACATGCAGGACGCGGTCTTCGCCGACCGCGCAAGGCTTGGGAATGCTGGTTTGGCCGAAGCTTGCGCCCGCAGCCATTCACCAATGAGAACGGATGAGGTCTTGAAATAATTAGTCTCAAGGCTAGGGCGCCAGCAGGCTTGAGGTCGGTAGGTGAGTCAGCGTGTCGCAGTTCTCACTCTGCTCTTATGCGGAGCATTAATTCTCTTTCTCAATTGACAATCATTATCATTCAACCTAATTTGTCGCTCGATGTGTAGGACGACGCCGATCCCCCTGTCGTCCCACGACCCTATTTGCAGCAAGGTGATTTCCAATGACGGAACAAGTATCCACAAGCAGGTGCGATTCACCTCTACTTCAGGCCTTCGTCGACAACCGACTGATTCTGGTCAAGATTGCCGCCCGCATCACCGGTTGCCGATCACGCGCTGAAGATGTGGTGCAGGATGCGTTCTTCCGGCTGCAATCGGCGCCGCAGATCACATCGTCAATCAAGGCTCAGCTCAGTTACCTGTTCCAGATCGTGCGCAACCTGGCGATCGATCATTACCGCAAGCAGGCGCTGGAGCAGAAGTATTCGGGCCCGGAAGAGGAAGGTCTGAACGTGGTGATTCAGGGCGCTTCGCCGGAAACCTCGCATATGAATTTTTCGACCCTGGAAAACATCGCCGATGCGCTGACGGAGCTGCCCAGCCGCACCCGTTACGCCTTCGAGATGTACCGCCTGCACGGCGTGCCGCAAAAAGACATCGCCAAGGAACTCGGCGTCTCGCCAACCCTGGTGAACTTCATGATTCGTGATGCGCTGGTGCATTGCCGCAAGGTGTCGGGCAATCGTGCGGATACCTTTGCTCGTCGCTGAGACCGTATCCAGTCGATAGAAAAGATCGCAGCCTTCGGCAGCTCCTACAGGGTTCACGCAATCCCATGTAGGAGCTGCCGAAGGCTGCGATCTTTTTTTCAGGCCAGATTGCACCGATCAAAAAACCGCTCACGCCCCAGCATCATCAACGCCGCGCGCTTGTGCGGGAAGTCGAACTCTTTTTCGCAGTGGAAACACTGATTATGCATATGCCCGATCATCTTCGCGTTGTCGGCGCGAGGCTCGGCGACCACCCGTTGAGTGCGTGGATCGTCGAGAAACAGGTAATGCACCAGCGCCGATAGCCAGCTCGCCACCTTGTGCGGGCCGCGGTGATGTTCTTCGCCCACCAGCATGTGAATGCCACGGTCGTAATCGCCGGAATCATAGAACGGCGCAATGCGATCTTCCTTGGCCCAATAGGCTTCGAAATACGCGAACGGCTGATCATCGAAACAACCGATCAGCGTCAAGGTGTGCGGGTCGGCTTCGAGTTTGCTCAGGTATTCGCGATGCTTCTCGAGACTGCCCTCCTCCTGCCAGAAACTCGCCACCCGCGGGCTGTTCTGCCAGCGGTTGAAACGCGCCAGGTCATGCTCGATTTCTACCGTGCGCAGGGAGACCCACGCACCGAGCCGCGCATCGAAGCGTCGATACACCTCACCACGGGGTTTCACTGCACGCAATGGATGGCGCTTGCCGCCGCTGATGACCATTTGCTGCGGATAGCTGCCGGTGCGCGACTCCCCCAGCCAAGGCTGGGGCAGCTGCCAGAACAGCGTGCGTTCGCAGCGATACTGGCCGGTGACGTCGGTCGCAATCAGCAACCCGCTGAGCAAGGCTTCGGTGGGCACGTCATCGAGGTGCCAGGTCAGACGCTGACAAGCCGCGTCACGGGCAAACAGCCAATAGCAGGCCGCCCAGAAAGCCTGACCGTCAGGGCGACCGAAGCGCTCCTCCAGCCGTAGATGCAACTCCGGCTCGCGGGTCAGCCGCAGTTCAATCAACGGCTGCCCTTGCAGGCTGAGGCTCAGGCGGCGGGCGGTTTCATCGGCTACAAGACAGTTGCCTGACGGCAAGGCCAGGGTGATCAGGTCATTCAGATTGGACATGGAGGGGGCTCACGGTAATCGTCGACAGTTCAACGATGTGACGTGAGCCGGAGCAGGAAATTTAAGCGCAGTCGCCAAATACGCGACCTGAGACGCGATTCAGGGTTTGCCCACCGGCACCAGGGCAATTTTGTAGGGATCGAAAATCTTCAGCATCTGGCCGTTGTTTCGCAGGCCTTGCAGCAACTTGCCAAATGCTTCGCCGGTAATCGGCGCCTGCGGGCGAATCAACGCGTAATGGTGATAGACCTGATCGACGCGTTGCGACACCAGCAATTGCTCGCCGACTTTCTCGTTACGCAGCAGGTAATCGCTCAGGTAGGAACGTGTCACCAAGGCAATGTCCGCTCGTGCGCGCAACACCATCAGCAAGTTGCTGTCATGGGAATAGGTCAGCGTGGCCTTGTAGGTGTCGGCCAGATACTTGGGATCGGCATTGAAATTGGCAAACTCGTAGTGATAGCCGCTGTACAGCGCCAGGCGCTTGCCCGTCAGGTCCTTGAAGTAATTCTCATCGCGATCGGGTTTCTTCTGCGCGACAAAGATTTCTGCATCTTCCAGGCCCATGTCGACGAGGGTGTGCGGGATGTCCTTCCACCCCCAGTCCGGGTTCTCGAAAATCGCCATGTCGACCCGGCCTTCCTTGAAATCGTTGAAACGTCGAGGAATCGAGGTGGGCACCAGCACAAACTGATAGTCGGTTTGCAACTGATTCAGCGCTTCCACCAATTGCGGCAACAGACCGGTGTCGGCGCCGGACTCCGGGCGCACGGTATAGGGTGGAAAATGCGCGGCACCGACCCGCACCAACTGTGCAGCCTGAGACGGCAACACGCAGCACACTGCAAGCGCCGCCAGCAAAAGCCGAGACACTGTTCGAATTGGTGAAGACATCAAAACAGCCTACTCCCCAAAAAAAATATCCATCAATGCATTCAAGCTAGGCGGTTTCGCCAACTTAGCCAGTTTCTTGCCGAGATAGACGGCTCACTGCCGTTCTTCAAGCACCAGAATCAACGCCTCATCGGCCAATTGATCGAGGCTCATGCTGCCATCGGCACGAAACCAGGTGGTGGTCCAGGACAACGCGCCCGTCAGGAAACGGCGGGTGATGAACACGTCGCCACGGATAAAACCGGCGTCCTTGGCTTCGCCCAGCACCTGCAGCCAGATGTCTTCATAAATATCACGCAGCGCCAGAACCTGCACCTGGCCTTCCGCTGACAGCGAACGCCACTCATACACCAGCACCGCCATGGCCTCACCGCTGCCGCCCATGATCGACTGCAATTCGCAGCGAATCAGCGCCAAAACCCGCTCGCGCACACTGCCGGCCTCGGCCAGGGCTGCGCGCATTAACGCGGTGTTGTAGCGAATGGTCTCTTCCATCACTGCCCGCAGGATCTCATCCTTGCTTTTGAAGTGATGAAAAATACTGCCTGATTGAATGCCGACGGCACCGGCCAGATCGCGCACGGTGGTACGTTCATAACCTTTATTACGAAACAGGTGAGCGGCCACTTGCAGCAGTTTGCCGCGGGCGCTGTCCGGGTCGGTCAATTGGCCGCTGTCGACCAATTCGCGCATCACCCTCAGGGCTTTTTGCTCGTCCACCCGTTCTCTCCTACAGTCGATCAATCAATTGCGCCGCTGGCCGCTAAAACAGCGGGGTTGCGCGGGCAATTTAAGCTGGCGGGGGCGACCAAGCAAGCGCTTGGGCAGAAGATATTTCAGTCGTTTACAAACCAAGCGCTTGCTTGGTAGTCTCGAAGCACTTCTGTCGGAGGTGGTTATGGAATTGGCTGCGCCCAAAACAATCCGCATCGGTTGCGCCAGCGCATTCTGGGGCGACACCTCGACCGCCGCCGAGCAACTGGTGGAAGGCGGGCGGCTGGACTATCTGGTATTCGATTATCTGGCCGAGATCACGATGTCGATCATGGCCGGGGCGCGGATGAAGGATCCAGGGGCCGGCTACGCCAGCGACTTCATCGAAGTCCTCAGTCCCCTCCTCAACCAACTCGCGGAACAGAAGATCCGCGTCATCAGCAATGCCGGCGGCGTCAATCCACAGGCTTGCGCCGCAGCCCTGCAAACGGCCTGCGACAAGGCTGGGGTAGCGCTGAAGATCGCCGTGTTGTCGGGTGACGATCTGCAACCTCAGTTCAAACGCCTGAGTAGCCTTGGCCTCCATGAAATGTTCAATGGCACGCCCCTGCCGCCGATGTGCGTGTCGACCAACGCCTACCTTGGCGCGCCGGGCATCGTCGAAGCCCTGCGCCTGGGCGCCGACATTGTGATTACCGGGCGCGTGGTCGACAGCGCCGTGGTCAGCGCCGCGCTGGTGCATGAGTTCGGCTGGTCGTGGCACGACTACGACAAACTCGCCCAGGCTGCATTGGCCGGGCACCTTATTGAATGTGGTGCCCAGTGCACCGGCGGCAATTTTACCGATTGGCACGACGTTTCCGACTACGAGCACATCGGCTTTCCGATCGTCGAAGTCGGCGCCGACGGCCAGTTTATCGTCAGCAAACCCGATGATTCCGGCGGCCTGGTCACGCCCCTGACCGTTGGCGAGCAGATGCTTTATGAAATCGGCGACCCGCGGGCCTATCTGCTGCCCGACGTGGTGTGCGATTTCAGTCAGGTCAAACTCGTGCAGCAAGGCAAAAACGCGGTGCAGGTGCATGGCGCAAAAGGCTTGCCGCCGACCGATCAGTACAAGGTCAGCGCCACGTATCCGGACGGTTTCCGCTGTACCGCCAGCTGCCTGATCGCCGGGATCGATGCCGTGGCCAAGGCCCGACGGGTCAGCCAGGCGATCATCAACAAGACCTCGGAAATCTTCAGCCAGCGCGGCTGGGCGCCCTACAGCGAAGTGAACATCGAACTGCTGGGCAGCGAAGCCACTTATGGCCCTCATGGTCAGCGCCAGGACAGCCGCGAAGTGGTGATCAAACTCGCCGTGCGCCACCCAAGCAAACAGGCCTTGATTCTGTTTTCCCGGGAAATCGCCCAGGCCGCCACCGGCATGGCACCGGGGTTGACCGGGATCGTCGGCGGGCGGCCGACGGTGTACCCGCTGATCCGGCTGTTTTCATTCCTGATCGACAAAACTGCCTGCACCCTGGAAATCCACCTCGCCGGTGAGCGCCACCCGTGCGCCCTGCCCGCCCTCGATGTACTCGACCCGGATGACTTGCCGCTACCGTTCGATCCGCCCCAACCAACAGAACGCGCCGACGCCAGCGTGGCCCTGATAAAACTCGCCGTGGCGCGCTCCGGCGACAAGGGCAATCACAGCAACATCGGCGTCATCGCCCGCCATCCCGACTACCTGCCGTGGATCGCCGAAGCGCTGACACCTGCGGTGGTGGTCGACTGGATGAGCCATGTCCTCGATCCGATCCACGGGCGTGTAGAACGCTGGTATTTACCCGGTACTGAGAGCTTTAATTTTCTTCTGGAGAACGCGCTCGGCGGTGGTGGTGTGGCCAGCCTGCGGATCGATCCGCAAGGCAAGGCGTTCGCTCAACAACTGCTGGAGATCCAGATTCCGGTGCCGCAGCGCATCGCCGATCAGGTCAACTAGAGGAAAACCGTCGCCATGGCTTATGACTCGATTTACAAACCCGACCTGTTCGCTGGCCAAAACATCATTGTCACCGGTGGCGGCAGCGGTATCGGCCGTTGCACCGCTCACGAGTTCGCAGCCCTCGGCGCGCAGGTGCTGCTGGTGGGGCGTAATGCCGAGAAACTGAAAAAGGTCGCCGCCGAAATCACCGAAGACGGCGGTAAAGCCAGTTGGCAGGTCTGCGATATCCGCGATGAAGACGCCGTCACGCAACTGGTCAGCGAACTGATCCGCAAACACGGGCCGATTCATGGGCTGGTCAACAATGCTGGCGGGCAGTACCCCTCGCCCCTGGCGTCGATCAACCAGAAAGGGTTCGAAACCATACTGCGCACCAACCTGGTGGGCGGTTTTCTGATGGCCCGAGAGGTGTTCAACCAGTCCATGAGCAAGCACGGCGGCGCCATCGTCAACATGCTCGCCGACATGTGGGGCGGCATGCCCGGCATGGGCCACTCGGGCGCGGCGCGCTCGGGCATGGACAACTTCACCAAGACCGCCGCGTTTGAATGGGGCTATGCCGGCGTGCGGGTCAACGCCGTCGCGCCGGGTTGGGTCGCCTCCAGCGGCATGGACACCTACGAAGGCGCGTTCCGGGCCGTGATCCCGACACTGTGCGAACACGTACCGCTCAAGCGCATCGGCACCGAATCGGAAATCAGCGCGGCGATTGTTTTCCTGCTCAGCCCGGCAGCCGCTTTTGTCAGCGGCAGCACGTTGCGCATCGACGGCGCCGCCAGCCTCGGCGGGAGGGCCTGGCCGATGCACAAGGCGCAGAACAGTCACTCGTACAACGGCTTTCATCGCGCTTATTTACCCGAAGTACTCAGACCCGACGCGTCCAAACCTGACGCCTCCAAGCCAGACGAGCTCAAGGACAAGGAGTAACCATGCCGGTCATCCAGTCCCAGGTAGATCCGTTCAGCGAAGCGTTCGCCCGCAACCGGGCGGCCATGCTGGCCGGCATCGAACAGGTCCGTCAGCTCGAGCAGAACTTGCTGAGCAAAGCCGCCGAAGCCAAGCCCAGGTTCGACAAGCGCGGGCAACTGCTGCCCCGGGAGCGGCTTAATCTGCTGCTCGACCCCGGTGCGCCGTTCCTCGAACTGGCGAGCCTGGCCGGCTATAAATTGCACGACGACAAGGACGGCAGCTCGGCCGGCGGCGGTTTGATCGCCGGGATCGGTTACGTGTCCGGCGTGCGGGTATTGGTGGTGGCGAACAACAGCGCGATCAAGGGCGGAACCATTTCCCCCAGCGGTTTAAAAAAGTCTCTGCGCCTGCAACAGATCGCCATGGAAAACAAACTGCCGGTAATCACCCTCGCGGAAAGCGGAGGCGCCAACCTCAATTACGCGGCGGAGATTTTCGTCGAAGGCGCGCGCAGCTTTGCCAATCAGGCGCGGATGTCGGCCATGGGCTTGCCGCAAATCACCGTGGTCCATGGCTCGGCCACGGCGGGCGGCGCTTATCAGCCGGGGTTGTCGGATTACGTGGTGGTGGTGCGCGGCAAGGCCAAGCTGTTTCTTGCCGGGCCGCCGCTGCTCAAGGCTGCCACCGGTGAAGTCGCTACCGATGAAGAGCTGGGCGGCGCCGAGATGCACGCGCAAACCGCCGGCACCGCCGAATACCTGGCCGAGAACGATGCCGATAGCGTGCGCCAGGTGCGCGAGATCATGAGCCTGTTGCCGTGGAACGATCAGCTGCAATGGTTACCCGAACGTCGGTGGGAAGAACCGCTCTACCCCATCGACGAACTGCTGGGTCTGATCCCGGATGACCCGAAAAAACCCTACGACGTGCGCGAAATCATCGCCCGGATTGCCGACGCTTCGAACTTCCTCGAGTTCAAGGGCGAATTCGACCAGCAAACAATCTGCGGGCATTTGCAGATTCAGGGTCGAGCCTGCGGTTTCATTGGCAACAACGGCCCGATTACGCCCAAAGGTGCGAGCAAGGCTGCACAATTCATTCAGCTCTGCGACCAGAGCCAGACGCCCCTGCTGTTTTTCCACAACACCACCGGTTTCATGGTCGGCACCGAGTCGGAACAACAAGGGGTGATCAAGCACGGCGCCAAAATGATTCAAGCGGTGGCCAATGCCCGAGTGCCCAAACTGACGATTGTCGTCGGCGGTTCCTACGGCGCCGGCAACTACGCGATGTGCGGCCGTGGCCTCGACCCGCGTTTCATCTTCGCTTGGCCCAACAGCCGCACCGCGGTGATGGGCGGTGCTCAGGCCGGCAAAGTGTTGCGGATCGTCACCGAAGCCAAACAGCTCAAGGACGGGTTGGTGCCCGACCCGAAAATGCTCGACATGCTGGAACAGGTCACCGCACAGAAACTCGACAGCCAGTCCACCGCGCTGTATGGCAGCGCCAATCTGTGGGACGACGGGCTGATCGATCCGCGAGACACCCGCACGTTGCTCGGGTATTTGCTGGATATCTGCCATGAGGCCGAAGTTCGTTCGCTGCAATCCAACAGTTTCGGCGTAGCCCGTTTTTGATGACGTGGAGCGTCTAAGGCTGCATTCCCACGCAGAGCGTGGGAACGATCACAGGAGAACAATAAAAAATGATCTTCACCCAGGAACACGAAGCACTTCGCCGCACCGTCCGCCAATTCGTCGATCACGAGATCAATCCTCATGTCGAGGAATGGGAAAAGGCCGGGCGTTTTCCGATCCATGAGATCTTTCGCAAGGCCGGCGACCTCGGTCTGCTGGGGATTTCCAAACCGGAAAAATTCGGCGGCATGGGGCTCGATTACAGCTATTCGATTGTGGCCGCCGAAGAGTTCGGCACCATTCATTGCGGCGGTATTCCGATGTCCATCGGCGTGCAGACCGACATGTGCACCCCGGCCCTGGCCCGTTTCGGCTCTGATGAACTGCGTGAAGAGTTCCTGCGGCCGGCGATCACCGGCGAGCAGGTTGGCTGCATTGGCGTCTCCGAAGTCGGCGCCGGCTCCGATGTAGCAGGTTTAAAAACTACCGCCCGCAAGGACGGCGACGACTATGTAATCAACGGCAGCAAGATGTGGATCACCAACTCGCCGAGCGCCGATTTCATCTGCCTGCTGGCCAACACCTCGGACGACAAACCGCACATCAACAAGTCGCTGATCATGGTGCCGATGAACAGCCCCGGGATCAGCCTCAGCTCGCACCTGGACAAGCTCGGCATGCGCAGCTCGGAAACCGCCCAGGTATTCTTCGACAACGTGCGCGTGCCGCAACGCAACCGCATCGGCCACGAAGGCGCGGGGTTCATGATGCAGATGCTGCAGTTCCAGGAAGAACGGCTGTTCGGCGCGGCGAACATGATCAAAGGCCTGGAGTACTGCGTCGACAGCACCATCGAGTACTGCAAGGAGCGCAAAACTTTCGGCAATGCGCTGATCGACAATCAGGTCATTCATTTCCGTCTGGCCGAACTGCAAACCGAAATCGAATGCCTGCGGGCGCTGGTCTATCAGGCCACTGAGCAATACATCAAAGGCCAGGACGTCACCCGCCTGGCGTCCATGGCCAAACTCAAGGCCGGGCGACTCGGTCGGGAAGTCAGCGACAGTTGCCTGCAATATTGGGGCGGCATGGGCTTCATGTGGGACAACCCGGTGGCGCGGGCTTACCGCGACGTGCGGCTGGTGTCGATCGGCGGCGGTGCCGACGAAATCATGCTGGGGATCATCTGCAAACTCATGGGCATCCTGCCGGGGAAAAAGAAATGAACACCCTTCCCGTTTGCCAGACCTTGTTGCTCGAACGACATAACGGCGTCCTGCACATCACCCTCAATCGCCCCGACAGTCGCAACGCCATGAGCCTGCAAATGGTCGCCGAGCTGCGCGCGGTGCTGGCGGCGGTGCGGGATGACCGGCAGGTTCGCGCGTTGGTGATCGGCGGTGCCGGTGGGCATTTTTGTGCCGGCGCCGACATCAAGGACATGGCCAATGCCCGTGCTCAAGGCGCGACCGCCTACCGCGAATTGAACCGTGCGTTCGGCGCCTTGCTGGAAGAAACCCAACACGCGCCGCAAGTGGTCATCACGGTGCTGCAAGGCGCGGTGCTTGGCGGTGGTTTCGGTCTGGCCTGCGTCAGTGATATCGCCATGGCCGATCATCAGGCGCAATTTGGCCTGCCGGAAACCAGCCTCGGCCTGTTGCCGGCGCAGATCGCGCCGTTTGTGGTGCAGCGCATCGGCCTGACCCAGGCCCGCCGACTGGCCCTGACCGCCGCACGGTTCGATGGCACCCAGGCGCGGCGGATGGGACTGGTGCATTTTGTCGAGCATGACTCGCAAGCCTTGGCCGAGCGCCTCGATGAAGTGCTGGCCCATGTGTTGTGTTGCGCGCCGGGGGCGAATGCGGCGACCAAAAAGCTCTTGCTGGCAAGTGCGGTGCAACTCTCGGATGGCCTGCTGGATCAGGCGGCGGAGTGGTTCAGTGAAGCGGTGACCGGGGATGAAGGTATTGAGGGGACCATGGCCTTCGTGCAGAAACGAAAACCGGGTTGGGCTATTTAAAAGCATCGCGAGCAGGCTCGCTCCCACAGGGGAATGCATTTCAAATGTGGGAGCGAGCCTGCTCGCGATGGGGCCATCACATTCACCGCAATACAAAGGGAACAACCCATGCCCGCCTTCAGCAAAATCCTGATCGCCAACCGCGGTGAAATCGCCTGCCGCATCCAGCACACCGCGCAAGAACTGGGCTACCGCACCGTCGCAGTGTTCAGCGATGCCGACGCCGATGCATTGCATGTGCAGATCGCCGACGAAGCCGTGAACATCGGCCCGGCCCCGGTGCAGCAGTCTTACCTGAACATCCCGGCAATCATCGACGCCGCCCGGCGCACCGGTGCCGATGCGATCCACCCCGGTTACGGCTTCCTCTCGGAAAACGCAGAATTCGCCCGCGCCTGCCAACAGGCCGGCATCATCTTCATCGGCCCGAGCCCCGAGGCCATCGAACTGATGGGCAGCAAACGTCTGTCGAAACTCGCCATGATCAAAGCGGGCGTGCCGTGCATCAAAGGCTATCAGGGCAGCGAACAAGACGACGCGACCCTGAGCCGCGAAGCCGAACGTATCGGCTACCCGGTGATGATCAAGGCCAGTGCTGGCGGTGGCGGTCGAGGCATGCGTCTGGTGCATAGCGCCGCCGAGTTGCTGGAGCAACTCCGTACCGCACGCTCCGAGGCGCTGCATGGGTTTGGCAGCGACGAACTGATCCTCGAACAAGCCTTGATCGACCCGCGTCACGTCGAGGTTCAGGTGTTCGGCGATCAGCACGGCAACCTGATCTACCTTGGCGAGCGCGACTGTTCGATCCAGCGCCGTCACCAGAAAATCATCGAAGAAGCGCCCTGCCCGGTAATGACCGCCGAGTTGCGCCAGGCCATGGGCGATGCGGCGCTCAAGGCGGGGCGCGCGGTGAATTATGTCGGCGCTGGCACCGTGGAATTCCTGCTGGATGCTCGCGGGCAGTTTTACTTCCTGGAGATGAACACCCGGTTGCAAGTGGAACACCCGGTGACCGAGCTGATCACCGGCCTCGATCTGGTGGCCTGGCAGTTACATGTTGCCGAAGGACTGCCACTGCCGTTGCGACAGGAGCAGGTGCAGCTCAATGGCCATGCCATGGAGGTGCGCCTGTACGCCGAAGATCCAGCCCAGGGATTTCTGCCGCAAACCGGGCGAATCGCAGCCTGGGAGCCTGCGTTGCAAGGCAGTGTGCGGATCGATCATGGCCTGATCGAAGGCCAGTCTGTCAGCCCGTTCTATGACCCGATGCTGGGCAAGCTCATCGCCCACGGCGCCACCCGCGAAGAAGCCCGGCGCAAGTTGCTACGGGCGGTACAGGACAGCGTATTGCTGGGCGTGCAGAGCAATCAGCGCTTGCTCGCCAGCCTGCTGGAACATCCGCAGTTCATCAGCGGCGAGTTCAGCACCGGGTTCATCCCCACGTACTTCGCCGATCATCTGTGCCTGCATCAACATGTGCCGAGCGCCGAAGAACTGGCCATCGCTGCGGCGCTGCTTTATCAAGCGTCGGCGCAGGCTCACCGCGCCCCGCTGGCCGGTTGGCGCAACAACGCCAGCGTGCCTTTGCACTACCGAATCGGCCTGGAGGATCAGGATTGGCCGGTGGAATTGAACGCTGAACCTGGCAAGCCCTACCGTGCTCAGGTCGGCGCTCGCACCCTCGAACTCAAGGTCATCGGATGCGACGGACGCCGGGCTACCCTGGAAATCGACGGCATCCGCCAACGCCACGCCTATAGCCTCGAAGCCGGGCAACTGTGGTTGTTCACGCGCCCCGGCAGCCTGCGGCTGGTCGATCTGACTCAGGCGCTGGTCAGCGGCCAGGCCAGTGTCAGTTCCGGCACGCTCAAGGCGCCGATGGACGGGGCAATCGTCGATGTATTGGTCAGTGAGGGCAGCCCGGTCAGCAAAGGTCAGCTACTGGTGGTGCTTGAAGCAATGAAAATGGAGCATCCGCTCAAATCGGGTATCGACGGCGTGCTCAAACGTTTGCAGGTCAGGGTCGGCGATCAGGTCAAAAATCGTCAGATTTTGTTAGAGGTCGAATAAGCCGCTAGGCGGATCCGCCGGGTTTGGCTACGCTCAAGCCCTATCAGGACGCGGATACCAGGAACCCTGCGATGCCTCACTGGTTGGTCATTGATCTGGAAGCCACCACCGATGAGGGTGGCTGGCCAGTAACAGAAATGGAAATCATCGAAATCGGTGCCACCCTCGTGGACCGCAAAGGCCAGGAACTGGACCACTTCCAGTGCTTCGTGCGCCCGTTGCGCCGGCCCTTGCTGACGCCATTTTGCCGGGAACTGACCCACATCACCCAGGCCAATATCGATGCCGCACAGCCGCTCACCGATATCTGGCCGTTGTTCGAACGCTGGCTCGGCCAACATCACGCGCGCCTGGACGGCTGGGCCAGTTGGGGCGATTACGACCGCAAACAACTGCTTCAAGAATGGCAGCGTCTGCAACTCGACAGCATCCTGAGCCGGGTGCCACACATGAACCTCAAGCAACGCTTCGCCAAGGTTTGTCGGCTGGAGCGCCCGCTGAGCCTCAATGGAGCCTTGCAACTGGCGGGCCTGCAGTTCAACGGTCAGCAGCATCGAGCGCTGGAAGACGCGCGCAATACTGCGCGTTTGTTACCGCTGGTTTTCCCCGCTAATCCTTGAGTGCAGGAGGTGACGCCTATCGACACCTTGTGCATACTGGCCGGCCCTTTTTAGCCCTTTTCGAGGAACCGCCCATGTTTAAAGTCAACGAGTACTTCGACGGCACCGTCAAGTCGATCGCCTTTGGCACCGCTGAAGGTCCAGCGACCATCGGCGTCATGGCACCGGGCGAATACGAATTCGGCACCAGCCAGCGTGAAATCATGCACGTGGTGTCCGGCGCCCTGACCGTCAAACTGCCTGACAGCGACACTTGGGAAACCTTCGCCGCCGGCAGCCAGTTCAACGTACCCGCCAACAGCAAGTTCCAGCTGAAAGTGGCCGTCGACACCGCTTACCTGTGCGAATACCGCGGCTAAAACCGTGGGTTTTCACAGCGACAAAAAAATGCCCGTGTCCTTGGACACGGGCATTTTTTCATTTTGAAGGGCTTTTATTCGAGGATCGTCACCGGCATGCCGACTTCCAGGCGGCCGTTACCGTCGTTGACCAGGTTCTGACCGAACATCGCGCCGTCGGCCTCGGCGCGGTATTTCTGCAACGTCGCCAGCGGTTCACGATCTTCGCTGCGTTCGCCGGTCTGCGGGTCGATAGTGGTCAGAATGCAGCGTGAGCAGGACTTGACCACGCGGAACTCGACATCGCCAATGCGGATACGCTTCCAGGTATCTTCGGCATACGCTTCACTACCCTCGATCACCAGATTGGGCCGGAAACGCAACATCTCCAGCGGCCGCCCGACCTTGCTCGACAAATCTTCCAGCGACGCCTGACCAATCAGCAACAACGGAAAGCCATCGGCAAAAGCCACCTGATCATCGTCCTTGCCATAGCCGGCCTGGGTGCTCCGCGCGCGATCAAGCGGCACTTGCACCAGGCGCGTCGGTTTGCCGATGAACTCACTGACCCAGGCACCCGCCGCATCGCCGGCATCGGGGACGCGCAAGGTATCTCGCCAGATGGTCACCCCACGCAGATTGGCATCGCCGTCAGGCAACGCAATATCGATCGGTGAATGGTCCGGGGCACTGAGGGTCAAGCCGCCATCGGCATTCCACAACGCCGACAGCTGACTCATTTTCGCGACCGCGCGCTGGGTCAGAAAACGCCCGCTGGCCTCGTCCACCAGCATCCAGCGTCGATCGCCGTCCAGCCCCAGCTTATCCAGACTGACCTGATTGAGGGTCTCGCCCTTGCCGGATTTCAACGGAAAACGATAAAGCGCGCTCAGACGCATGGCCAACTCCCTGGTAGGTGAAAACGCCACCCTATACGAGCTTGATTGCCGAATCAAAGGTCTGTGGAGAGGGCTTGCCCGCTTTTCGTAGGAGCCAGCGGTGCGGCGATCCGACTTGCCGGCGAAAGCACTCTTGAGGACACCTTTGCCGGCAAGCCAGGCTCCTACGTTCCGTTTCAGGCAGGTACTGCGTCGAGCATCAGGCGCTGGCGCACCACGTCGACGAGTTTGTCGGGCTGAAACTTGGAGAGGAAGTTGTCGCAGCCGACCTTCTTCACCATCGAGTCGTTGAAGCTGCCCGACAGCGACGTGTGCAAGACCACATAAAGGCCACGCAAGCGGGGGTCGTTACGGATTTCGGTGGTAAGGCGATAGCCGTCCATTTCCGGCATTTCCGCATCGGTGAAGATCATCAGCAGCTTGTCAGTCATGACTTCGCCCGTATCGGCCCAGGCCTTGAGCATGTTCAGCGCCTTCAAGCCATCACTGGCGATGTGCATCTTCACGCCCAACTGACCCAAGGTGTCGCGCAATTGCGACAGGGCCACGTTCGAATCATCCACCAGCAGCACTTCACGACCACGGGCGAGTTCCAGAACCGGATCGTCTAGCTTTTCGCGCGATACCTTGGCGTTGTACGGAACGATTTCAGCCAGGACTTTTTCGACGTCGATGATTTCCACCAACTGATCATCAACCTTGCTGATGGCGGTCAGGTAATGCTGGCGACCAGCACTGGCCGGCGGCGGCAAAATGGCTTCCCAGTTCATGTTGACGATGCGGTCCACACCACCGACCAGGAACGCCTGCACCGAGCGGTTGTACTCGGTGACGATGATGGTACTGGTGGGGCTTGGCACCAGCGGGCGCATGCCGATGGCCTGGGACAGGTCGATCACCGGCAGCGTCTGGCCACGCAGGTTAACCACGCCGCACACAAAAGGATGGCGTTGCGGCATCAGCGTCAGCTTCGGCAGCTGCAGCACTTCCTGGACCTTGAAGACGTTGATTGCAAACAATTGCCGTCCGGCCAGCCGAAACATGAGAATTTCCAGGCGATTCTCACCCACCAGTTGCGTGCGTTGGTCTACCGTGTCGAGAATGCCGGCCATTAATGACTCCTGGGCTTGTTCTGATGAATTCATTAAAGGGAGTTATCGGCTGTTTTTGCCGGACCTTGACCCCGAGACAAAATGCCACGACCAGGCATTGATGTCACATTAACATCATGCTTTACTGGCTCCGTGATTTTCATCTGCTTCATTTCCTGCGGCGCGACCACGGTTTGCACGTTAGGTTCCCCTGCGTAAGGGATTCCCCTAGTAACAATCAGGCCCAACCTGATATTCGCAATATCCAATAGCCATTAATGTGACGCCATTCTCATTGCATGAACGGAGTCAGGCTTTTGTGTGCGATCGCAGGTCAGTGGCCACCCATCCTCTCGAGTTCCCCAGCCGGCGCTCAAACCTGCCGGAGCGCGATCTCACGAATGCTTGGCAGCACCGGGACGCGTATGGTTCCCGTCGGCACACACGACATTCCCTCATCTGATATGACGTTGTGGAGATAAGCATGCCGAACGACACCAAAGAGTGGGCTCAACGATTTCCAGAGTTTCTCGTCGAGGCCGAAACACTCTTGGCCAAATCCGAGGAATGCCTGAGTCATTTGCAACTGATCAGCAATGACAAGGACGCCATCGATTGCATGCTCAGCACTCTTCTCAAGCTGTCCAGCAAGGCCGATGCCTTGGCACTGGCGGCGGTCTCGGAGTTCTCGCTGCATATTCATGGATTGCTGAGCCACGCGCAGAACCACATGGACCTGCACGATCAAGCCCTGGACGCGCTCAAGGACTGCTTCACATTAATGGCCTGGCAACTCGAACTCATCGATCAGACTACCGGCCAGCTCGGTCTTGATGACAGTGAACAGACCTCACTGATTGAAGCGTTTGCGTTTCAAGTGGGACATAGTCAGTTTCAACCGCCCAGCCACTCCAGACCGTTCAGGCTCGTTTCGTTCGCGGAACGGCAAGCCTGAAATTACCGGCCTCTGGCCGTGCTGCGCTTTTTATTGTCATGACACTGCCCTATAACTTGGTCGCAATTGAATATTCTGACCATTCGACGACAGCTCGAAACTTATCCCTGTCTCGACGTTAGATAGTGCCTGTCCAATTAAAACAAAATGCCTGCAATTGATATCTTTCCAGGATAAAACTCGAAAGTTTTTCCATTATGGAACCAGCGTCCAAAAAACATATTTCCTGACTGTATTAGAGCTATATACCGAACGCGACCAACGGTATCTTAAGTGGTATTATGCCGATCATTAGTTGACCTCAATTAATGACAGAGTGACGCTAGACGAGCACATTGAAGGCTGTATTTCAAACATTGCACTGCAGCCATTGAAGCCGACTTCACACAACGATTTCCACACAGAGACCCGTCAGCCCTTACGGCCGGTCTGCCCGCAGCGAACACCCATTGGCTCCATCCGCTATGTACGCCAGCCTCAAGTCAATTACCCTGTGGCCACCCTCCCGAAAAAACGCGCGCCGGTTTACGCTATTACTGTGCATCTGCTCGGCGCTTGGCAGCCTGCTGGTCTATAGCTTGTCCATACCGCTGCCGGTGAGTCTGCTGGTGCTCAATAGTGCGGCGCTGACCTGTGTCTGGGTGAGACATTGTCTCTCGCGCAAATCGATAAAGTTTCAACCCCAAGAACTGGCTGACCGTCTGCTGGAAGTGCAGGAAAACGAACGCCACCGGCTCAGTCGGGAGCTGCATGATGACATCGGCCAATTGCTGACCGCCGCAAAACTGCAAAGTGAATGGCTCAAACGCCGATTGCCCGAAGAACTGCAGGGGCAGTGCTCGGTGCTCAGCGAAACGCTGGACGAAACCCTGACCAAGGTTCGTGACGTCTCGGCCATCCTCAATCCGCGGCAACTGGCCAGTCTCGGGCTGGAAGCCAGTCTGCGTGCGCATTTACTCAGGACCCTGGCCAATACCTCCATGCACTGGAGCCTGGAATGCCATCAACGCTTGACGGGCATACCGGAGGAAATAGCGGTGGCAGCTTTTCGAATCACTCAAGAAGCAATTACCAATATACTGCGTCACGCCGAGGCCAGTAATCTGTTGGTCCGCCTGCAGCGCCTGCCCCAGGGCCTGACGCTGTTGATCAGCGACGACGGCCTGGGTTTCGCGCCTGCGGCAGATCCCGCTCGCGAGGGGCAACGCGGTATGGCCGGGATGTCGGAGCGGATCGATCAGTTAGGCGGCACACTGACTGTGACCAGCGAACCGGGCAAAGGCACTCAAATAGAAGCACTCTTCCCCTGGGCGCCCCGTGCGCTAGAACGGGCCAGTACGAATAAGGTTATGCATTGACTTGTAACTTACTTCTGGTGGACGACCACTCGCTGATCAGGGCTGGCGTGCGCGCCCTGGTGCTGGATATTCCCGGCTATGCGGTAATCGGGGAGGCCAATGACGGCTCGCAGTTGGTCGAGATGGTCGAGCAGCTATCCCCGGACATCATTCTGCTGGATATTTCCATGAAGGAAACCAGTGGCCTTGAAGCCTTGCAGCGACTCAAGCGAGTACGCCCGCAATGTAAAGTGCTCATCCTGTCGATGCACACCGACCCGGCGCTCATCATGCAGGCACTGGAATCAGGGGCTCATGGTTACCTGCTCAAGGACACCACGCCCACCGAACTCGAACATGCCCTGGATGCCTTGCGCAATAACGAACGCTACCTGAGCCCGGCCATTGCCCATACGGTCATCAACCAGGCGCTGACCCGAACCCAGAAAAATCAGACGCAACCCCAGGACTCGCACAACCTGACGGCACGTCAGCTGGAAATCCTGCGACTGATTGTTCGCGGCAAATCCACCCGGGAAATTGCCAATGGCCTGGGTTTGAGCATCAAGACTGTCGAAACCCACCGCTCGCAGATCATGAAACGCTTGCAGATCTACGATGTGGCCGGCCTGGTGCTGTTCGCCGTGCGCGAGCAAATTATCAGTCTGGACGATTAGCTGGATTCGAGACGCTCAGCAGCGGCGAGCCCTCGGGCAAATGCACCCGCAATGCCGCCGGGCGCGCCGAGAAACGCAGACTCTCGCCCTCCAGAGGTTCACCATCAAGGTTGATATAAAGGCCCTCCGAGACTTTGATCTCGACCCATGGCAAGCGAGCTCGCACAAACATGTTGTCGATGCCGAAGCCATCGGTCAGCAAATTTTTCAAGGTACCGACCACTTCCTGTGGCGCGGGCAAAATGCTGATATCCAGCAGACCATCGTCAGCCAGCGCTTGCGGGCACAACACATGACCGCCGCCAGCCTGTCGACCATTGCCAATGCCCAATGCCAACAATTCGCCGCTCCAGTGAAAATCCGGCCCCTGCAACTCGCCATAGGCTGCATGCAACTCACTGAAGCGCGATAAACCCGTGAAGAGATAAGCAGCGCCCCCAAGGATTTTTTTCAGATCTTCGGAGGTATTGGCCGTAACCTGACTGCCAAAGCCGCCTGTGGCCATGTTCAGGAAAACCTGACCGCCGACTTCTCCCAGATCAATGGCTCGCGGAGTAGCCTCCAGAAGGTCCAACGCCTGAGCGGGCTCCAGAGGCACACCGGCAGCGCGAGCAAAATCGTTGGCGGTGCCCAAGGGCAAAAGTACCAGACTGGCCTGCGTCGAATGCGCCGCCATGGCTTCGGCGATATCACGCAAGGTCCCATCGCCGCCGCCGGCAATCAACTGCGTATAGCCTGCCGTCAGCGCTTCCTCCACCAACCGCTGCGCATCACCGGCCTCCCAGGTCAGTCGAACAGCCAGTTCCCAGCCCTGCTGGCGCTTGCCTTCGACGGCTGCACGGACCTCCTCATTGAGTGCCTGCTTGCCATGCAGAATCAACAGCGCCTTGCGCTCGCTCATTTTTGCCACTCCCATATCCGCAATTCCATGGGATATGTTGACCTCGCAGCGCCTCATAAAAGTCGCAGGAATTTGAATTATTTCCAGGGAAAGGAAACGTGAGTCCTACAGAGCGGTATTTTTTCTTACAAAACGTGAGGAATCGGCTCAATTGACCCAACAGGGCAATTGGTACACCGTTGTGTCTCGGTTATCAGTCATCACCCGTTAATTTACACAGGGACGTGAAAAACAATGAATGGAACCCCCTTAAGGGCCTCAAAAAGCGCAGGCAATAACGGCATCGGCCACTTGAATGGCTTTAACGCAAGGAGCCAGTTACTCCATGCAAAGCCATGACCTCAGACTACCGGTAACTCCGGTCGCGCCGTTCGCAGAAAATCGCGCCAATCATCAGGCTGAACTCAAAAACAGCGCAAAGCCCGCCGGAGAAGTTGATATGGAACCTCGCGTCATTGAACTGGAGACACACCTCAAATACATCCGAAGAGACATGGATGAAGTCCGGGGTGATGTCAAATCCATCAAACACAGACTTGCCTATTCAGCTGGCGGAACAGCCGTGATCCTGGGACTTCTGACCTGGATCGCCAACAGCCGCTTCGACCAGGTCGTGACACTTCTGGCACATTAAGGAATGGTCATCCACGCAAGCCCAATGCGATCAATTGGGCTTGCGTGACAAAACCAGTGCCGGTATCAGCTCAAGACTTCACTCAGCGGGATGAAGCTCACACAATCACCCTCGATCAGCGTACGGTCCTCCAGCACTTCAACCAGACCGTCAGCCCAGGCAGCACTGCGCAGTACGCCAGAGCTCTGATTTCTGTAGATGATTGCCCGGCCATTCTCCAGACGTCCGCGCAAGTACTCACGTCGGTTACCAGCCTTTGGCCAGACAAACCCTGCCGGCACCTGAAACTTCAGGGGCTCAACCTCTTTTACGCCTTGTCGGCGCAAGAGGTAGGGCCTTGCCAACAGAGCAAAAGTCACCAGGGTCGATGCCGGATTGCCGGGTAAACCAATCACAGGCACGCCGCAAAAATGCCCGAACGTCAGTGGTTTTCCTGGTTTGATGGCAAGCTTCCACAGAGTCAATTCGCCCTCTTCCCGCAAGGCAACGCCCAGAAAGTCGGCCTCTCCCACCGATACGCCACCGGTCGAGAGAATCAGGTCGACATCCTTTAGCTCACCAAGGCGGGCACGAGTGGTCGCTAAATCATCGGGAAGAATGCCGGCATCGATCACCTCACAACCCAAGCGCTGCAACCAGCTGCAGAGCAATACTCGATTGCTGTTGTAGATCTGTCCCGGCCCAAGGGCCTGACCAGGCTCAGTCAACTCATCACCGGTAGACAAGACCGCAACACGAATTTTGCGAACCACGTCCAGCTCAGCGCATCCCAACGATGCCGCCAGCCCCTGCTCAATAGGCCCCAGACGCGTTCCAACGGGCAAGATCAGCTCACCAACGGTGGCTTCCTGACCTTGTGGACGGATGTTCTTTCCTGGGGTCATGATCTCGGTGAAACGTACCCGCTCATCCGCCTGAACCTCGGCGTTCTCCTGCATCTCGACACAGTCGGCACCTGCAGGCACAGGCGCGCCGGTGAAGATTCGCGCACAGGTACGCGGCTTCAAGGGCTCCGGGGGCTGGCCTGCAAAAATCTTCTGGCTGACCACCAACGGCTCTCCCGCCCAGTCGGCCAGGTGCAAGGCATAACCGTCCATGGCACTGTTGGGCCAAGGCGGCAAATCAAGTGTCGAGACCAGGTCAGTGGCCAGTACTCGCCCCTGAACCTGCGACAACGGCAAACGTTCGTGCTCATGAATCTTCGAGGCGTCGGCCATTTCCAGTAAACGCGCCAGTGCCACCTCGACAGCCATCAGACTGCCAGTTTTGCCTGGCTTACCCGCGCGATTCACAGGGTGCCGCCTGTTTCAGGTGGGCCACGAAATTGCACGGACGGTGACGCGAATCCAGTTGCTCGGCAAGAATGCCGTCCCAACCGGTGCGCACCGCATTGGTCGAGCCCGGCAAGCAGCATACCAGCGTGCCATTGGCCAGACCGGCCAAGGCCCGGGACTGAACCGTCGAGGTGCCGATATCCGCTACCGATATCTGCCGGAATAACTCACCAAAACCATCAACCTGTTTATCCAGCAGGCAACTCACGGCTTCGGGCGTGCTGTCGCGACCGGTGAACCCGGTACCGCCGGTGATCAGCACCACTTGCACAACCTCATCGGCAATCCAGTTGGCGACTTGCGCGCGAATTTTGTAGAGGTCATCTTTAAGCAGTACACGGGCCGCCAGGTTATGACCGGCAGCGCTCAAACGGTCGACGAAGACCTGGCCTGAGGTATCGGTTTCCAGGGTACGGGTATCGCTGACAGTCAGCACCGCGATGTTGAGCGGTGCGAAAGGTACATCAGCCTTGGCTTTCATAGGCTCGTCCAGTTGTAGGAGAAACAGCCCGGTGTTATATCACAGCGCCTCATTTTTTCGCCGCCCCCATGGAGAAGAGCGATGACCTCGAATACACCTCTGGCGCCTTGCTCCATTCTGCTCCTGGCTGGCGGTCGCGGCCAACGCATGGGCGGTCAGGACAAGGGATTGCTGGATTGGCACGGCGAGCCACTGATCGCGCATCTGCACCGTAAGACGCGCCCGCTGAGTGATGACCTGATCATCTCCTGCAACAGAAACCTGGAAAAATATGCGCCTTATGCGGATCAGTTGGTCCATGACGACGAAGGCGACTTTCCGGGGCCGTTGGCGGGTATTCGCGCAGGCCTGAAGGCCGCCCGTCACACTTGCTTACTCGTGCTGCCTTGCGATGTGCCACGCATCGATGCCGCGCTGCTCCAGAGCATGCGTGAAACCGCCGGGCAGCATCCGGACAAACCGCTGATGCTGCGCCATGGCGAACACTGGGAACCCTTGCTGTGCATGATTCCCGTCGCCCTTTCAGCGGCGTTCGAGACTGCCTGGAACGAAGGCGAGCGCAGCCCGGGTCGCCTTATGCGCAAGCTGGGCGCCACAGCCCTGCAATGCCCGGATAACGACCCCCGCCTAGCCAATCTCAATACGCCGGAACTGTTAAGCACACACCACACTGTGTCAGACTGACACGCGAAGGAACTTGCGCGCGTTGTATACGTCTCAAGCTCAGCAACCAAAAGAATTCCCATTCGGAGACACACTCATGACTCAACGGACCCTCGCCACTTTCATGCTCGCACTGGGCCTTGCGACCCTCGCCGGTTGCGCATCGCCTACAGTGATCACCTTGAATGACGGTCGAGAAATCCAGGCCGTCGACGCGCCTAAGTACGATGAAGAATCGGGCTTTTACGAATTCGAACAACTGGATGGCAAGCAAACCCGCGTCAACAAAGATCAGGTCCGTACCGTTAAAGATCTGTAATCTTTACGGCGACAACCAGATACAGAAAAGCCCGCTTTAAAAGCGGGCTTTTTCGTGGGTGAAGAAAAGCAGAGTCGTTAGCCCTGTGATCACCACTGCAAGGTGATCGTGCTTTCGAATTCTCTTTCCTGTCCCGTGACCGGATCGACAAATCGCAGCCCCTGGGCCAACAGCTTCAAGGGATTGGCATAGTCATCTTCTACGTCCTTGAGGACCTGCGGATAGAACGGATCATTGCAGATGCTGGCCCCCAGGGCTGTCATGTGAACTCGCAACTGATGTTTCTTGCCCGTCACCGGGTACAGCGCATAACGCCAGAGTTCACCGTTTTTTTCCCTGACCTCGACAGCCGTCTCGGTATTGCTGACGCCCGGACCTTCCTGCATGCGAAAAAACGGCTCGCCATCGATAAGTCGACTTTTATGGACCAGCGGGAAGGAATGCTCCGGCAATGCCCGGGCGATTGCTTCATAGCGCTTTTCGATCTGGCGTGTAGGAAACAATGACTGATACGCCGACCGACTCTGAGAGTTGGCTGAAAACAGCACCAGCCCCGCCGTATGCCGGTCAATGCGATGCAACGGCACCAGATGCGGGTTATCCAGGCGACGGATCAGCCGCCGCAGCAATGTCTGCTCCACGTATTCGCCCGCCGGAGTCACGGGCAAAAAGTGTGGTTTGTCTGCTACCACCAGATGCTCGTCGGCATAGAGGATCGACTCCACCACCGGGATCGGCTTTTCGTCCGGCACCTCACGGAAATAATGAATCCGCAGACCTTCTTTGTAAGGCAGGTCCAGGGCGATCGGCAGACCTTGCCCATCGAGGACACGACCGCGAGCAATTCTGTCCAGCCATTGTTCACGACCGATGGCGCTGAAGTGTTCGCACAGGCAATCGAGGACGGTCTGCCACGGCCCCGGCGGCAGGTAGAGCGTGCTGGCCTGGTTATGTGCAGCAGAAAAAGATGAAATGGACATACGAAAAGCTCTAACCCTCAATGCAGGGCGGCATTATCCAACAGTGGCCGGAACGAACCTAGAAGAGAATCCTCAGGCCGGTATCGAATGTGCGCGAGCAGCCGCTTCGGTGAATTCCTTGAGCCAGCGCAGCACATCGACCGCTTCCCAGCGACCGGGATCATAAAGCGCATACAACAAACCCTGATAGCCCACGACATCCAGCTGTCGGTGATAGCCCGCACGCTGGAACAAGGCTTCGATTTCGGCGAAACAGGTATTGAAATGCAATTTGTTGAAGGGCGTTTTCCCCTCCGTGACCAAGCCATCCAAACGCAATTCGAGGACGGCCTCGCGCACCACGTCCGCCGACATCCGGTTCACGCTGTTCTTCAATTGCTCGACATTGACCAAGGTTCATCCCTCTGACGTCCGGGATCGACTGCCAAACCCGAAACAGGGAAAAGCATGGCAGGCAATCGGAATAACTGTATGCGCATACAGTATCCGAATAACATCGGTTAAGCCAAGGTATCAATCATAAAGTTCGACACACGGGAACACCGTCGCCGCCCCTCTACCGCAGGAACGCCACCACTTCATCGGCACTGAACGGCCAACCCAGCTCAGCGCCGGTATCGACCCGTCGCAACACTGGAATACGCAGACTGTAAGCTTCGAACCACGTTTCGTCCTCAGCGATATCCACCAGTTCCACCAATAAACCACGCTCGACAAATTCCATTAGCATGGCTTCGGCGACTTCACAGAGATGGCAACCAAGGGTGCCGAACAGCTGACATTCAGGAAGCATGACGACAAGATCCATCGAAGTAAGCGCTCATTCTAGGCCCGCTATCAAAAGCAGTCGAGCCGATGCCCCACATGTCTGAGCAATGGCTGATTTCAAGAGATTTCGGCAAACTCCTGACGCACATCATTCGCCTCAACTGCCACTTGCGCGATGCTCGCGTCTTTTTTGCCTCTACGCTTGAGTAGTCAGAACCCTCACCGGAGTTTTTTGTGTTCGCCAATCTGTTGATCATCTTCACCTCCTCTCTGGTGGTGATTGCACTGTTCCAGCGCCTGCGCTTGCCACCGGTGCTGGGCTATCTGTGCGTAGGGCTGATGATCGGGCCGACCGCGTTCAACTGGGTGAATGAAAGCGAGGAATTGCCCGACCTTGCCGAGTTGGGCGTGGTGTTCTTGCTGTTTTCTCTCGGGCTTGAATTTTCCCTGTCGAAAATGCTCGCACTGCGCCAGGTGGTATTTGGCCTGGGCAGCCTGCAAGTGCTGGGTTCCGGGATTGTGCTGGGGGGGGTGCTGATGCTGTTCGGCATGCCGACCATACCTGCACTGTTACTCGGTACCGGTTTGGCGCTGTCGTCCACCGCCATTGTCAGCAAAGAGTTGAGCAGTCTCGGTGAGCTCTTCAGCCGTCACGGCCAGAATGCCATCGCCGTGCTGTTGTTCCAGGACGTGGTCGCGGTGTTGCTACTGACTCTGGTGCCGGTGTTCGCCGGCAGCAGCGACCAGGCCTGGTATTGGGCGCTGCCATTGACGCTGGGCAAGACCATAGTGCTGTTCGTCGGTCTGCTGCTGGTCAGTCGCTGGTTTCTGCCAAGGCTGTTCCATGAAGTCGCCGCGTCCCGGTCCGCGGAGCTGTTCGTGCTGTTGGCGCTGGTAATCGTTTTGCTGACGGCCTGGCTGACTCACCTGCTCGGCCTCTCCCCTGCCCTGGGTGCCTTTCTCGCCGGCATGCTGCTGGGCGAAAGCCACTACCGACATCAGATCGAGGCGGACATCCGTCCGTTCCGCGACATTCTGCTCGGGGTGTTCTTCGTCAGTATCGGTATGCTGATCGACTTGCGGTTGTTTGCCAGCCACGGCCTGCTGATTCTTGGCCTGACGCTGGGATTGCTGTTAATCAAAGGCACCGTGGTCGCGCTGCTGGTCAAATGGCGCGGCAGCGATGTCGAAACCGCCTGGCGCAGCGGCCTGGCATTGGCTCAAGGGGGCGAATTCTGCTTTGCCCTGATGACGCAGATGCAGCAGAACAAACTGATGCCCGCCGACTTCGGTGGCCTGCTGCTGGCCGCCACGTTCTGCTCGATGCTGGTGACGCCTTTACTGCTGCGCGCCGCTCCCCACATCGCCACACGCCTGCACCACAAGCCCAACGAAGAAGCCGAACTCGAAGAAATCAGCGCGCTCAACGCAGGCTTGCACAATCACGTAGTGATCTGTGGCTACGGTCGCGTAGGTCAGTCCATCGGGCGCGTCCTGCGTAATATAGATCAACCTTACATTGCGCTGGATACCGACCCGGTGCGGGTTCAGGAAGCAGCCGTCAATGAAAGCTGTGTTCATTACGGCGACTCACGTCGCGGCGAGCTGTTGGTCGCGATAGGGCTGGAACGCGCCAGACTGCTGGTGGTCGCCGTGGACAAGACGGACATCGCACTGTTGATACTCAAGGAGGCACGCCGGTTCAACCCGAGTGTGTCGATCCTGGTGCGCACACGGGACGACAGTCAGTTGGCCGAGTTGAAGGCGGCCGGCGCCAGCGAAGTCGTACCCGAGTTGCTGGAGTCGAGCCTGATGCTCGCCTCCCACGCGCTGATCATGCTGGGCATACCCGGCAAGCAGGTGCGAGACCGGGTCGACCAGGTACGGCGTGACCGCTATCGCCTGCTGCACGGTTTTTACCCTGGCGCTGACGATGAGGAACGGTGATTCAATCCTGACTCACGGCACCGATCTTGTGCACCGACAAGTCCGCGCCGTAATACTCCTCTTCCTGGCTCAGGCGCAGACCAAACAACGCATTGATCGCGCCATACACCGCAAAACCGCCGACCAGCGCAACAATCACCCCCAGAGAAGTGCCGATCAACTGGCTGACCAGGCTCACGCCCCCCAAACCACCCAAGGCGGTTTGACCAAAGATGCCGCAAGCGATCCCGCCCCAGACACCACACAGCCCATGCAAAGGCCAGACGCCCAGCACATCATCGATATGCCATTTGCCTTGAGCTGCGGTAAAGCACCAGACAAACAGTGCCCCGGCGATGGCACCGGTCACCAACGCGCCCACCGGGTGCATCAGATCCGAGCCTGCGCAGATCGCCACCAACCCGGCCAATGGGCCGTTATGCAGGAAGCCCGGGTCATTGCGCCCGACGATCAACGCCGCCACGGTGCCGCCGACCATGGCCATCAGCGAGTTCACCGCCACCAGCCCGCTGACCCCTTGCAGAGTCTGGGCGCTCATCACGTTGAAGCCGAACCAGCCGACGATCAAAATCCACGAACCCAACGCCAGAAAGGGAATGCTCGACGGTGCGAATGCCACGAGTCGCCCATCGCGATAACGACCTTGCCTTGGGCCGAGCAACAACACCGCCGCGAGTGCCAGCCAGCCGCCCATGGCGTGAACCACCACGGAGCCTGCGAAGTCATGGAAGCTGGCGCCAAAACGCTCCAGCAACCACGCTTGCAGGCCAAAGTTGCCGTTCCAGATCATGCCTTCGAAAAAGGGATAGATGAACGCCACGATCAGCGCCGTCGCACACAACTGCGGGACGAACCGGGCGCGCTCGGCGATGCCTCCGGAAATGATTGCCGGTATTGCTGCAGCAAAGGTCAGCAGAAAGAAAAATTTCACCAGCCCATAGCCATGATCGGCAGTAATCACCGCCGCCGGTTGCATGAAAGTGACCCCGTAAGAAATCCAATAGCCTATAAAGAAGTAGGCCAGGGTCGAAATGGCGAAGTCGCTGAGGATCTTCGACAAGGCGTTGACCTGGTTCTTTTGTCGAACCGTACCCACCTCGAGAAAGGCAAAACCGGCGTGCATGGCCAAGACCATGACCGCACCGATAAGGATGAACAACGTGTTGGAGCTATGGACCAGACTGTCCACAGCACTTTGCAGATTTTCCATGGATTGGCAGACCTGAAGGCTGAAAAAAGCACCAAAGCAGTTCGCGCAGATGGCTCGCGCACCAAGTTGCAGCTTGTCCAGACTGAAGCGTTGATCCGGATGAACCGCTTTGGCGCACAAGAACGGAGCCTTTACGCGAGTTTTGATTATTTGAGTTAAGGTTTTCCTGAAATCATGCCCAGCAACAGCGCAATGGCGCAGGCTGACGCACCACGACACAGCAAAAGTTGTACCAGTCATTTGTACTGAACCTTCACGCAAGGCTCATACTCGAACGCTTCAGAAGCCACTTACGGAGATCACCAATGGCACGCACCACAGCAAAGACTGCTCAAGAAGTTCTGATGGAAGATTTTCAGACGCTGGTTACCGACACTGAAAGGTTGCTGGAACACACCAAATCCCTGGCTGGCGATCAAGCCGATGAGTTGCGCCAGCAGATCCATGACAGTCTGCTGCGCGCGCGCGAAACCCTGAGATTGACCGAAGACTCTGTGCGCGAGCGCGGCAAAGCTGCTGTCACCGCCACGGAAGATTACGTCCAGGCCAACCCATGGCAATCGGTCGGAATCGCGGCTGGCGTGGGTTTCCTGATTGGCCTGCTAGCCACTCGGCGCTGATATGGCGATCGGCGAATCCGGCCCGTCCGCGACGGGCACCGGCTCATCACCGCGGCGCCTCGGTGCCGCGTTTCTTGGACTGCTGCACAGTCATGTCGAACTGTTCGGCATTGAATTGCAGGAACAAAAAGCACGCACCGTAAGCCTGTTGCTGTTTGCAGGCCTGACGCTGGTCTTTGCCTTGTTGCTGCTGGTGGGGTTGTCGACGCTGGTGTTGATCCTGTTTTGGGACACTTATCGCCTGGCAGCAATCATCGGGCTCTGTGTGTTCTATACCCTCGCCGCGTTGTTCTGTGCGATGCGCTTGAGAGCAGCGATTTTCGATGAATCCTCGCCCTTCCATGGCACCCTGGAAGAGTTGGCCAATGATCGGGAGCGTCTGTTGCCATGAGCATGTCTGAACTTCCCCGCAACAGCTCACGCACGGAAATGCGCAAGGCGCTGATCCGCCTGCGCATGGAAATGCATCGCCAGGAAATTCGCCACGAATCCCAACACCTGTTGCACCCCCTGCAACGGATGCGTGGTATGACGCAAAACCTGCAAGACGGTCTCGGCATCAAACACGCCCCGCTCTGGGGCATCGCGGCCGTGATCGGGTTGGGCTTTCTGACCGGCAAAGGTGCCAAGGGTGGCGGTATCGGCAGCCTGACTCGGCTGGCTCGCCTGGGCGTCACGCTGGGGCCACTGATCAAGCTGATCATGCAGAACTCGCGCAAACACTAATCAGTCTTGTTTGGCTGCATTCTTGCAACACCACCAGGATTAACCTCTTTATCGAGAGGTTAATCCTGCGTGCCTGTCTGGCGTCCAGGTTTACCCAGAACAAAACCTCACTAAGGAGGCCTCGTGATCGACGGGCAACCGCTCGCCTGCTTTCAGCCGTTTATCGATACCGCCACGGGCCGCATCGCTGGCGTCGAAGCGCTGGGTCGACTGCGTCAGGCCGACGGTCAACTGACCTCGGTAGGACCGCTGTTCGCCGATCCGCGAACACCCGCCATCGCCCTGCGTCGTCTCGATCGCCAGATTCGCGATGATGCCCTGAGCCGTCTGCATGAAGCGCCTCCGGACTGGTTTCTCAGCCTGAACATATCGCCGCTCTGGATCAGTCGCTTGCGCCGGGACCAGGCATTGCCAAGCCTCAAGCAGCTGAGCAGGCATGGCGTCGACGCGCAACGAATCGTCTTCGAAATCACCGAACTGGGTGGCGACAGCCAGCGTCTGGCCGAAGTCGTGGCCCGCTACCGACAAGCCGGGGCGCGGATCGCCATCGATGATTTCGGTGCCGGTTACTCTCAGCTCGATCGCGTGCTGGCCCTGCAACCGGACATTCTCAAGCTCGACATGCGATTGTTCCAGGCCGCCGCGTTGGGTGGCCCCAGCAGCGACGTGGTGAAGGCACTGGCGCAAATGGCAGAGAAAACCGGGTGCTGGATTATCGCCGAGGGCGTGGAAACCGAAGCTCAACTGAATTTTGCCCTGGAGTGTGGTTCACGCTACGTACAGGGCTTTCTGTTCGCCCGTGCGCAAGCTGATTTCTTCGCCACAGATGCCTTTGTCGAGCGCTTCGCGCAACTGCGTCAGCGCTATGTTCAGCAAAAACTGGCTGAGCGCGCTCGCCTGATGATCATGCGCCAGCAACTCAGCGAACTGATGACCATCCTGCAAGCCTGGGCTCAAGCCAGCGCGCCCCTCAGCACCTTGCCGCAACTGGAAGCGTTTCCCTGGTTGTTGCGCTTTTATCAATGCGACCGCCACGGCACGCAGCTGACCCCCAACCTGGAATGGCGCAACAACGGCTGGGAAGCCGATAACCGCTACCTGGGCCATAACTGGTCATGGCGCCCCTACTTTTATCACTTGCTGGCCGAGGGTTGGGATGAGCGCCGGCTGACGCTTTCCAACACCTACCGCGATGCCACCAGCAACCAGTACTGCCTCACCGCCGGGCAATTCTTCGATAACGGCGAACGGTTGCTGCTCATCGATATCGATGCCGCAGGGCTGTAGTTCTCCTTGCAGGGACCGGCGCGAACCGGGAAGCTAGGGGATCAGTCACCTGACGGAGAAACCAGCCTTGGATTGGCAAACCCTGCTTACCCGCGAACGCCTCGGAAAGCCTGTGCACAGCCCGGAAGAACTCGGCCGCAGCCCTTTCCATAAAGACCACGACCGCATCATTTTTTCGGGCGCGTTTCGCCGTCTCGGGCGCAAGACCCAGGTCCATCCGGTCTCCAGCAACGATCACATCCACACGCGCCTGACCCACTCGCTGGAAGTCAGCTGCGTCGGCCGTTCGCTGGGCATGCGCGTTGGTGAAACCATCCGCAGCGCCCTGCCCGACTGGTGCGAACCGAGCGACCTGGGGATGGTGGTGCAATCGGCTTGCCTGGCCCATGACATCGGTAATCCGCCCTTCGGTCATTCCGGTGAAGACGCGATCCGCCACTGGTTCCAGCAGGCCGCAGGCCGTGGCTGGCTGGATGCGATGAGCGAAGCCGAACGCAATGACTTCCTCAATTTCGAAGGCAATGCCCAAGGTTTCCGGGTGCTTACCCAGCTTGAATACCACCAGTTCGAAGGGGGAACACGGCTGACCTACGCCACGCTGGGCACCTACCTGAAATACCCGTGGACTGCTCGACACGCCGACTCTCTGGGCTACAAGAAGCACAAGTTCGGTTGCTATCAGAGCGAACTGCCGCTGCTGGAACAGATCGCCCATAAACTCGGCCTGCCCCAGCTGGACGAACAGCGCTGGGCGCGCCATCCACTGGTGTACCTGATGGAGGCCGCCGACGACATTTGCTACGCGCTGATCGATCTGGAAGATGGCCTGGAGATGGAGTTGTTGGAGTACGCCGAAGTCGAGTCCCTGCTGCTGGACCTGGTGGGCGACGACCTCCCGGAAACCTATCGCCAGCTCGGTCCGCAGGATTCGCGTCGGCGCAAACTGGCGATCCTGCGGGGCAAAGCCATCGAACACCTGACCAACGCAGCAGCCCGAGCGTTCGTCGAGCAACAAGACGCGCTGCTGGCCGGCACGCTGTCTGGCGACCTGGTGGAACACATGCACGGCCCCGCCAAACGCTGCGTCTTGAATGCCAAAGACATGGCGCGCAAAAAAATCTTCCAGGACAAGCGTAAGACACTCCACGAAATCGGCGCCTACACCACCCTGGAAATACTGCTCAACGCCTTTTGCGGAGCAGCACTGGAGCAACACAACGGTCGCACGCCATCCTTCAAGCACCGCCGCATACTCGACCTGTTAGGCAACAATGCACCCGATCCTAATGGCCCTTTACACACCTCCTTCTTACGCATGATTGATTTCATCGCAGGCATGACCGACAGCTATGCCGGTGAAATGGCGCTGGAAATGACCGGTCGTTCAAGCCACCGATAAAAAATGTATCGATCAGCCGTATCAGAGAACTCTGAACGGCTGATCGAATTCCTCGACATTCATCTGTATTTCAACGTCGACAGAATCGCCCTACACCTTGTGCAGAGCGGACTGATCGATTGTTCGGCCGTCTCGCGAAATAATCACACTCCCCCTGCTCGACAGATGACGCATGAAAACTCCTACGTTCGAACATGACTGGCGCATCTTGCTGGTGGAAGATCATCCCTTTCAGCTACGGGCGACTCAATACTTGCTCGAGAGTTATGGCTTCACCCAACTGACCGCCACTGACAGTGCCGAAGGCGCCTTGCAACACATGCTCAAGGCTGAGCAACCATTCGATATTCTTCTGTGCGACCAATGCCTGCCCGACCTTCCAGGCCTTGATTTGATCGAATACGCCAGTCACCGGGGAATGATCAGACAGGCGATACTTTTGAGTAGCCTGACATCCGTCGAACTGGAAAAACTTAAAGTAATGGCTTACGAACATGGACTGCCCTTGCTCGGTTACTTGATCAAGCCATTGAAACAATCAGACTTTAGAAACTTATTGACCTTGGCCTCAGTATAAAAACACGAAAACCCAAACACACTAAAACAATGACCAACATATAGATTCAAACCTCTAACTCAATGCTTTCAACCGCTTGACCAACCCTACCAAACCTTTGCCTTTCCTCATGCAAAACCTAGTTGATACGTAGTCCCATTCTTCTTCAGCTGTAGGACTTTTCCTATATTGCCGCTACAGCCCCCTCAGTTCATGCGGCCCCTCAACTATCTGAGCTAAGGTGCGCGCTTTATTTGTGCACGTATGGGATTTGATTATGAACTCCGTTTTTATTGTCGACGATCACCCTGTCATCCGCCTCGCCGTTCGAATGCTGCTGGAACATGAAGGTTACAAAGTCGTCGGCGAAACTGACAATGGGGTCGATGCAATGCAGATGGTTCGCGAATGCATGCCTGACCTGATCATCCTCGACATCAGCATTCCCAAACTGGATGGGCTGGAAGTTCTTTCCCGTTTCAACGCCATGAGCACACCCCTCAAAACACTGGTATTAACTGCACAGTGTCCGACACTTTTCGGTATTCGCTGCATGCAGTCCGGCGCATCGGGCTATGTATGCAAACAGGAAGACCTCAGTGAACTGATGAGTGCGATCAAAGCGGTCTTATCAGGTTACAACTACTTCCCCAGTCAAGCCTTGAACCCTGTTCGTCGTGACGACGAGCGCTGGGCCGACCTGGAGTTATTTAAATCCGTTAACGATCGAGAGCTGATGGTATTACAACTTTTCGCCCAAGGTCGTACCAACAAAGAAATTGCCAAGGGCATGTTTCTCAGCAACAAGACGGTAAGTACTTATAAAAAACGACTCATGCAAAAACTCAAGGCCAAATCCCTGGTTGAACTCATCGATATGGCAAAACGTAACGCGTTAGTGTGAGAGACGGGATGCCCAGTCGTTTCAAGGATTGTCTAATACTCATGGCTGCGGGTTTATGCCTGAGCACCTCAGTACTCGCGGCTCAGACAGCCAGCGAGCACTACACCCTGCTCAGTCGCTCGACGGCCGGGCACATGGAAGTCCAACTGGATACCTCACAACGACAATGGGTCAAAGACAAACGTGAATTGGTCCTGGGGACATCGGCCCCGGATTATCCGCCTTTCGACCTGACCCTCAGCGGCCATGACTATGAAGGTTTCACCGCCGATTACGCAGGCATCCTCGGCAAAGCGATAGGATTACCGGTCAAGGTTCAGCGCTTCGCCTCCCGGGGGGCCGCGATCGAAGCGCTGGAAAAAGGCCAGGTCGACATGCTCGGCACCGCCAATGGGTTCGAGGCCAACAATGCCGACATTGCCCTGTCCACGCCTTATGCGGTGGATCAACCCGTACTGGTGACACGAGAAGGAGAAACCAGATCGCTGACCGATGGACTTGCCGGCATGCGGCTCAGCATGGTGTATCACTATCTGCCCCTGGACGAGGTCAGGGCGCTGTATCCGAAGGCAATCATCACCTCCTATCCGTCCTATCAGAATGCAATCAATGCGGTTGCCTTCGACCAGGCCGACGTTTTTCTCGGCGATACCATTTCAACCCACTACATGATCAACAAGGGGTATCTGAACAACATCCGCATGGCCAACTTCGGTAAACACGAAGCCCATGGCTTCAGCTTTGCCGTGCAGAAGGACAACCCGAATCTGCTCGCGATCATCAACGCGGTACTCAAGACCATCCCCACCAGCGAACGGGAAAACATCGCCAAACGCTGGAGTGCCGGCAGCGACATTCTTCTCACCGATCACAAACTGCAACTCAGCCACCGCGAAGAGCGCTGGCTGGCACAACATCCGGTCGTGCGCGTCGTGGTCAATGAAGCGTTTGCGCCGCTGACGTTTTTCGACAGCGACGGCAACTTTCGAGGTGTCACGGCTGATCTGCTCGAGCTGATCAGATTGCGCACCGGTTTGCGTTTCGAAATCCGGCGCAGCCGAAGCGATGACGAGATGATCGAGCAGATCGCTAACCATCAGGCCGACCTGATCGCTGCCCTGCTCCCCAGCGTCCAACGTGAAACGACGTTGAACTTCAGCCGCCCCTATCTGGAAAACTCCTTTGTGCTGCTGACGCGCAAAGCAGCCGACAGCCCGACAAACCTCACGCAATTGCAGGGCAAACGCCTGGCCATCGCCCAAGGCCATCCACTGGTGGATTACCTGCGCAGCGAGTTTCCGCGGATCAATCTGGTTGAAACCCCGGACACGTTCAGTGCCGTGGAGTTACTTGCCGAGGGCCAGGCAGAAGGTGCGGTTAACTCACTGGTGATCGCCAACTACTTCATCTCATCGCGGATCTTCGAACAGACACTTCAGATCAGCACCACCATTGGCACCCGACAGGCAGCGTTTTCCCTGGCAACCGGGCGCGACGCCAAAGAACTGAACGCCATCCTCGACAAGGCACTGCTGAGCATCGCACCGGAAGAGCTGGGCATCATCAACAACCGCTGGCGTGGCTATTCTGCGGCTTCGCAAAGTACCTGGCGCAACTATCACCGCGTGTTCTATCAGATCGTTATAGGCGCTGGCGTGTTGCTGCTGATATCCATTGCCTGGAACGCCTATATGAGGCGCCAGATAAAACAGCGGCAAGCGGCCGAGCGCGCCTTGAACGATCAACTGGAATTCATGCGATCGCTGGTCAATGGCACGCCTCATCCCATCTATGTGCGTGATCGCCAGGGATTGCTGCAAAGCTGCAACGACAGTTACCTGGAAACCTTCTGCGCGAAACGCGAAGACATCATCGGTAAAGGCGTCATACAGGGCAGCCTCGGCAACGCCTTCGAAGCACGGGAATATCAGGCGGACTACCAACGCGTCATGGCCGAAGGGACGCCGCTGATTCTCGACCGTCCGTTGCACATCGATGGCCGCACGCTGACGATCTATCACTGGATTCTTCCCTATCGCGACTCAAGCGGTGACGTGCAAGGCATCATTGGCGGCTGGATCGACATCAGCGAACGGCGGCAACTGTTCGATGACCTGCGGGCCGCGAAAGAGCAAGCCGATGCTGCCAACCGAGCTAAAAGCACCTTTCTGGCGACCATGAGCCATGAAATCCGCACGCCCATGAATGCAATCATCGGCATGCTCGAACTGACGCTCAAACGTATCGATCACAGTCATCCGGACCGACCCGCCATCGACGTCGCATACCACTCGGCGAAAGACCTGCTGGAACTGATCGGGGACATTCTTGACATTGCGCGCATCGAATCCGGGCGTCTGAGCCTGAGCCCGGAGCGCGTCAATCTGGCTGAAACCGTAGCCTCGGTGGTGCGGATCTTCGACGGGTTGGCCCGGCAGAAAAATCTCGGACTGCAACTGGAATTCAGCCCTGCCAAATCGGCGACCGATGTCCTGCTGGACCCGATGCGTTTCAAGCAGGTGCTGTCCAATCTGATCAGCAATGCCATCAAGTTTACGCAACAGGGGCAAGTCCGGATCAACGTCGAGTTGCAGCCGACCGACGAGCCCGACCGGGTCCAGTTGCAGTTACTGGTTGAAGACAGTGGCGCAGGGATCCGCGAGGAGGATCAACAGCGGTTGTTCGAACCTTTCGTCCAGGCCGATAACTCCGGCCAGTCAGCCAGAGGCGGTGCGGGCCTGGGCCTGGTGATCAGCCGCAATCTGTGCGAAATGATGAGCGGCAGCCTGCAATTGAACAGTCAGCCGGGAGTCGGTACGCAGGTCCGGGTTTCGCTGAACCTGGCCACCCTGCCGACGGAACGGATGCCGGAACCTGCCGAGCCGCCAATCCACCCGAGCACTGCGCCCTTGAACGTGCTGGTGGTCGATGATCATCCGGCCAATCGCTTGCTGATGTGCCAGCAACTGGAGTTTCTCGGGCATCGGTTCAACGTCGCGGCGGATGGCGAGGCGGGGTTCGAGGCATGGAAGAATCAGCCTTTCGATCTGGTGATTGCCGATTGCAACATGCCGATCATGAATGGATATGAACTAGTCCGTGCCATTCGCCAACATGAACAGCACCTGCAACGCCTTCCCTGTACCGTTTTGGGTTTCACCGCCAACGCGCAGCCGGAGGAAAGACAACGTTGCAAACTGGCCGGGATGGACGATTGCCTGTTCAAACCCCTCAGCCTGACGGCCTTGAGCCAATGGGTCGAAGGCATCACGCCGATGGTCCGCGAGCCGGCCTTCAGTCTGGAGGGGCTGCACCTGTTGACCGGTGGCAACCCGACACTCAACCAGCGATTGTTGACCGAACTGCTGAACAGCAACCGCCTGGACCGCAAAGCGTTGCTGGCGTTAGCCGAGTCAAAGGACCGGCAGTCACTCCTCGACATTGCCCACAAAATCAAGGGCGCGGCCCGAATCGTCCAGGCCTCCCGACTGATCGACAGCTGCGAGGCGCTCGAACAGGCCTGCACAAACAGATTCCACCCCGATGAAGTGGCCGATTGCAGCAAGTCCATGGAGCGCGCCATGCTCGAACTGGAGCAATCATTGCAACAACAGATGGCACGCCATGACAAAAGCACAATGAAGGAGCATTAACTATGCTTGGGGGCTGAGCAGTGTGTTAATCATCATGGAGAAAGCTGCAATGCCCAGCCCACTGCGCCCGGATCAACGCCGGTTTCCTCTGCATATCCATATCAGCGTGATGTTCACCTTCCTGTTGTTACTGACCGGCGTGGTACTGGGCATTTTCAACTATCGGCAAACCACCCAGATCATTCTTTCCAGCAGCGAAAAACTCTTCAACCGTATCGAGCAGGATGTCCGCCTGGACCTGCATCGCACCTATCAGCCGATTCGTCATCTGCTGAGCCTGCTGGCGGACAATCCGGCGAACCAGGCGCCCGACCTTGAACAGCGCCTGGCGTTGCTCAAGCCCTTCAGCCAATCACTCAAGGACAACCCCGATCTGGCCTCGCTGTACCTGGGTTATGGCAATGGCGACTTCTTCATGGTTCGTCCTTTGCGCACCGGCGCCCTGAAAATACAGGTCAAGGCACCAGGCAATGCGGCGTATCAGGTATGGAGCATCGAGCACCCAGGCAGCGGTCAGATCCGCTCCCAATCATTGTTCTTCGATCAGAACCTGGCCCTCATCAGCCGTCAGGACAACCCCGACGAAACCTACGATCCCCGTGCCCGCGCCTGGTTCTCCAGCGCCCGCGGCAACCGCGATCAAATCACCACCGAGCCCTACCTTTTTTTCTCCACCCACAACGTCGGTACCACACTGGCCCGGAGCAGTGGCGAGCATGCAGTGATGGGGGCCGACCTCACGCTGGCCGAACTGTCGGCAACCCTGGCCGAACATTTGGTGACCCCCAGTACCGAAATTGTGCTGTTCGATGCCGAGGGGAATGCCATCGCCTACCCCGACAGCAGCAAACTGATCGTCGACGACCAGACGGCCCGGCTGATCAAAGCCGCTGACCTGAGCCCCACACTCGCGGCGCTGCTCACCAGCCCCCACAAGGTCAAACGCCTGAACGCCGCAGGCCGCCAATGGATCGTGGCGCGCAGCAGTATCCAGGAGGGTGGCCCGCAGGGACTGCAATTGGCGCTACTGGTGCCGGAGGACGAATTGCTCGTCGATGCCTACCGCATGCGCTGGCAAGGCGCGTTGATTACCCTGGCGACGCTGCTGTTGTGCCTGCCGATGGGTTGGCTGACCTCGAGAATCCTGGTCAAACCCTTGCACGCCCTGGTGCAGGAAGCCGATGCGATTCGTAGTTTCGATTTCAATTTTCCCGCCTCCCGTCGCTCGCCGGTGCTTGAAGTCGATCAACTGAGCGTGTCGATGGCGCGCATGAAAGATACCCTGGCGAGTTTTTTCCAGATCACCGACAGCCTGAGCGCCGAGACCCGTTTCGCCCCGCTGCTGCAACGGGTGTTGTTTGAAACCGTGAAAATCGGCCAGGCCCAGGCCGGTCTGCTTTACCTGCGGGAAAGTGATGACGATCGCGTGGAGCCTCATGCGCTGGTCATCAATGGCAGCTCACAGGCATTGCCGTCATTCGCCATTCAAGGACACACGCCTCAGGACCCGCAGAGCCCTCAATGGATGCAGAAATTGTCGAGCGCCAACAATGTCGTCACCAGCCTGGGTTTCGAAGAGGCGGGGGATTTGCAGAAGGTTTTGCTCGCACTGGAGTGCCCACGGGTTCATCTGATCGGTATCCGGCTGCACAATCGTCATAACGAAACCGTCGGGCTGCTGGTCCTGCTGCTGGCCGACAGCGGCACGCAAGACGACCTGGAAAAACTTCGTCCGGATCGCATCGCGTTTCTCCAGGCGGTTTCCGGCGCAGCCGCCGTGAGTATCGAAAGTCAGCGCCTGCAAGCCAAACAGAAACAGCTGCTGGACTCTTTTATTCAACTGCTGGCTGGCGCGATCGATGCCAAGAGTCCCTATACCGGCGGGCACTGCCAGCGGGTGCCGGCATTGACGCTGATGCTGGCGCAGGCTGCCGCGGCCAGCCAGGACCCGGCCTTCAGCAGCTATCAGCCCACCGAAGATGAGTGGGAAACCCTGCATATCGCTGCCTGGCTGCATGATTGCGGCAAGGTCACCACGCCTGAATACGTGGTCGACAAAGCCACCAAGCTTGAGACCCTGTACGACCGCATCCACGAAATCCGCACCCGTTTCGAAGTGCTCAAGCGTGATGCCTGGATCAACTATTGGCAGGCCATCGCCCTGGGGGGTGACGAGCAGCATCTGGCGCAATTGCGCAATGCGAACCTGGCGGCACTGGATGATGATTTCGCGTTCATCGCCCGCTGCAACCTCGGCAGCGAAGCCATGGCCGAGGCCGATCTGCAACGCCTGAACACCATCGCCCAACGCACCTGGACCCGAACCCTGGATGATCGATTGGGCGTTTCATGGGAAGAAAACCGTCGCCAGGCCCGGACCCCGACGCCGACCCTGCCGGTCAGCGAGCCGCTGCTGGCGGATAAACCCGAACACTTGCTCGAACGTGCCGACAGCGAACTGATCCCGGACGACAATCCCTGGGGGTTCAAGCTCGACGTGCCGCGCTATAAGTACAACCGGGGCGAGCTCTACAACCTGAGCATCACCCGAGGCACCCTGACCCGCGAGGAGCGTTACATCATCAATCATCACATGGTGCAGACGATTCTGATGCTCAATCACCTGCCCTTCCCCGGCCACCTCAATAACATCGCGGAGATTGCCGGCGGCCACCACGAAAAAATGGACGGCACCGGTTATCCCAAACGGTTGAAGCGCGAAGACATGAGCTTGCCGGCGCGGATGATGGCGATTGCCGATATTTTCGAAGCGCTGACCGCCGCCGATCGCCCCTACAAGAAAGCCAAGCCCTTGAGTGAAGCGCTGGGCATCATGGCCACCATGTGCCGTGACGCCCACATTGACGCTGAGTTGTTCGCGCTGTTCATCAACGACGAAGTCTACTTGCAGTACGCCAACCGTTTTCTCGACCCACGACAGATTGATGCGGTCGACCCGTCAAGCCTGCTGATCAAGGCCGGCTTGATGGCCTGATCAGCAATCGGTCAGACGCAGGAAAATCGCCGCCAGTTGTTCGATACCGGCCTGATCGTCAGCGGTAAAACGTGCGAGTTTCGGGCTGTCGAGATCCAGCACACCGATCAGTCGACCGTCCTTGACCAGCGGCACTACCAACTCGCTGTTCGAGGCACTGTCGCACGCGATGTGCCCGGGGAACGCATGTACATCTTCGACCCGCTGGGTCTGCAAGGTGGCGGCCACCGCCCCGCACACGCCGCGACCGAATGGAATCCGTACACAGGCGATCTGCCCCTGAAACGGGCCAAGCACCAGTTCCTCGTTGCGATTAAGGTAGAAACCGGCCCAGTTCAGGTCATCGAGCTGGTTGAACAGAAACGCCGAAAATTGTGCGGCGTTGGCGATAAAATCACGCTCGTCTGCCAGCAATGATTCCAGCTGCGCCCATAGCATGCCGTAGCCCTCCAGGCCCTGGCCGCTCTTTTGTAAATCGATCATGCCTTGTGCTCCAACAGCTTCAGCCCGACCCAATAGCGGGCAAATTGATACGCGCAACGTCCGTTGCGATTGCCCCGGCCCGTGGCCCAGCGCACTGCGAGGATGTCCAGCTCTTCGTCACGCTGCCACTCAAGGCCGGCCTTGTCGGCCAATTGGCCGATCCAGTGTTCGACGACGTTGAGGAAATGCTCCTGAGTAAACGGATAGAACGACAGCCACAGGCCAAAACGGTCCGACAGCGCGATCTTGTCCTCCACCGCCTCACTGGGATGGAGTTCGCCATCGACCCTTTTCCAGTTCTCGTTATCGCTTTCCTTTTCCGGCACCAGATGGCGACGGTTGGAGGTGGCGTACAGCAGAACGTTGTCTGGCGCCTGCTCGAGCGAACCATCGAGCACGCTCTTGAGCACGCGGTAATCGCCCTCGCCCGACTCGAACGACAGGTCATCGCAGAACAGCACAAAGCGCTGAGGCAACTTTGCGATCTGCTCGACCACGCGCGGCAAGTCCGCCAGGTGATCTCGCTCGATCTCGATCAGCCGCAGGCCGCTCTTGGCGTGTTCCGACAGCAAGGCGCGCACCAGCGACGATTTACCGGTGCCACGCGAGCCCCAGAGCAAAGCGTGGTTGGCCGGCATGCCGTCGAGGAACTGTTGGGTGTTGCGGCCCAGTTGCTCCAGTTGCCGGTCAACGCCGATCAAGTCGGACAAACGCGTGTCCAGACTGACTTGCAGCGGCAACAGAAAACCGCTGCGCCCCTCGCGCTGCCAGCGTGCGGCCAGGCAGTGCGTCCAGTCGATGGCTTGCCGAGGCGCGGGAAGCAGCGGCTCGATACGGGCCAGAACGGCATCGGCGCGTTCAAGAAAAGCATTCAATCGGGAATCCACGTCTTCTCCTCGGGCACGTTCACGGTAATGATGGCGGTACAACGACGAAACACAGCATCTACACCCCCTACAGGTGTTTTGCGAGAACATCGGTATCCATTGATGATCGACTATGCTTGAGCAGCGAAGGGAAACGGAAGTGGTTCAACATCCCATGGATATCAAGTTCAGCCAGCGGCTGTCGTACAAACAAGCCAGGGTTACGGTACTGGCCGGTTTCATTCTGGGCACGCTGCTCAGCCTGCTGCAAATAGGCATCGATTATGCCAGCGAAGACGCCTCCATCAACCGCGAAATACTGTCCTTGCTGGAAATCAGCCATAATCCGGCATCCCGCATCGCCTACAACATCGACGCCGAACTCGCTCAGGAACTGGCCCTGGGTCTGTTGCGCTCCCCGGCAATCATCGGCGCGCAATTGACCGACAACAACAGTACCGTGCTGGCCAGCGTCAAACGTCCGGGTCTGGAAAACAATGACCGGATGATCAGCGACTTCCTGTTCGGCGCCAACCGGCAGTTCGAAGACCGCCTTTATCTCGACCACTTGCCGGACGAATCCCTCGGGACCTTGCGCCTGGAAGTCGATACCTACACCTTCGGCAGTCGTTTCCTGCGCCGGGCCGAAGTGACCCTGCTCAACGGCTTCGCGCGCAGCCTGATTCTCACGGGCATTCTGCTGGCGCTGTTTTACGTGATGCTGACCAAACCGCTGGTGCGGGTTATCCGCGAACTCAGTGGCCGTGATCCGCGCAGCGCGGAACCGACGTTGCTGGAGTGTCCGACGGGGCATGAAAACGATGAAATCGGGGTCTTGGTCAAGGTCGCCAATCAGCAGTTCGAAAATATCGCTACCGAAATCCAGCAACGGCGCAACGCCGAAAACCGTCTGACCGACTACCTCTCGCAACTGGAAAACATCGTCTCGGCCCGCACCGCGGAACTGAAGGCGATCAATACCCGCCTCAGCCAATCCAACGAGGAACTGGAAGTCGCCCGCAGCACTGCCCTGGACATGGCCGAAGCGCGCTCGGTGTTCCTGGCCAACATGAGCCATGAAATCCGCACGCCCCTCAACGGTCTGCTGGGGATGATAGCGCTCTCGCTGGACGGTCCGCTCAATGCCGAGCAGCAGCAACAGCTGTCCATCGCCCATGACTCGGGCAAAGTACTGGTGGAGCTGCTCAACGATATTCTCGACCTGTCGAAGTTCGATGCCGGCCAGCTCGAACTCGAACACATTCCATTCGACCTTGGCTCGCTGATCGAAGACACCGCCAACCTGCTGTCCCAGAACGCGGCGCCGAGTGTGGAGCTGGCATGCCTGATCGACCCGCAATTCCCCGCACTGGTGCTCGGTGATCCGACCCGGGTCCGGCAGATCGTCAGCAACTTGTTGTCCAACGCCCTCAAATTCACCCGTTTCGGGCGGGTCGATGTGCGTCTTTCTATGTTCGAAGACGGCGTACGGATCGAAGTCTGCGACACTGGCATCGGCATCGCCCAGGATGCGCAGGTCAAAATCTTCCAGCCGTTCACCCAGGCCGGTGCCGGCATTACCCGGCAATTCGGCGGGACCGGGTTGGGCCTGGCGCTGACTTATAGCCTCTGCGAAGCCATGCAAGGGCGTCTTACGATCAGTTCGGAAGCGGGCTTCGGCAGCCAGTTCTGCGCCGATCTGCCCCTGCCCTGCCATACCCGGGCCATTTCTCCGGCAGCCCTGCGGGGCAACATCGTCGCGATCACCGCCGCCAGCAGCGGTCTGGCGGAACTGTTGAGCAGTCTGCTGCCCGGCTGGGGGCTCGACTATCAGCAGCGCTCCATCGATGACCGGTTAATCGGCCTGGAGCCGGATGTACTGATCACCGACTGCCCCGAATGCCTGTTTGGCCTGCGCCCAACCTTCACCGCGCCGATCCTGCTGGTGACCGCTTACGGCAGTTTTCTGCCCGGCGAGCAAGCCAGCGCCTTGGCGCCTTTGCAGCAGCAGGCGCGGCCTTTGGCGCGCAACGCGCTTTATCAGGCATTGCGGCGGATCTTGCAGCCGGAACTCACCACAATCAACGGTGCCCGGATCGAAGCCATCTCACCCCAGCGACGCGGACGCATCCTGTTGGTGGAAGACAACCCGGTCAATCAGTTGGTGGCCAAGGGAATGCTCGGAAAACTCGGTTGCGAGGTGAGCATCGCGGCCCACGGCGGCGAAGCGCTGGATCAGCTTGAGCAGAGCGAATTCGATCTGGTGCTGATGGACTGCAACATGCCGGTGATGGACGGCTATGAAGCCAGCCGGCAGATCCGTCGCAGCGGGCGTTGGCCACAGCTGCCCATCGTCGCCCTGACCGCCAACGCCATGTCCGAAGAACGCGAACGCTGCCGTGCGGCGGGCATGAGTGACTATCTGGCCAAACCCTTCCGCCGGGAAGAACTGGCCGCCCTGCTCGACTTATGGATACCCACTACGACAGTGCTTTGATTTGCCCCAGCAGGTGATCGAGGCCATCGCGCAGATCATTCAGGCGATCAAGATCGACGCCACTATCGCACAACAGCCGGGCCTTGAGCGGCCCGACCTGATCGCGCAAGGCCTTGCCGGCGGGCGACAGGCTCAAGTGCACCTCACGCTCATCGCGCGCCGAACGCTGACGCTGCACCAGCTGCAGTTGCTCAAGCCGCTTGAGCAGCGGCGTCAGGGTCCCGGAATCCAGCGCCAGGCGCTCACCCAAGGCCTTGACCGTCGGCTGCTCCGGCGCCGCCTCCTGCCATTCCCACAGCACCAGCATCGCCAGGTATTGCGGGTAGGTCAGGCCCAACTGATCGAGCATCGGCTTGTAGGCACGGATCACCGCCCGAGAAGCGGCGTACAGCTTGAAACAAAGCTGACTGTCGAGCTTTAGCGAATCAACTGACAACGTGTTCATTTGAGCAGGGCTTCGATCTCGCGGCTCAGGTCCTGCGGTTTGGTCGCCGGAGCAAAGCGCTTGACCAACTGGCCGTCCTTGCCTATCAGGAACTTGGTGAAGTTCCACTTGATGCCTTGGGAACCCAGCACGCCCGGTGCGCGCTTTTTCAGCTGAACGAACAGTGGATGGGCGTCGGAACCATTCACTTCGATCTTCTTGAATAGCGGGAAACTCACTCCGTAATTCAACTCGCAGAACTCGGAAATCGCCCCCTCGTTGCCCGGCTCTTGCTTGCCGAACTGATTGCAGGGAAAGCCGAGCACCACCAGGCCTTGATCCTTGTAGGTCTGCCACAACTCTTCGAGGCCTTTGTACTGCGGGGTGAACCCGCATTTGCTGGCGGTGTTGACCACCAGCACCGCTTTGCCGGCGAAATCGGCCAGGGTCTTTTGCTCGCCCTTGATGGTGGTGCACGGGATGCTCAGCAGGTTGTCGCTCATGGCACGAACTCCGAATGGAAGAACAAAGACCAAACATAGCGAGCAATTGAATTGTGTGCAATTTAATAAATCAATAGATGCCCGCACGCATTCCTCATCGTAGGAGGTGCCGAAGGCTGCGATCTTTTGATCTTCAGCGGTCTAAAAGATCAAAAGATCGCAGCCTTCGGCAGCTCCTACATTAAGCAAGGTACATCCGCGACACTGCGCAACGATGCATATTATTCGCGGGGAACGAGGTCCAGGCACACCGAGTTGATGCAATAACGCAGGCCGGTTGGCGGCGGACCGTCCGGGAACACATGCCCCAAGTGAGCATCGCATTTGGCGCAGACCACTTCGGTGCGGATCATGCCGTGGCTGACATCACGGATCTCGACCATCGCGCTGTCGCCGATCGGCGCGTAGAAGCTCGGCCAGCCGCAGCCGGAATCAAATTTGGTCTTTGAGTCGAACAGCGGCGCGTTGCAACAAATGCAGTGGTAAACACCGTCGACCTTGCTGTCGTTGTACTTACCGGAGAATGGCCGCTCGGTGCCCTTGAGGCGGCAAACGTTATACTGCTCCGGATCGAGCATGGCCCGCCATTCTTCCAGGGTTTTTTCCAACTTTTCCATGATCACACCTCAGCAGCTGAAAAAGCCCGATCTGTACCTTTTCCACGGATCGAGCGGCACGTATGATTGCGCCTCGTCAAACGCCAGTCTGGCAGCCAGACCACGCGCATTCAAACGGATTATGAGTGCCGCCACTCAAGGCGTCAGGCCTGTGTGAATACGCAGGATTACCAGTACGGTCGTTCATACGCCGCCTGGATCGTTCATTTTCGGGAACACATCGCCATGCAGGTCAGCAAATCGAACAAGCTCGCCAACGTCTGCTACGACATTCGCGGCCCAGTGCTCAAGCACGCCAAACGCCTGGAAGAGGAAGGCCATCGCATCCTCAAGCTGAACATCGGCAACCCGGCGCCCTTTGGTTTCGAAGCACCGGATGAAATCCTTCAGGACGTGATCCGCAACCTGCCGACCGCCCAAGGCTACAGCGACTCCAAGGGTCTGTTCAGCGCCCGCAAGGCCGTGATGCAGTACTACCAGCAAAAGCAGGTGGAAGGCGTCGGCATCGAAGACATCTATCTGGGCAACGGCGTTTCCGAGCTGATCGTGATGTCGATGCAGGCCCTGCTCAACAACGGCGACGAAGTGCTGGTGCCAGCTCCCGACTACCCGCTGTGGACGGCTGCAGTAAGCCTGGCGGGCGGCAACCCGGTGCATTACCTGTGCGACGAGCAGGCCAACTGGTGGCCGGACCTGGCCGACATCAAGGCCAAGATCACCCCGAACACCAAGGCGCTGGTGATCATCAACCCGAATAACCCGACCGGCTCGGTGTATTCGAAGGAAGTGCTGCTGGGCATGCTGGAACTGGCCCGTCAGCACAATCTGGTGGTGTTCTCCGACGAGATCTACGACAAGATCCTGTACGACGACGCCGTGCACATCTGCACCGCCTCACTGGCGCCAGACTTGCTGTGCCTGACCTTCAACGGCCTGTCCAAATCCTATCGCGTGGCTGGCTTCCGTTCCGGCTGGATCGCCATTTCCGGTCCGAAACACCACGCACAGAGCTACATCGAAGGCATCGACATACTGGCCAACATGCGCCTGTGTGCCAACGTGCCGAGCCAGCACGCTATCCAGACCGCGCTGGGCGGCTATCAGAGCATCAACGATCTGGTGCTGCCGCAAGGGCGTCTGCTGGAACAGCGCAATCGTACCTGGGAACTGCTGAACGACATTCCGGGCGTGAGCTGCGTCAAGCCGATGGGCGCGCTGTATGCGTTCCCGCGGATCGATCCGAAAGTCTGCCCGATCCACAATGACGAGAAATTCGTGCTCGACCTGCTGCTCTCGGAGAAGCTGCTGGTGGTACAGGGCACGGCCTTCAACTGGCCATGGCCGGACCACTTCCGTGTGGTCACCCTGCCACGGCTCGACGACCTGGATCAGGCGATTGGCCGGATCGGTAACTTCCTCAAATCCTACCGCCAGTAAGTGGCCTGTCACCGTGCGACGCTGGTTAAAGTCGCACGGTGATTAATTCAGCAACATATCTTTGCACCCTACCCTGCATCGTTGCTTCAAGCGCTGACTGATGACACGTTTCATGCCCGCGCCTAACAACGGCGGGGGCCTGCGAGGCTAATTGGCTGACAACCGTTTCCCATGCCGACGTCGGAAATGCCCTTCAAGCCGCTAGACTGTTGCTGTAGGACACAGTTTGAAATAGTCACTCGGTTGAATAGCCCGGTGCAGCACCTTATATACCCCGCAGTACGCTACATCTTTAGCACGAGGAGATTTCTACAACCATGATGCGCATTTTGCTGTTTTTGGCCACTAACCTGGCGGTCGTGCTGATTGCCAGCATCACCCTGAGCCTTTTCGGCTTCAACGGGTTCATGGCGGCCAACGGGGTTGATCTCAACCTCAATCAGCTGCTGATTTTCTGTGCGGTCTTTGGTTTCGCCGGTTCCCTGTTCTCGCTGTTCATCTCCAAGTGGATGGCGAAAATGAGCACCAGCACCCAGATCATCAGCCAGCCGCGCACCCGGCACGAGCAATGGCTGCTGCAAACTGTCGAGCAATTGTCCCGCGAAGCCGGGATCAAGATGCCCGAAGTCGGGATTTTCCCGGCCTATGAAGCTAACGCCTTCGCCACCGGCTGGAACAAGAACGACGCACTGGTCGCGGTCAGCCAGGGCTTGCTCGAGCGTTTCTCGCCGGATGAAGTGAAAGCCGTTCTGGCCCACGAAATCGGCCACGTGGCCAATGGAGACATGGTCACCCTGGCGTTGATCCAGGGCGTGGTGAACACCTTCGTGATGTTCTTCGCCCGGCTCATCGGTAACTTTGTCGACAAGGTGATCTTCAAGAACGAAGAAGGCCAAGGCATCGCCTACTACGTGGCGACCATCTTCGCCGAACTGGTTCTGGGCATTCTGGCCAGCGCCATCGTCATGTGGTTCTCGCGCAAGCGCGAATTCCGCGCCGATGATGCCGGTGCACGCCTGGCCGGTACCAGCGCAATGATCGGTGCCCTGCAGCGTCTTCGTGCAGAACAAGGGCTGCCGGTGCACATGCCGGACACCCTGAATGCCTTCGGCATCAACGGTGGCCTCAAACAAGGGTTCGCCCGCATGTTCATGAGCCACCCGCCGCTGGAAGAGCGCATCGACGCATTGCGTCGTCGGGGCTGACAGGCTCTGCACTAAAAGAAAAGGCCCGCAGTGATGCGGGCCTTTTTTTGTCTGTTTGATTAGTGCGGTGCTCTTCGGAGCCTCTTCGCGGGCAAGCCTCGCTCACAGGTCTTGTGTCGTTCACATAATCGGCGAATTACACAAAACCTGTGGGAGCGGGCTTGCCCGCGAAGAGGCCAGCAAACTCAACACATATTAATGGCTGGAAACCCGATAAACCCGCTCTTCAAGCCGCGTCACACCGGCCTCAAGAAACTTCCAGCTCTCACCCAGGACGTCCTGGTCTTCCAGAATCTTCAGCGCCCACACATCGCCGAACAACCGTTGCACTTCATCATCAAGCACAGCAAACGGCGGCCCGGCCATTTGCGCCTGGTCGTAATCCAGCGTAATCAAAAGCCCTAAAGAATCCTTCGGCAGAATCCGAATCAGATGAGCCGCGTATTGCTCACGCATCGCCGGCGGCAGGGCAATCAACGCCGCGCGGTCGTACAGCCCGCTGCAGTCGGCGACATCGCCTGCCGTCAACTCGAAGAAATCACCGCACCACAACTCGATCGACCCCGCCCGATAGACCTTGAACGGCCCCTGCTCACTGACGTCCGGGTCAAATTGATGCTCACTGAAGAAATCCTCCACGGCCTTTTCCGACAGCTCAATCCCCAAGACCTCATGTCCTTGATGCGCCAGCCACAACAGATCCAGACTTTTCCCACACAGAGGCACCAGCACGCGAGCGCCCTCTTCCAGGCTCAGCGCTGGCCAGAACCGTTGCAGATAAGGATTCACTTCCGGCAGATGAAAGCCGATCTGATTCGACGCCCATCGCTTGTGCCAAAACTCCGGCTGCATAATTAACCCCGAAAATTCGATCAAAAGACCCTAAAACTTATATTAGATTTAGATCAATGATCTGACTGAAGATGGTGCCATCTTACTCTCAGGAGCTCATTCATGTTCCCCAGCCTGTATATCTCTCATGGCTCCCCGATGCTAGCCCTGGAACCCGGCGCCAGCGGGCCGGCTCTCACGCGCCTGGCCGCGGCATTGCCGAAACCCAAGGCCATCGTGATGGTTTCCGCGCACTGGGAAAGCAGCGAACTGCTGGTCAGCGGCAACCCTCAGCCTGAAACCTGGCACGACTTCGGCGGCTTTCCCCAGGCCTTGTTCGAGGTGCAATACCCGGCTCCCGGCAATCCGCAACTGGCGGCGGAGGTGGTCGAGCTGCTGAAGGCCGATGGTCTACCGGCGCGCGTCGACAGCCAGCGACCGTTCGACCACGGTGTTTGGGTGCCCTTGTCGTTGATGTATCCGCAAGCTGATATCCCGGTGGTGCAGGTCTCGCTGCCCACCCGTGGCGGCCCTGCTCTGCAAACCCGCGTCGGCCATGCCTTGGCCAGTCTGCGCGAGCACGGCGTGCTGTTGATCGGCTCCGGCAGCATCACCCACAACCTGCGCGAACTGGACTGGCACGCCGGCCCGGAAAGCGTCGAACCCTGGGCCAAGGCGTTCCGCGACTGGATGATCGAGAAACTCGAAGCGAACGACGAAGCCGCGTTGCACGACTATCGTCAGCAAGCTCCGAATGCTGTGCGGAACCATCCGAGTGACGAGCATCTGCTGCCGCTGTACTTTGCCCGCGCGGCCGGGGGTGAGTTCAGCATTGCGCATCAGGGTTTCACCATGGGTGCGCTGGGCATGGATATTTACCGCTTTGGCTGACAGGTAGACCGAGTCGTCCTCATCGCGAGCAGGCTCGCTCCCACAGGGAAACGCATTCCAATGTGGGAGCGAGCCTGCTCGCGATGGGGGCGACTCCGCTCAAAAGCCGGGCAGAAACAGCAGGCAAAAAAAATCCCCGAACCAGTCGGGGATTTTTTATGTGCGATCAATCAGCTCGAGAGCGGATTAATCTTCGCGGTAGCGACGCAGCTTCAACTGCTTACCGGCAACGCGAGTGTCCTTCAGCTTGGTCAGGAGTTTCTCCAGACCATCTTCCGGCAGCTCGACGAGGCTGAAGCTGTCACGTACCTGGATGCGGCCGATGGCTTCACGCGCCAAACCGCCTTCATTCAGGATGGCGCCCAGCAGGTTCTTGGCAGCGATACCATCACGCGCACCCAGCGCGGTACGGCAACGAGCACGACCTTCAGCCAATGGAACCGGAGCACGACGCTCACGATCACCACGGTCCGGACGATCACCGGAACGCTCTGGACGATCGCCACGCGGTGCGTTGTTCGGCACCAGTGGACGTTCTTTCTCGATTGCGGCCAGGGTCAGCGCCTGAGCGTTGGTTGCCTTGCGCAGCAGAGCAGCGGCCAGTGCACGCGGGGTGCAACCGATGTCGGCGGTCAGGCGATCCAGCAGATCACCGTGAGTCGATTCGGCATCAGCGACCAGCGGCGACAGGCTGTTGGTCAATTTCTTGATGCGGGCATCAAGAACGGCCTGGGCGTCCGGCAGACGAACTTCGGCAACCTTCTGACCGGTTACACGCTCGATCACTTGCAACATGCGGCGCTCACGCGGAGTCACCAGCAGCAGTGCACGACCTTCGCGACCGGCACGGCCGGTACGGCCGATACGGTGAACGTAGGACTCAGGATCGTACGGCATGTCAACGTTGAACACGTGAGTGATGCGCGGAACGTCCAGACCACGAGCGGCAACGTCGGTCGCCACAACGATGTCCAGACGGCCATCCTTGAGGGATTCGATCACGCGCTCACGCTGGTTCTGAGCAATGTCACCGTTCAGCGCAGCGGCTTTGTAGCCTTTGGCTTCCAGGGCACTGGCCAGGTCCAGGGTCGCTTGCTTGGTGCGCACGAACATGATCAGGGCGTCGAAATCTTCCACTTCCAGCAGGCTCAATACAGCCGAGGTCTTCTGGTCAGCGTGAACCAACAGGTGAGCCTGTTCGATCGCGGTAACGGTCTGAGTCTTGGTCTGGATCTTCACGTGTTGCGGATCGCGCAGATGGCGTTCGGCAATGGCACGGATCGACTGCGGCAGGGTGGCCGAGAACAATACGGTCTGACGGGTAGCAGGCAGGGCCTTGAAGATAACTTCGAGGTCGTCCATGAAACCCAGTTTGAGCATTTCATCAGCTTCGTCGAGAACCAGGTGGTTCACGGTAGCCAGAACTTTTTCGTCACGACGCAGATGGTCGCACAGACGGCCCGGCGTGGCGACAACGATCTGTGCGCCATTACGGATTGCTTTCAGTTGTGGACCCATAGGGGCGCCGCCGTAAACGGCCACAACGGTAACGCCCGGCATTTGCTTGGCGTAGGTTTCGAAAGCGGTTGCTACTTGCAGCGCCAACTCACGGGTTGGCGCCAGGATCAGGGCTTGCGGCTCGCGCTTTGCAGGATCGATGCGGTGCAGGATCGGCAGGGCGAACGCGGCGGTTTTACCCGTACCGGTTTGCGCCTGACCAATCATGTCGTGACCGGCCATGATGATCGGGATCGATTGCTGCTGAATAGCCGAAGGTTCTTCGTAGCCGGTCGCAATGACAGCTGCAAGAATATTCGGATTAAGATTAAAAGCGGCGAAGCCGCCGGTTTCCTGGGTCATGGGTCTGCCTCTAAGTGCATCCGCAAAGACCCATGCTCCAAAGCTGCGCATGCCGTGTAAGACTCAAGAGTCGCCCTGGCTGCTTTGTCGGCGGGGATTTGCGAAAACGAATGAATGAAAAAGATTCGTCAAGGAAGAGTCCGCTGTGCGGACGTGCAGCCGAAGCTGGCTTCGGGGAATTGCGCTACCTAAACGCGGCCCGGTTAAAGGCCGGCGCGCACTATACCGGAATTCGCCCGAAAAGGGAGCTTTTTTTATCGGAAAAAACCGGCGCATACCGTTGTGTCACGGGCTTTGCGGATAATTGTGCGACGGTCTATTTTGCAAAGGCCCGGCCCTGCTGACGATGGCGCTAAAACGGTTCACTCTTGTGACGCAGACCTTCAGTCTGACACCCCCTTCCCCACCCGAGGAAATGTCCCATGAATCAGCCCAGCCCCAGTCGTGTAACCCGTGAACGACACGGTCACGTCCTGATGATCGGCCTGGATCGGGTGGCCAAACGCAATGCCTTCGACCTCGACCTGATCAACGAACTCAGTCTGGCCTATGGCGAGTTCGAGGCCGACAGCGAGGCGCGGGTCGCGGTGGTGTTCGGTCATGGTGAGCATTTCACTGCCGGGCTCGATCTGGTCAGCGCCGGCGCGGCCCTGGCCGAAGGCTGGCAGGCACCGCCCGGTGGCTGCGACCCGTGGGGCGTGCTCGCAGGCCCTCGGGTCAACAAACCGGTGATTGTCGCGGCTCAAGGCTACTGCCTGACCGTTGGCATCGAGTTGATGCTGGCTGCCGACATCAACCTGTGCGCCAGCAATACCCGTTTTGCCCAGAAGGAGGTGCAACGCGGGATCTTCCCGTTCGGCGGCGCCACCTTGCGCCTGCATCAGGTCGCTGGCTGGGGCAATGCCATGCGCTGGCTACTCACCGGCGATGAATTCGACGCCCATGACGCCTTGCATCTGGGGTTGGTGCAGGAAGTCATGGCCAGCGAGGACTTGTTGCCACGGGCAATTGAACTGGCTGAGCGGATTGCCCGGCAGGCACCGTTGGGGGTTCAGGCAACGTTGATGTCTGCCCGGCAGGCGCGTTATGAGGGTGAAATGGCGGCAGCTCAGGCCTTGCCGGCGCTGGTGAAGACATTGCTGAATAGCGAGGACGCCAAGGAGGGTGTGCAGTCGATGATCGAGAAGCGGCCGGGCATCTTCAAAGGGCTTTGAGGGATGTATTGACTATGAGGGCCTCATCGCGGGCAAGCCCGCTCCCACAAGTCCGTGAACGACGCAAATCACTGTGGGAGCGGGCTTGCCCGCGATGAGGCCCTCACAGACGCCGACTTATGTCGCCGGCCGAATCGCCTTGATCAACGACTGCAACGAATACCCCAATCGCGGCGCCAGGCCTTCAGCCCGCGCGATCAGCCCATCCAAATCCAGTTCCTGATCCAGCTCGGACGGCACGATCAGAATCACGTTGCCCTCCTTCACTGGCAGTTCCCAGTAATGCCGGTGATAGAGACCGCGCAACAACGCCGCCCCCAACGGCCGACCATCGTCGGTGGCCCACTGGTTGATCACCAGCCAGCCACCCGGATTCAACCGTTTTTGACAGTTTTCCAGAAAACCCCAGGCCAGATGCCCGACACCCGGCCCGACATCGGTATAGAGGTCGACGAAAATCAGATCGGCCGGTTCAGCCGTTTCGAGTAGCTCCAAGGCATCGCCGACGCGGATGTACAGCCGCGGATCGTCATCCAGCCCGAGGTATTCGATGGCCAGGCGCGGTACATCCGGGCGAAGCTCGATGGCTTCGACATCTTCCAGCGGCAGGAACTTGAGGCAAGCCTGGGTCAGAGTGCCGGCGCCGAGCCCGAGGAACAGCGCGCTTTCCGGCTGTTCGTGGCACAGCGCGCCAATCAGCATGGCGCGGGTGTAATCGTACTCGAGCCAGCTCGGGTCAGCGGTGAACACGCAGCTTTGTTCGATGGCATCACCGAACTCCAGAAAACGGTAATCGGCCACTTCCAGCACGCGAATCACGCCGAACTCGTCCTGTACCTCGGCGAGCAGATGCTCGACGCGCTCCTCAGTCATTTCGTCTCCTGATCGTTACCGGGCCTGCAATGCAGTAAATAGCAGCGCAATAAGACCGCGCGGGTGGCGGCAAAGGCGCGATTGTCCGCGAAGCGACGGGAACAGGTCACGCACTAATTGCTGATAACATAACCGTCCGAGCGTAAAACACTAGAGACTGCAATGAGCCAACCCTGGAGCCCTGACAGCTGGCGCGCCCTGCCGATCCAGCAACAACCTCAATACCCCGACGCGGCGCATTTGCTGCACGTTGAGCAAACCCTGGCGAGCTATCCGCCGCTGGTGTTTGCCGGTGAAGCCCGGGAGTTGCGTCGTCAGTTTGCCGAAGTGACCCAGGGCCGGGCGTTTCTGTTGCAGGGCGGCGACTGCGCCGAAAGCTTCGCCGAATTCTCCGCCGCGAAAATTCGTGACACGTTTAAAGTGTTGCTGCAGATGGCGATCGTTATGACCTTCGCCGCCGGTTGCCCGGTGGTCAAAGTCGGACGCATGGCCGGCCAGTTTGCCAAACCCCGTTCGGCCAACGATGAAACCATCAACGGCGTGACGCTGCCGGCCTACCGTGGCGACATCGTCAACGGCATCGGTTTCGACGAAAAAAGCCGTGTGCCGGACCCGGAACGTCTGCTGCAGTCTTATCACCAGTCCACCGCGACCCTGAACCTGCTGCGCGCCTTTGCCCAGGGTGGCTTTGCCGACCTGCATCAGGTGCACAAGTGGAACCTGGACTTCATCGCCAACTCGGCGCTGGCCGAGAAGTACAGCCACTTGGCCGATCGTATCGATGAAACCCTGGCCTTCATGCGCGCTTGCGGCATGGACAGCTCGCCGCAACTGCGCGAAACCAGTTTCTTCACCGCCCATGAAGCGTTGCTGCTGAACTACGAAGAAGCCTTCGTGCGTCGCGACAGCCTGACCAACGACTACTACGACTGCTCGGCCCACATGCTGTGGATCGGCGACCGTACCCGTCAGCTCGACGGCGCGCATGTCGAATTCCTGCGTGGGGTGCACAACCCGATCGGCGTGAAGGTCGGCCCGAGCATGAACCCTGAAGACCTGATTCGCCTGATCGATGTGCTCAACCCGGACAACGACCCGGGTCGCCTGAACCTGATTGCGCGGATGGGCGCGAACAAGGTCGGCGATCACCTGCCACAGCTGATCCGCGCGGTGCAGCGTGAAGGCAAGCAGGTGCTTTGGAGTTCCGACCCGATGCACGGCAACACCATCAAGGCCAGCAGCGGCTACAAGACCCGCGACTTCGCACAGATTCTTGGCGAGGTGAAGCAGTTCTTCCAGGTTCACGAGGCAGAAGGCAGTTATGCCGGCGGCATCCACATCGAAATGACCGGGCAAAATGTCACCGAATGCATCGGCGGTGCGCGGCCGATTACCGAGGATGGCTTGTCGGACCGTTACCACACCCACTGCGACCCACGGATGAATGCCGATCAGTCGCTGGAATTGGCATTTTTGATTGCTGAAACCCTGAAGCAGGTTCGGCGGTGAGTCAGTAGGTTTTTTATTACCTGACAGGCCGCCATCGCGGGCAAGCCCGCTCCCACAATGACCGCGCCGTTCACAAATTATGTGTCTGGCACAAACCCTGTGGGAGCGGGCTTGCCCGCGATGGCGTCAGCTCAATCACCACCAATCTGTGCCAATGCCACCCGCAATCTTGCCGCACTCGCCCGCGGGCAATTCAACTGAATCTGCCCCAGCCCCAACCAATCCGCCATCTGCCGCAGATTGACCGCCAACGCCAACATCCCCGCCTCATCCAGCCCCGGCTCTTCCTCATGCACGGCATGCACCGCCAACCGCCCCAACGCTCGCTCGGCACGCAAGTCGACCCGCGCGGCAATCCGCTCATGGTGCAAAAACGGCAATACGTAATACCCATAGACGCGCTTGTGCTGCGGCGTATAAATCTCCAGCCGATAACGGAAATCGAACAATCGCTCGGTACGGCTGCGCTCCCAGATCAGCGAATCGAATGGTGAAAGCAGTGCACTGGCCTCGACCTTGCGCGGTACTTTCGGCTCTGCCAGGCAATAGGCCGGTTGCCGCCAGCCTTCAACCTCACACACCAGCAGATCACCCGCCTCGACCAGCTCCGCCAGACGCGGCCGGCTATCGGCAGGGCTCAAGCGAAAATAATCCCGCAGGTCCTTTTCCGTACCGACAGCCAAAGCCGTGGCGGCGTGCAGTAATAGGCCGCGCTGAGCCTCGGCCTCGCTAAGCAAAGGCTGTTGAAGTATCACCGAAGGAATTACCCGCTCCGGCAAATCATAAAGCCGTTCGAACCCGCGCCGACCGGCCACGGTCACTTCACCGGCAGCGAACAACCATTCCAGCGCATGCTTTTCCGCGCTCCAGTCCCACCACGGCCCTGCCCGCTCCTGCCGGGTCGACAAGCTGCCCGCCCCCAGCGCACCGAGTTCCTGAACCGACGCCAAAACGCGGCGAATCGTGTCTTGCTGCTCACGACCGAAACGCGCCAGTTGTTGATAGATGTCTTCGCCGCGGGTCGCACGCTGCATGCGCCAGCGCATCAAGGGGTACATCGACAAGGGCAACAACGACGCTTCATGGCCCCAGTACTCGAACAACGTGCGTCGACGGCCCTGACTCCAGGCAGCCTGATCGAGCAAGTCGGATGAATAATTGCCAAGACGGGAAAACAAGGGAAGGTAGTGCGAACGCACCAACGCATTGACCGAATCGATCTGCAGAATGCCCAGACGTTCGATCAGCCGATTGAGCTGAATCGGTTTGATCGCCGCTGGCGGCTGGCGCCCGTTGAACCCTTGGGCAGCCAGCGCCAGACGCCGAGCCTGTTTGAGGGAAAAAGGCAGTGTGGCGGGCATGAGCATCTCCTTGTCTGCTCGCAACCTACCTCACCCGCAAGTGGTTTGTGTAGCGATGGCATCATCATTTATGCATCGGATCATCCCAGAACGGTCTTACCGTCTCATGCTCCACATCCGCACGGCTCACGCCGATATCCTTCAATGCTTCATCGCTCAAGCTCGCCAACATTTCACGTTCACGGTGAAGTTCGTACCAGCGACTAAACTTGTGCAGCAGATCGGATACCGCGTGGATTGAGAATTTTTGTTCCGTTACATGCTCGTTATGACCTTTCATCGTATTACCCTCCTTTTGGGATGGCTCAAGTCTCGCGCCAGCGATAAGATCAATCCAACGAATGTTTCTGATGGCATACATCTCGGAGATTGATGAATGTCCGCTTACCCCAGTATCGACACCGATGTACTGCGCACCTTCGTCGCGATCGCCGATCAGGGCGGTTTTACCCGCGCCGGTGAAATGGTCAACCGCACTCAGTCGGCGGTGAGCATGCAGATGAAACGCCTGGAAGAAGACGTGTTGCAGCGCCAGCTGTTCGAACGCGACGGGCGCCAGGTCAAGCTGACCGCCGAAGGCCAGGTATTGCTGGGCTATGCGCGGCGCATCCTCAAACTCCACAGCGAAGTGTTCAATACCCTGCGTGAGCCGCATATGGTCGGCACCGTGCGCATCGGCACGCCCGATGATTACGTCATGCGCTTTCTGCCAGGCATCCTGTCGCGCTTTGCACAGTTCTACCCGCTGATCCAGATCGAGGTTCATTGCGAATCGACCCGGCAACTGTTGCAGCGCCAGGACCTGGACCTGTCCATCGTTACCCGCGAGCCAGGTAACGAGATTGGCCAACTGCTGCGCAAGGAGCGTTTTGTCTGGGCCGAAGCTCAATGCTTCAGCGCCCATGAACAAACGCCGCTGCCGTTGGCGATGTTCAACAGTGATTGCTTCTGTCGCCTCTGGGCGTGCAATGCCCTGGATGCCATGGGCCGCGACTACCGGATTGCCTACAACAGCTCCAGCCTGTCGGCGTTGATGGCCGTGGTCAGCGCGGGCCTGGCGATCACCGCGCAGCTGGAAAGCCTGATCACACCGGACATGCGCATCCTTGGCGCCAACGAAGACCTGCCACTGTTGCCGGAAGCCAGCATCATGCTGATCCGCAACCTGAACAACCCTTCGCCGATCACCGAATGCCTGGCCGAGCACATCGTCGAAGGCTTCAAACTTTAAACGCGAGCATCACCGCACAGACCACCAGAAAACCACAGAACAGCCCGCGCAGGAGCCGCTCCGGCAATGCGTGGGCAATTCTCACGCCCCAACTGATGCTCATTAGTCCACCGACCGCCAACGGCACACCGATCGCCCAATGCACCTGATCGTGTAACGCATAAGTCGCCAGGGTAACGCCCGTACTCGGCAACGCCAGCGCCAGCGCCAACCCTTGAGCAACCACTTGAGTGGTACCAAACAGGCTGGTCAACACCGGCGTTGCCACCACTGCTCCGCCCACTCCAAACAGTCCGCCCATGGTCCCGGAAGCCGCGCCGAGCACCCCCAGCCACGGCCAGGAATAGCGCATCTGCGAAGAGGCCGGTACGTTGGTGGTGAACATTCGCATCAGGTTGTAGGCCGACAGCGCGATCAGAAAAGCGACGAAGCCCAAGCGCATGGTTTGCGCATCGATACCCACCGCCCAGATCGAACCGATCCAGGCAAAACAGAACCCCATCGAGGCCAGTGGCAGCGCATGCCGTAATTCGATGCGATTGCGCTGGTGATAGCGCCACAGCGCCAGCATCACGTTCGGCACCACCATCACCAGCGCGGTGCCTTGGGCGATCTGCTGATCAAGACCGAACCACACGCCCAGCAGCGGGATCGCGACCAACCCGCCCCCAATGCCGAACAGGCCGCCGAGGGTTCCCAAGGCCGCACCAAAAACCAGATACAACATGAACTCAATCACAGGCGATTTCCTTTTGTGAGGTTGTTCATCCTACGCAGTCGGCTCTGGCGGGGAAACGCACAGCAACGCACAATGGCTATGCCAATTTCGCACAAGCGCCGAGGAACCATGAACCCCAATCAATTGACCGAACAACTTGGCCTGTTTCTCGATGTGCTGGAAAGCGGCAGTTTTTCCGCCGCGTCACGACGCCATCCATTGACGCCTTCGGCCGTGGCACGACGCATCGACAGCCTGGAAAGCGCCGTTGGCAGCCAGTTGTTCATTCGCAGCACCCATGCCGTGCGCGCCACCCCGGCCGGGCTGGCTTTTGCTGAGCGTGCGCGTCGGATCGTCGCTGAACTGCGCCTGGCCCGGGCGGAAGCGGTGTCTCTTAGCAGTGCGCCGGAAGGCTTGATTCGGGTGGATGCGCCGGCAGCCTTCGGACGCCGACACTTGGCGCCGGTGATTGCCGATTTCCTGACGCTTTACCCTGGCCTGGACGTGCAATTGCACCTGATCGACAGCTTTGTCGACATGCAGGGCTCGAACCTGGGCAAAGTCGATCTGGTGTTGCGTGCCGGGCAGATGGCCGACACCCGGCTGGTGGCGACGCCGCTGGCGAGCATGGTGCGCATCGCCTGCGCCAGCCCCGATTACCTGCAACGCCGTGGCGTGCCGACCGCCCCTGCGCAGCTGGTTGACCATGATGGCCTCGACTGGGAGGGCCTGGCTCCGCCGTTCGCCTGGCGCTTCGAGCGTGATGGGCAGATGCACTTGCACCGGCCAGCGCGAATCCGCATGAGCGCCAACAATGCCGAGGCGCTGGTCTGCGGCGCACTGGCCGGGTTGGGCATCGCCCACTTGCCGACCTGGCTGGCCAGCGAATATTTACTACGTGGCGAACTGCTGCCGCTGTTCTGCGAAAACGGTCTGCCAAAACCGGAAAGCACCGGCATTTATGCGTTGCGCCTGGAGCAGCAACCCAGTTCGCGCAGCCGCTTGTTGCTGGAATACCTGAAGACCCGTTTCAGCCCCATCCCGCCGTGGGATCTGGCGCTGCAAACCAACCTGGACCGCCACTAGTCCAGAATTATCTGGCGCATTAAAGATTCGCCCGCTAGATTCATGACGATCACTGATCAAGGCTTTGAAATGAACACCGAGCGCAACACTCCGGATAACTGCGACGACCTGCTGCTGGACAATCAGGTCTGCTTCGCCCTGCATTCCACCTCGCTGCTGATGACCAAGGTCTACAAGCCGCTGCTGCTAGCGCTGGGCCTGACCTATCCGCAGTACCTGGCGATGATGGTGTTGTGGGAAAAGGATGGGCTGACGGTCGGCGAAATCAGCACCCGACTGCTGACCGATCCCGGTTCCCTCACCCCGCTGCTCAAACGCCTGGAAGCCGAAGGCCTGCTGAGCCGCACCCGCAGCCGTGAAGACGAACGGGTGGTGATTGTCGAACTCACCGAGCAAGGCCGTGCACTGCGAGACAAGGCACGGGGCATTCCCCAGTGCGTCCTCGGCGCCAGCGGACAAACGCTGGAACAGCTGAAGAAGCTGCAAGCGGATCTTCAAGCACTGCGTAGTCATCTGCAAGACAGCCTCTGACCTCAAAACACCCCAGATCCCCTGTGGGAGCGGGCTTGCTCGCGAAAGCGGTTTATCATTCAGTATTAGTGCTGGCTGACAGTCCGCTTTCGCGAGCAAGCCCGCTCCCACATTTATTTTGTGGTGTCCTTTCCCTCTCGTTCGCCTCCCTTCCTCGAAAAAAATTCCCCGCAAAAATCCCGCCTCGACAGCTCTAACTCAATACTTTTAGTCGAGCACGTTCACTTCGGGTCAAATTTTCTTCAAAATTTATCTTGCGCACTAAATACTTGCGAGCTACATTAACCTCACACTTACTTAGCGCGCAAACATTTAGCGCAAAAACATCAAAATCCGAATGAGGCTCACACCATGCAAACTCTCTACACCGCAATCGCAACCTCCACCGGTGGCCGTGATGGTCGTGCGATTTCCAGCGACAACATCCTCGACGTCAAACTCGCCACCCCGAAAGAACTCGGTGGTGCTGGCGGCGCAGCAACCAACCCTGAACAACTGTTCGCAGCCGGCTACTCCGCCTGCTTCATCGGCGCGCTGAAATTCGTCGCCAGCCAGACCAAACGCAAAATCCCGGACGACGCGTCGATCACCGCCCATGTCGGCATCGGCCAGATCCCTGGCGGTTTCGGTCTGGACATCGACCTGCACATCAGCCTGCCGGGTCTTGAGCAAGCCGATGCACAAAGCCTGGTCGAAGCTGCCCACCAGGTTTGCCCGTACTCCAACGCCACCCGTGGCAACGTCGATGTGCGCCTGCACGTTACCGTCTAACTGCTGACTCCAAGGTCGAACAGAAAATGAATATGAACACTTTCAGCAAAGTCTTGACCGGTACTCTTCTCGCCCTGTCCATCAACAGTGCATTCGCAGGCAATGGGGTTGAACACACCACCCAGGCGTTCCTCGATGTACTGAATGCCGGAACCGGCAAACCGATGGAACAGCTCACGCCAGCCGAAGCCCGTGCGGTGTTGGTGGGTGCGCAGGCCGGGGTGAAACTGACGCTGCCCAAAGCCGATGTCAGCGAGAAGACCATCCAGGTCGACGGCCAACCGATCAGCCTGACCATCGTTCGGCCGGCCGGAGTCAAAGGCGAGCTGCCGGTGTTCATGTTCTTTCACGGCGGTGGTTGGGTGCTGGGGGACTTCCCGACCCACGAACGACTGGTTCGCGACTTGGTAACGGGTTCGGGCGCGGCGGCGGTATTCGTGAATTACACCCCGTCGCCAGAAGCGCATTACCCGGTGGCGATCAACCAGGCCTACGCCGCGACGAAGTGGGTGGCCGAGCACGGTAAAGAGATCAACGTCGACGGCAAACGTCTGGCCGTGGCGGGTAACAGCGTCGGTGGCAACATGGCGGCTGTGGTTGCGCTGATGGCCAAAGACAAAGGCACGCCGGCGATCAAATTCCAGGTGTTGTTGTGGCCGGTGACTGACGCCAGCTTCGAGACGGCGTCTTACAACCAGTTCGCCGAGGGGCACTTCCTCACCAAAAACATGATGAAGTGGTTCTGGGACAACTACACCACCGACGCCAAACAACGGAACGAGATCTACGCCTCACCGCTGCGAGCGACCACCGCGCAACTCAAAGGCTTGCCACCCGCGCTGGTGCAGACGGCCAGCGCCGATGTCCTGCGCGATGAAGGTGAAGCCTACGCCCGCAAACTCGACGAGGCGGGTGTACCGGTCACGGCGGTGCGCTACAACGGCATGATCCACGACTACGGTTTGCTCAACGTAGTGAGCCAGGTGCCCGCGGTGCGCTCGGCCATGCTGCAAGCGTCCGAAGAACTCAAGCAACACCTGAAATAACGCTCCTACAGGATTGGGGGTAACGCAGCAAAAGATCGCAGCCTCGTTTCACTCGACAGCTCCTACATGGTTTCGTATTCCCCTGTAGGAACTGTCGAGTGAAACGAGGCTGCGATTCTTTGATCTTGATCTTCGGCCACAAAAAAGCCCGACTCAATGGTCGGGCTTTTTCATTCCTGAAGCTGTGCTTATTTAGCACGGCCTTTGTAGGAACCGCCTTCGCGGGTATCGATCTCGATCATGTCGCCGATTTCGATGAAGTCAGCAACCGACAGTTCGGTACCGTTCTTCAGTTTGGCAGGCTTCATCACCTTGCCGGAAGTGTCACCGCGAGCGGAACCTTCGGTGTAGTCAACCTGACGCACGATGGTGGTCGGCAGTTCTACGGAAACCAGACGCTCTTCGAAGAAGATCGCTTCGCAAACATCGGTCATGCCTTCTTCAACGAAAGGCAGAACGGCTTCGATGTCTTCAGCGTTCAGCTCGTACATGGTGTAGTCGGTGGTGTCCATGAACGTGTAGGTGTCGCCGCTGATGAAGGACAGGGTCGCTTCTTTGCGGTCGAGGATTACGTCGTCCAGCTTGTCGTCGGCGCTGTAAACGATCTCGGTCTTGTAACCGGTCAGCAGGTTTTTCAGCTTGGTCTTCATGATCGCGCTGTTACGACCCGACTTGGTGAATTCAGCTTTCTGAACCAGCCAAGGATCGTTTTCGAGACGGATCACGGTACCGGGTTTCAGTTCTTTACCAGTTTTCATTGCGAATATCCGAATTTGGATGGGATTTACAAAAATCTAGGCCGCGTATCATATCCAATTTAGGTAAAACTGTACCAGCGCTGCGGCAAGATCTGCCTGCAAGGCTTGTTCCAGACACCATGTCTCGGCATGTTTTTCCAGTTCAGGCCAATGTTTGCGGGTTGATTTCCAGTGATCAGTCATTGTCTCACCTGCATTCCATGCCCGCCATAGACCGCTGATCGCCTCGCGGGCAGGCTCGGACAGGCCTTGGGTGTACAGAGCCAGGAAAGCATCGAGCTTGTCCAGATGGATATCTTCGTCCTGCCGATAGATGTGCCAGAGCAGCGGACGACCTGCCCATTGAGCGCGGACAAAGGAGTCTTCACCACGCACGGCGTTGAAATCGCAGCTCCACAGCAGCAGGTCATATTGATCCTGTCGGACGAATGGCAGCACTTGCACGGTCAAGGCGTCGCGCACATGCACCGCCCCGGCCTTCAGCCCATCCACCCCGAGCCAGCGTTCGACGTCGCCAAGAATCCGGCCTTCGGGTACCAGCAGATGAGTCGGCGTCGAGTCGGCCGTCATCGTGTCCAGCCAACTGGCCAGCCCGGTATTTTCGTAGGCAAACAGCGAGATCAGTTGTGCATTCGGCGCGCGATCAATTCCCAGGCCTTGCAGGAATTCTCGCTGAGCTTGCGGGCTTTGCTGAAACTGCCGACGCTGCTCCAGCAATCCGCTTTCACGTAGCAAGCCACCGGTGCCCTTGCGAAAGCCCGGGAAGAAAAAGAACTTCTGCACGTTCTTGTACTTCACCGACGGCAAGCCGTGGCAGCCGACGACCCAGTCTTCAGCACTCAGATAATCGAGGTTCATCCACAGCGGCGGCTTTTCCCGTTCGGCCATGGCCTCCATGTAGGCACTCGGCAACTGGCAGGCGAATGCGGCGATGACGACATCAGCGGCTTCAGTGGGTTGCCAGTCGGCCGACCACTGTCGCACCTCGACGCCCTGCTGCCATTGCTGCGCAGCGTTGATATCGATTTGCGGACACAAACGCTCAAAGGCCCGCAGGTCATCGACCCACAAGCGCACCGTCGCGCCATGTTCGGCCACCAGCTGTCGGGCCAGACGCCAGGTCACACCGATGTCGCCGAAGTTGTCGACCACGGTGCAAAAAATATCCCAGCGGGTTTTCATTTCAGGCATTCCAGGCTCCCGTTGGCAAAGGCGCCGATTGTCCGCATAAATTACCCCGCGCAGAAGAGCCGACGGCGATTAATCTTCATGCGACAATCGCCACTTGCCCGCGACTACCCGCCAGGAGGCAGTAATGCCCTACCGTCCCAACCCGCGCCGTCCCTTGCCGATCCAGTTTAATGCGCTGCAACTGACCGGCAGCATTGCCCTCGGTTTGTGGCTGGGATTCATCGCGATCGCACTGACCTGCTGGCTCGCCTGGCGCCTGTTGTTCAACGAACAATTAGCGCCCTTGGCCCAGGCGGTGGAACAACTGGCCAAGCCACCGGTGATTGAGCAACCTGCCCAACCTGCCCCGCAGAGCCCGATGTTCGAGCAGTACGAGGACCATCTGCGCAGGAATGAACAGCAGCAAATGGTGGAACAGGCCAGAAGCAGCAAACACAATCTGTCCAATCCAAAATGCCAGTTCTGGCTGCAGCAGAATCAAACTGCGCCGAGCGAAAAAAGCCGCGCCAACGTCCTGCAATTCTGCGATTGATCATGAAGCTCTCTATGCACAAGCCGACCGTCCACCAACTGATTATCGACAAGCTGCGGATCGATCTCGACATCGCCGAGCGGGCCGCGCAAACCGCTTACGAAACCGCGACCCACGAAGAAAACATAGCCGAAAACAAGTACGACACGTTGGGGCTGGAGGCGTCTTACCTGGCGGCCGGACAGGCCAAACGAGTGGAAGAAATCAGGCAGTCATTGACCCTTTGCCAGAACCTGACATTACGGCCTTATGACGATCAGCGCGGTATCGAGGTCGGCGCCCTGCTCGGTCTGGAAGACGAAAAGGGACGCGAGCAATGGCTGTTCCTGGCCCCTGACGCGGCCGGGCTGAAGATTGATCTGGTGGGGCAACTGATTACCGTCATCACCCCTCGCTCACCGCTGGGCAAAAGCCTGCTGGGCAAGTTCGAAGGGGATGAAGTGGAGATTCTGGTGGCGGGCGCTCGGCAACAGTTTTCTGTCACCGAGGTGATCTAGAAAAAACGATTAATGCACCGGCAGTTCGACGCCGTCGAACAGCTCTTCCAGTTCCTGTTTGTTGTGGCACTGAATGGCCTTGGCCATCACTTCGCGGGTCAGGTGCGGAGCGAATTTCTCGATGAAGTCGCACATGAAACCACGCAGGAACGTGCCGCGACGGAAACCGATTTTGGTAATACTGGATTCGAACAACTCGCTGGCATCGAGCACCACCAGGTCGCTGTCGAGCTTGGTGTCGACCGCCATTTTCGCCACGATGCCCACGCCCAGGCCCAGACGAACGTAAGTCTTGATCACGTCGGCGTCGGCCGCGGTGAACACCACTTTCGGTGTCAGGCCGCGATGGCTGAAGGCTTCGTCGAGTTTCGAACGGCCGGTGAAACCGAACACGTAGGTCACGATCGGGTATTCGGCCAAGGCTTCGAGAGTCAGCTTCGACAGCTTGGTCAGCGGGTGGCCCTGAGGCACGACCACGCAGCGGTTCCAGCGGTAGCACGGCATCATCACCAGGTCGCCGAACAACTCCAGCGCTTCGGTGGCGATGGCGAAATCGACGGTGCCGTCAGCGGCCATCTCGGCGATCTGCATCGGCGAACCCTGATGCATGTGCAGGGCAACGTCCGGGTATTGCTTGATGAAATTGCTGATCACCGGTGGCAACGCATAACGCGCCTGGGTGTGCGTGGTGGCGATCGACAGGGTGCCTTTTTTCTCGTTGGAGAATTCCTGGGCGATCTGCTTGATGCTTTCAACTTTTCGCAGGATCTCACCAGCGGTGGTGATGATGCGCTCGCCGGCCGGGGTAACCCGGGTCAAGTGCTTGCCGCTGCGGGCGAAAACCTCGACCCCCAATTCGTCTTCCAACAGACGGATCTGTTTGCTGATGCCCGGTTGCGAGGTGTAGAGGCTTTGGGCTGTAGCTGAAACGTTGAGGTCGTGGTGCGCCACTTCCCAGATGTAGCGCAATTGTTGAAGCTTCATATGAATCCCTCAAAGCAGGTAGACGCCACGGGCATCAGCGACGGTATATAACTATATTAATGGTTTGATTAATAAATCTAGAACTTTTTTATCAAAACGCCATTATTCGTGTCCTAGCGATCCCCTTTGCGGCGACGTTCCATCAGCGGCACCAGATACACCGGCACCCTGGACAGTTGCAACACGCGCGCAGCGGTTCGGCCCAATGGCGTTTCCGCGCCAGCGCCATGACTGTGACTCCCTACGATCAGCAAATCGACGGAGAGTTTCTGCGCCTGGTCGAGAATCACCTGCGACGGATCGCCCTGCAGCACCCGCACCGCCCGAATCCGTTCCAGGTCCTGCTCCCCCTCATCCCCCAGTTCTTCGCGAAAGCTGTCGAGCACCCGTTGCTCGATATTGGCAATTACCGTACTCAGACCCTGACTGTGAAACTCGTTCAAGGCCTGCTCATCGAGGTAACTCTGAAGCACCGACTCGGCGAACAATCCCATCGGCTCAACCGCGTGCACCACATACAAGTCGGCATTGAATGTTCGAGCCAGTGCCAACGCATGCTGCATCACAAAAGGTGCATACAGACCGAGGTCGGTGGCATACAGCATCGAATGAATCATAGTGACCTCCTTTAATGCCAACATAGCGGAGATTGATTCAGCTTAGCAGTGCCGTGGCGAGAGCGGCGTTCGGCGCAACGCATTGAACCGCAGCGCTTTAAATCGACGGCTCGTTACTGATGCCATGCGGCACGTGACCGGTGGCGACCACTTCGCGGGCCAGCTCGCAATGGCCAGCCTGATCGTCGAAAAATACGTCGGCGGCAAAGGCTTCGAGAAACGCCGATTTGGTCAGCCCCCCAAGGAACAGCGATTCGTCCAGACGGATATCCCATTCGCGCAAGGTGCGGATCACCCGTTCATGGGCCGGCGCCGAGCGCGCGGTCACCAGCGCGGTGCGAATCGGACAGGCATCATCGGGGAACTCGCGCTGCAAAAGATTGAGCGCTGCGAGGAAGCCTTTGAACGGTCCGCCACGCAGAGGTTCGCGGGCTGACTCGCGTTCGCTGGCCTGAAACGCCGCCAGGCCTCCCGACTGATAGACCCGCTCCGACTCATCGGAAAACAGCACCGCGTCACCGTCAAAAGCAATGCGCAATTCATCACTGGCGGCGCGACTGGCACCGCCCGACAGAATAGTCGCTGCGGCGAAACCCGCATCCAGCGCACTGCGCACATCGTCGGAATGGGTCGAAAGAAACAGGTCGCAGCCAAAGGCCTTGAGGTACGGATAAGGACTGCGTCCGCCGACAAATGCCGCACGCGAGATCGCCAGGCCATAGTGATGAATAGAGTTGAAAACCCGCAGGCCGGTGTCGGCGCTGTTGCGCGACACCAGGATTACCTCGACCCGGGCACGGCCGAGACTGGCATTCAGGCTCAGCAGTTTTTCGACCAACGGGAACGCATCGCCGGGCTCAAGAATTTCGTCTTCGTGTTCGATCTGGTATTGCCGATAGGCCTCGACGCCGCTCGACAGATAAACCTTGTGGCTCTCGCTCAAGTCGAACAGTGCTCGCGAAGAAATCGCCAGCACCAGTTTGTCGTCTATACCATTTGCCATGCCCTTCCCTCTCCTTTTGACCGACTCAGTGATTACGTCGATCGATAAAACTCAAGCTGCGATACAAGGCTTCGATGCGCGGTAATTCACATCCCGCCGCCTTCGCCGCTGCCAGTGGCCGAGTGTAGATCGCGTCCAGTTCCAGCGGTCGCTTGTGCAGGAAGTCGTGGTACATGCTCGGCCAATAGTCGGGCATTTTCTCGGTCATCATGAACAGATAATCGGCGTAACCCGGCGGCATGTCGTGGCCACAGGCCTTGGCCCCCTGAACCACTTCGGCCATCAAGGCCTGAATCAGCGCGCGGCTGTCGGCATCCGTCATTAAGGGTGTGGTGCTGGCCCCAAGCAGAACCGACAGGCCGTTGTAGGGAATATTCCAGACCAGTTTCTGCCAGCGCGCCTGATGCAGGTTCGGCATGGCCTGGGCGTCGATATCGGCGGCGCGCAACAGCCCGGCGCCCTCCTCGACGATGTTCATGCGCGCCTGTTCATCGGCGGCGGGGCCGCTGTGGTAACCGACATTCACGGCACCGAGCGCCTGATGGGTAATGACCCCTGGGCCGGCGCGATGGACGCAGATCAGACAGAGCCCGCCGAGCAGGTGCAGCGAATCGGGGAGCAACTCGCGCAGACTGTCTTCGACGTCCAGGCCATTTTGCAGCAGCAGCACTTTGGCATCAGGCGCCGCGGCTTGAATAATGGCCGGTGCCAAATCCGCGTTACTGGTGGTCTTGGCGCCCACCAGTAGCCAGTCACATGGCGGCATGTCGGCAGCCGACGAATACGCCTGGACCGGGTTCAGGACCAGCGGGCCCAACGACGCATGGTCGAGATGCAAGCCATGTTCGGCGACCGCTGAAAACTCACTGCGCAACAAAAAGTGCACATCGAAGCCGGCACGCGCCAGCATCACTCCGTAGAAACCACCGATCGCGCCGGTCCCGATAATGCCGATTGTCGGTTTGGCCCTTGTATCTGTCATGGCAACTCCTCTGCTTGTCGACTCAACGCCTGATCCAAGGCCTCATTGAGTGCCGTGCGGGTCAGGCGTGACTGTAGTGCCCCGAAGAACCCGCCGTCGCGCACCACAAACAGCGCCGGTAAATGAAAGACCCGATAACGCTCGACCACTCCGCCATTGTTTCCGGCATCGATCCAGCACAGTCGATCGACCGCCAGATCGAACGTGGGCAATTGCTCACGGGCAAAACGGCAACTGGCGCAGCCGACGCTGGTAAAGATCACCAGGGAAATACCGTTCATCGCCAACAGCCGCTGGTCGGCGTCGAAATCAGTCAGTTCCGATTCGACCACTATACTGGGAGAAACGATGTCAGATGGCCGACACAGGGAGTCCGTGTTCATGGGACGTTATCTTCCTCATCCTGACGATGTACCCGTCGAATTGACGTTGCTCAAACATGAGTGCATTTCGCGGCAAGAGCTGCACACTATCAGCCTCGGCGGCATGGCTTGCAATTACCACCGCGGATGGCGAAGGGGCACCGCACTTCAAGTGCGCATGCCCACCCTGAGCACCACGATCTGTTACCTGGGCTATGTTGCCTGGTGTCTGCGGCGAAAACGCAGCTATCTGGTGGGCATCGCCTTCGTCGACGAACAGACCCTGTTCAGCGCGCGAATGGGCGAGCAGGTTTGCCAGATCGAACGTTACTGCCGTCAGCACGAACCCCAAAGCGAACAGCTGAGCAACCAGACCCTGGCCCTCGAATGGGTCCAGCTGCACGCCAACGAGTTCTCCCACGACACGGTTCGCAAGGCATTTGCGTAGCAAAACCAGTGTCTGCCCATTGTCGAGCCACGGTGTAACGCGCTAAGGTTCAGCTCCCCGACGCGCTTAATTTGCTGTGCTCCGCCGCGCGGGTTCGCTGGCGGCCGGCACCCGTGACCTGACGAGTAAACGATGGCTGATTTACCGATCAACGACCTTAACGTCGCCTCCAACGAGACCCTGATCACTCCCGATCAGCTCAAGCGTGACATCCCTCTGAGCGACGCTGCCCTGCGCACCGTCACCAAGGGCCGCGAAGTCATTCGCAACATTCTTGATGGCACCGACCACCGCCTGTTCGTCGTGATCGGGCCGTGCTCGATCCATGACATCAAGGCTGCCCACGAATACGCCGAGCGCCTGAAAGTGCTCGCGGCCGAAGTGTCCGATACCTTGTATCTGGTCATGCGCGTGTATTTCGAGAAGCCACGCACCACCGTCGGCTGGAAAGGCTTGATCAACGATCCGTACCTGGACGACTCGTTCAAGATTCAGGATGGTTTGCACATCGGTCGTCAGTTGCTGCTGGACCTGGCCGAGATGGGCCTGCCGACTGCGACCGAAGCCCTCGACCCGATCTCCCCGCAATACTTGCAGGACCTGATCAGCTGGTCGGCGATCGGCGCACGCACCACCGAATCCCAGACTCACCGTGAAATGGCTTCCGGCCTGTCCTCGGCTGTCGGCTTCAAGAATGGCACCGATGGCGGCCTGACGGTGGCCATCAACGCCTTGCAATCGGTTTCCAGCCCGCACCGTTTCCTGGGTATCAACCAGGAAGGTGGCGTGTCGATCGTCACCACCAAGGGCAACGCCTACGGTCACGTGGTGTTGCGCGGCGGTAACGGCAAACCGAACTACGATTCGGTCAGCGTCGCGCTCTGTGAGCAAGCGCTGAACAAAGCGAAGATCAAGCCGAACATCATGGTCGATTGCAGCCACGCCAACTCCAACAAGGACCCGGCCCTGCAACCGCTGGTGATGGAGAACGTCGCCAACCAGATCCTCGAAGGCAACCAGTCGATCATCGGCCTGATGGTCGAAAGTCATCTGAACTGGGGCTGCCAGGCGATCCCGAAAGACCTCGCCGACCTGCAATACGGCGTGTCGATCACCGATGCCTGCATCGATTGGACCGCCACCGAAAACACCTTGCGCAGCATGCACACCAAGCTCAAGGATGTGTTGCCGAAACGCGATCGCAGCTAATCGCCGTTTCACGCAAAAAAAACGCCAGGCTTAAACCTGGCGTTTTTTTATGCGTTCGCTTTATTCACAGCTTGGCGGCATGCCGTGCGTGACGCTCCATGTAGCGCTCCACATAGGAACACGATGGAATGACTGTGTAGCCCATTTCCTCGGCGTATTGCAGTGCCTGCTCGGTCAACGCCGCCGCGATGCCGCGACCACGCAGCGCGTTGGGCACGAAGGTACGATAAATATCCAGGGTCTGTTTTCCCAGATCCATATAGGTCAGGTAGGCACGATAACCGTCCACAGTGGTCTCGAACTGATGACCAGCCTGGTCATGGTGGATGGACAACGCCTCGCTCATCACTACTCCTCGCGGGTCTTTAATTCTGACCCCTACCTTACCGATGTTTTTCCGGCGAAGGAACATCTACGCCACCCCGTGCCTGAATGGACACCGAGAGAGCAACACCAATCTCGCGAAACCGAGCACGTATCAAATAGTAGGCACCATTGGCAGAAATGCTCAAGGGACGCTCGTCATGCTGGCAGGCGGGTGTTGCCTGGGGTAATGCAGGGGTGGCTCGAACGGGATATTCCCGAGTTCAGGCCTGAACATTGCCGGATATTGAGACATAAGACGAGCGCCCTTTGTTTAAGTCACCTCAACATGGATAAAGATATGAGGGCGGCTGCGCAAAATCCGAACAAAAGTGTGGACGATTCCATCTAGATAGACTTTAGTCGAGACTGAAAAACAGCTGCCGACACCGGGAACTTTTCCTCGGCGGCTCGCTCAGCTCGGGCCTCGCAGCTGGATATTTTTTATACAATGCAGTTAAAAGTTGCTCGAAAAAGAATCAACGCCTACAATTTTTTTTGCTTCTTGCTCTACGTCAGTTTACTTACTACAAGTAATGGGTAGTATGTACGCCGGCTATTTCCTCACTCTGAGGAGACAGCTACTTAATAGAAAGTCCTTGAAGGGGAACACGATGAACAACGTTCTGAAATTCTCTGCTCTGGCTCTGGCCGCAGTTCTGGCTACCGGTTGCAGCAGCGTATCGAAAGAAACCGAAGCACGTCTGACTGCTACTGAAGACGCAGCAGCTCGCTCCCAGGCTCGTGCAGACGAAGCTTACCGTAAAGCTGATGAAGCTCTGGCTGCTGCTCAAAAAGCACAACAGACTGCTGACGAAGCTAACGAGCGTGCTCTGCGCATGCTGGAAAAAGCTAGCCGCAAGTAATAGTCCTTCGGGATTGTTATCAAGCCGACCCATTTTTTGGGTCGGCTTTTTTATTGCCCGCTGTTTCTGCAGGCCATAAAAAACCCGCCGACGCGGCCTGCGTCGGCGGGTTGCTTTAACGCGTTACTGCTGCAGGTCGATCGGTGCACTCGACACCATCGGCGCCGACGCATTCGGCACGGCGATTTCCACCGGCAGGCCATCTTCAGCGGCCACCACGTCACGCACTACATCCCAGTTCATGCGCAAGTTGTTGGTGATGTCCTCACGCTTGAGCATCGCATTGATCACTGCGGTGTGCTTGTCGACTACCGAAGGGTTGCCCATATCGTCCAGCGGCGTGTGCGCTTCCAGATAAACCTTGCCGCCACTGAGGCCGAACTTGTACGGGTCGTTGATGATCCGCACCGACGTCCCGACCGGCACCATGCTGGCCATTTCCAGCACGTTGTTGTTGAACATGCGGAAGCAACCGTGGCTGGTGCGCATGCCGATACCGAACTTCTTGTTCGAACCGTGGATCAGGTAGCCCGGAGTGCCCAGCGTGAACTTGAACGGCCCCAGCGGGTTGTCCGGGCCGGCCGGCACCACATTCGGCAGTGGATCGCCATCGGCGGCGTGCTCGGCCTTGATCGACGCTGGAGGCGTCCAGGTCGGGTTCGGCGTCTTGGCGACAATGCTGGTGTGGGCAATTGGCGAGCCCCAGCCTTCACGGCCGATACCTAGCGGGAAGGTGTACACCACGTTCCGGCCTTTCGGGAAATAGTAGAGACGGTATTCAGCCAGGTTGATGACGATGCCTTCACGGGGCCCCGGCGGCAGGATGAAGCGCGTCGGCAGCACCACTTCGGTACCGGCGCCCGGCAACCATGGATCAACGCCTGGGTTGGCCGCGACCATTTCCGAATAGCCAAGATCGTAGGTGGTGCCAAGGTCGGCGAAGGTATCTTCGTACTTGGCCTTGATCACTTGCACCTGACCGATGATGTCTTCACCAGGGGGTGGCAGGGGTAGCTCCAATGCTGCTACCGGACCCGCGACACAGAGGGCGGCAAGAGACAGGCAGCGGGTGACGGCGGGAAAGCGCGGCAACATCCGGAAAATCCTTCGCATGATCGACAAGGGTATAAAAACGGGATTGTACACCGCCGCCCGTTATTTCGGGGAGACGTAAAGACCTGTGGTTGGGGGGATCGGCGGTGAGGGGACTTACCTGTGGCGAGGGGGCTTGCCCCCGTTCGGCTGCGCAGCAGTCGTCATCGCGGTGATCGAGAAATGTCTCACAGACTGCAGCGCCTGTTCAGGGCCGCTGCGCGACCCAACGGGGGCAAGCCCCCTCGCCACAGGAGCTCCCTCGCCACAGGGCCCTAAAGCTCGAACCGCAACTCGGGCCAGATCGGCGAGGTGCCGCGTTTTTGCGATTCCAGAATGGCCCGGCACAGCGAGCACAGGCGCTGATCCTGGAACACGGTGCGGTCGACGCTCGACCAGCGCGGTTGCGCCGGCAACAGGCTGCCGCACAAGGTTCGGTCCGCCGAGCCGCCCAACTCCAGTTGACGGGTCACCAGATGTACCCGCACTTCCTGGCAGGCGAACAGATCCAGCTGTTCGTCAGGCTCGATCAGTTGGTAGGCAAAAAGGGACCAGGCAGGACGCGGCATCGGGGGCTCCAAATCGGGGGCGCCACCTTAGCCGAAACACCGCCACTAGAAAAGCGTCAAAGCAGCGGTTTCAGTGTCGGCCAGACATTTTCCAGCAACTTGTCCTGAGCCGCCGCAGCCGGGTGCAGGCCGTCGCCTTGCATCAGGTCCGGATGACCGCCCACACCGTCGAGAAAAAACGGCACCAGCGGGATCTTTTTCTCGTTGGCGACCTTGGTGAAAGCCTCGGCAAAGGCCTGGGTGTAACGCACACCGTAGTTGGGTGGCAGTTGCATACCCAGTAGCAATACCTTGGCACCACTGGCGCGGGAGCTGTCGATCATCGACGCAAGATTTTGTTGCAATTGTGTTGGCAGCATTCCGCGCAACCCATCGTTGCCCCCCAACTCGAGGATAACCAACTCTGGCTTATGCTCTGCAAGCAGCGCCGGCAGGCGCGCCCGGCCTCCGGCACTGGTGTCGCCGCTGATGGATGCATTGACCACTTTATCGTCGAAACCTTCGCGCTTGAGCCGTTGCTCAAGCAATGACACCCACCCCAAGCGGGTATCCAGGCCGAAACCGGCGCTGATACTATCGCCAACGATCAGGACTGTACCCGCCGCTGCGTTCTGGGCCATGCACATCAAGGCCAGGCCAGCACTCAAAAACCACACTCGCATCGGATTCTCCATGGGCGCAAGCATTCTCACCGCGAAGAACCTCAGCAAAGTGGTTCCGAGCGCGGAAGGTGAACTGACTATCCTGCACGAACTCAGCCTGGAACTGAACAAGGGCGATAGCCTGGCCATCGTCGGCGCTTCCGGTTCCGGCAAATCCACCCTCCTGGGCCTGCTCGCCGGCCTCGACCTGCCGAGCAGCGGCGAAGTCACCCTCGCCGGGCAAGGCCTGAGCAATCTCGATGAAGACCAGCGCGCGCGCATCCGCGCCGAGCACGTGGGGTTTGTCTTTCAATCATTCCAGCTGCTCGACAGTCTCAACGCCCTGGAAAACGTCATGCTGCCGCTGGAACTCGATGGCCGCAAAGACGCCCGCGAGCGGGCTACCGAACTGCTGCAACGAGTCGGTCTGGGCCAACGCCTGACCCACTCGCCACGTCAGCTTTCCGGTGGCGAGCAACAACGCGTGGCGATTGCCCGGGCGTTCGCCGCTGAGCCCGACGTGCTGTTCGCCGATGAACCCACCGGCAATCTCGACAGCCACACCGGCGAGCGCATCAGCGATCTGTTGTTCGAACTCAACCAGGAAAGCGGCACGACCCTGGTGCTGGTGACCCACGACGAACGCCTGGCACATCGCTGCCGGCGCCTGATCCGCCTTGAAGCCGGCCTGCTGGTCGCCCCTCTGGAGCCTTGATGGCACGCTTGCCGCTGTTGCGCCTGTTCAGTCTCGCCATCCGCCAACTGTTGCGCGATGCCCGCGCCGGTGAGTTGCGCGTGTTGTTCTTCGCCTTGCTGGTGGCCGTGGCGGCGAGTACCGCCATCGGTTACTTCGGTGCCCGCCTGAACGGCGCCATGATGCTGCGCGCCACCGAATTTCTCGGCGCCGACCTGGTGCTCGAAGGTAGCTCACCGGCGCGGCCCGAGCAGGTAAGGAGCGGCACTGAGCTGGGCCTTGAGCACGCTCAAGTAGTGGAGTTTTCCAGCGTCATTGCCACCGACAACGGCATTCAGCTGTCCAGTATCAAAGCCGCCGATGACGTCTACCCGTTGCGTGGCGAACTGAAAAGCGCCCCAGCGCCCTTCGCGTCGGAAGAACCCGGTGGCGGTCCGAAACCCGGCGAAGCCTGGGTCGAAGCGCGACTGCTGACCGCACTGGACTTGAAGATCGGCGATAGCATCGATGTCGGCATGAAAACCCTGACGCTGGCGCGAGTGCTGACCTACGAACCGGATCGCGCCGGCAATTTCTACAGCCTGACACCACGGGTGCTGATCAACCTTGGCGACCTTGAGGCGACCGGTGTGGTGCAACCCGGTAGCAGGGTCAGTTACCGGGAACTCTGGCGCGGCAAAGCCGAGGCGCTGGAAACCTATCGTCAACTGATCAAACCCGGGCTGGCGGCCAACCAACGCATCCAGGATGCCCGGGACGGCAATCGACAGATCGGCGGCGCCCTGGGCAAGGCTGAACGTTATTTGAACATGGCCAGTCTGGTCGCAGTGTTGCTGTCCGGCGTGGCGGTGGCGTTGTCGGCGACACGCTTCGCCACTCGCCGATTCGATGCCAGTGCATTGCTGCGCTGCCTGGGTCTGTCCCGTCGGGAAACCATGGTGCTGTTCAGTCTGCAACTGACCGTACTCGGACTGCTCGCCAGCATCAGCGGCGCCCTGCTCGGCTGGCTGGCACAGCTTGGGCTGTTTGCGCTGCTGCGTGATTTACTGCCGACCGATGTTCCACCGGGGGGCCTGTTCCCGGCCTTCGCCGGGATCGGCACCGGGCTGGTCGCGCTGGCCGGTTTCGCCCTGCCGCCACTGGCCGCATTGGGTCGAGTGCCGCCGCTGCGCGTGTTGCGTCGCGACATGCTGCCGATTCCGTCCAGCACCTGGATTGTTTATGGCGCGGCATTGGGCGCCCTCGGCCTGATCATGTGGCGCTTGAGCCTGGACCTGTTGCTGACCTTCGCCCTGCTCGGCGGCGGTGTGATCGCGGCACTGGTGCTTGGCGGTTTGCTGTTGCTGCTACTGAAGAGCCTGCGCCGGATGCTCGCGCGCGCCTCATTGCCATGGCGCCTCGGGTTGGGCCAACTGCTGCGCCATCCACTGGCGGCGGCGGGTCAAGCCCTGGCCTTCGGTTTGATTCTGCTGTCCATGGCGCTGATCGCTTTGCTGCGTGGCGAATTGCTCGACACCTGGCAAAACCAGTTGCCGAAAAATGCCCCGAATTATTTCGCCCTGAACATTCTGCCGGCGGACAAGCAAGCCTTTACCGATCGACTGATGGAGTTGTCGGCACAATCGGCGCCGCTGTACCCGGTGGTGCCGGGACGGCTGATCAGCATCAACGGCGAACCGGTACAGGAAATCGTCAGCAAGGATTCGGCCGGTGATCGAGCCATTCAACGCGACTTGAGCCTGACCTGGGCGGCAGACCTGCCAGCGGGCAACAAACTCACCGCCGGCAACTGGTGGGGCCAGCAACCAGCAGATGAAATACCCGGTGTTTCGGTGGAAGGTAAAGTCGCCGAAAGCCTCAAACTCAAGCTCGGCGATCACATGGTGTTCACCGTCGGCGGGGTCAATCGGGAGGCGAAAGTCACCAGCCTGCGGGAGATCAACTGGGACAACTTCCAGCCGAACTTTTTCATGATCTTCCAGCCAGGCACCTTGAAGGACTTGCCGGCCACCTACCTGACCAGTTTCTATCTGGCGGCCGGTCACGATCAGCAGATCGTCGACCTGTCCCGCAGCTTTCCGGCAGTGACCATTCTGCAAGTCGAAGCCTTGCTCGCGCAGCTGCGCAGTATCCTCGCTCAAGTAACCCTGGCGGTGGAATACGTGCTGTTGTTTGTATTGGCGGCGGGGATGGCGGTGTTGTTCTCCGGGTTGCAGGCAACGCTGGATGAACGCATTCGCCAAGGTGCATTGCTGCGAGCGCTGGGTGCCGAACGACAGTTGCTGGTCAGGGCCCGGCGGATCGAGTTCGGCCTGCTCGGCGCGGTCAGCGGATTGTTGGCGGCACTGGGTTCGGAACTGGTGAGCATGGTGCTCTACCGTTATGCCTTCGACCTGCCTTGGCACCCGCATCCATGGCTGTTGGTGTTGCCGCTGATCGGGGCCGTGCTGATCGGCGGTGCCGGTGTGTTCGGCACGCGCCGCGCCTTGAACGCCAGCCCCCTGACAGTCTTGCGCGAGGGTTGATAAACTCAAGCGCTCTGATCACGTATTCAACCACAAGAAGCCGCCATGAGCCGTTATCGCCCTCCCCGCACCGCTGGCACCGCGCTGATCACCCCCGAAGGTGAAGCGCGGATGCGGGCCGAGTTTCATGAACTCTGGCATGTGCGTCGACCGCAAGTGACGCAATCGGTCAGCGAGGCGGCGGCACAGGGCGATCGCTCGGAAAACGCCGAATACACCTACGGCAAAAAGATGCTGCGCGAGATCGACAGTCGCGTGCGCTTTCTCACCAAACGCCTGGAAGCGCTCAAGGTTGTCAGTGAGAAACCCAGCGATCCGAACAAGGTTTACTTTGGCGCGTGGGTCACGATTGAAGATGAAGACGGCAAAGAGTCGCGCTATCGCATCGTCGGGCCGGATGAGCTGGATCTGAAACTAGGCCTGATCAGCATCGACTCACCGTTGGCGCGCGCCTTGATTGGCAAAGCACTGGACGCCGAAGTGCGGGTCCAGACACCGACCGGTGAACAATGCGTGTATATCGTGGCGATCGAGTATCTTTGAGCCGCGGCGCTCTGAGCCACAGCGCCCTGAATCTCAGCGACGGGTAATCAGCCCTTGGCGAGCCACGCGAGTCAGCTGCCTGATCACTTCCGGCGCATCCTCGGCGTTGGGTGCCAGAATCACCGCCAGATCGAAACTGTCGTTGGCAAACCGTGCCAGTGACTCGCCGTCGTCGACAAATTGAATCAGGAAGGCAGCAGGCCCACCGGTACGACGTGGCCAGCCATCGAGGTAACGCAAAAGCGTCGGCTGATGTTTACCGCCAAGCAGGATTTTTGGATTGCGCTGGGTGAGGTGTGCCGTGATCGGCGCGGGACGTATAACGGGGTTTAATGCATTCATTGTGTCGTGTCTCTGCCTCAAAAGTCTGCATGGCAGGTGAGAGGCAACACCGAACCAGCGCTTTAGCGGTATTTCGAAGCCTGTTTCAAGCTTCTATCGGCAACTGAATGAGTCACCTGGCGCCCCGCAAGTAGCTGTTTAAATCGGCGCATGGGCAGCATCCTAGAGAAGCTGACCGGACAGTGTCAAGAATCACGCGCAACAAAAAAGGCCTGCACAGTGCGTCGCACAATGCAGGCCTTTTTGTTGAGCGAGAGCGGTCAGTCGGTGATGGCGCGGTCTACCGACAGCTTGCCTGCACCTTCGATCAGCACCGCGAGGCTGCCACCAAGCAAGGCCAGGGCGAACTCATAACCGTTGTTAGCCATGAACAGACCGTTGCTGATGTGCACCGTGAAAATAGCCACCAGCGAGAGGAAGGTCAGCCCCAGCGCTGCCGGGCGTACCAGCAGGCCGATGATCAGCGCCAGACCGCCGAAGAACTCGGTACCACCCGCCAGGATCGCCATCAGATGACCAGGTGCCAGCCCGATGCTTTCCATGTACTGCGCGGTGCCGGCAATGCCGTAGCCGCCGAATGCACCGAAGAGTTTCTGTGAGCCATGGGCCGCGAAGATAATGCCGACGAAAATACGCAGAATCGTCAGACCGTAGCCCGCGCGAGTGAACAGTACCTTGTTGATCAGAGTGCTCATGCTGTGTCATCCATTGTGAGTGTGTGTTGGTTGGCCGCTATATTAATCAGTAAAACTCATGTTAAAAGCGCAAAAAACGCACCATAACAATCATATTAGTCGATCATTTCCGTGAGGCCACTTTTTGCCCCTGAGGCTCCAACGACTCCCTCTCCCGATCGAACGCCAAGTAATACTTGTTCACGCTATTAACATAGCTGACAGCCCCCATTCCCACCTGCTCCATGGCGATGCGCTCGACCTGGAAAAACCACTGATTAGGATTCAGGCCGCGTCGCCGGGCCTCGGCGCGCATACCCTGAACCCGCTCCGGCCCCATGTTGTAGGCCGCCAGCACGAACGCCATGCGCTCGCGTTCGTTGAGTTTGGGGCTGGCAAAAAACTTGCGGCGGATCATCGCCAGGTACTTGGCGCCGGCCTGCACATTGGCGTCGAGGTTTTGAATATTACTCACGCCAACCCGTTGGGCGGCGGACGGGGTGATTTGCATCAGGCCGGTGGGGCCGCTACCGCTTCTGGCGTTGGGTTGCAGCGCCGACTCCTTGAAGGCCAGCGCTGCCAGGTTCAGCCAGTCCATGCCTTGGGCTTCAGCGTGTTTCTGCAACACCGGTCGAAGTTTTTCCAGGCGCTGCCGATCGGCCTTGGCCAAGGGATAGTGCACTTGATACAAGCGTCGATAGATCCGCAGGAACGCCGCATCCTGGTCCGACGGCTTCTTGTAGGTAGTCAGGAAGCGATCAATGCTCGAACGCAGCATTGAGGCGTCGCGGCGCACGAACCAGTATTCCTCGCCTGGCTCGCTGATAAGGACCTGTCGATCGAAGCGCAATTTGGGCAGGATCTTGCCCCAGCGTTCGGCAATCGGTTGCTCGACAATCGTCAGATGAAAAATCCCGCCCTGGACCATTTCCAGCACGTCCTCGACCGCCAGGCTTGGATCGACCCACTCGATCTTCACCGCAGGCAATTTGTGCAGCGCAAGTTTCTGATTGATCTGACTGACCGCATCTCCGGCGGCACTGCCGGTGGGCAGTGCGAGGGTTTTGCCCGAGAGTTGTTCGAGGCGGGTGTAACGTCGTTCGCCTTTGATCCCCACCAGCAGCAACGGCACATTGCTGGCAATCGGTTGGCTGGTGCTGACCGCGAGGTCCGATTGCGGATCGAGCAATTCCCCCGGCGCGACCAGATCACCCTCCCCGCGCTGCAACGCGCCGAGCAGTTGATCCTTGGCTTTGGGAATGATCTTGAGGGTGATTTCCTGGCCGTCACGGGCATGGCCGTTGAGGTATTGTTCGAAAGCGCGCAGGCGGTGGTATTCGACGCCGATGGCCTGGCCCTGGACTTCACCGGAGCTGTTGCGGCTCTGGTTGACCAACACCCGCAACACACGACTGCTGCGAATCTCCGCCAAGTCGCGGACCTTGGCCGCCGGCACGGCTTGCAACGGTCCGGCCAGACGCGCAACCGCCGGCATTGGCAGCAGCAACGAGCAACACAGCAGTAACAAAACCGAGGGACGAATCATCCACTCTCCGGAAAGAATACTGGCCGACCTCATGGGTGATTTCATGACGTCGAGCGACAGAAACAGAGCGCCTGAAGCGCTGGTAAAGTGCGTGAGAGTGGCACAGTGATGGCAAATCTACCAACCCTGACCTCGCGCGCGGCCTCAACAGACAGCTTTAACTGGTTGTAGTTCTTGGCTTTTCTTATAAATCTACAGCTCTGATATGCTTTCCGGCCTTTGGTCCGAGGTAGCACCATGCAACTCATCGATATCGGCGTCAACCTGACCAACCCCAGTTTCGCCGACAAACACCAGGCTGTACTCGACCGTGCCTATGCTGCCGGGGTCTGCCAATTGGTGCTCACCGGGACCAGCGTCGAGGGCAGTGAACAGGCCCTGGAGCTGTGCCACCAACTGGACGAAAGTGCTCAGCGGCTGTTCGCTACGGCCGGTATTCACCCGCACTCGGCCAGCGACTGGAACGCCGACAGCGCTCAGCGTCTGCGCAGTTTGCTCAAGGAGCAAAACGTGGTCGCCGTGGGTGAATGCGGCCTCGATTTCAACCGCGATTTCTCGCCCCGCCCGCAACAGGAAAAAGTCTTAGAAGAACATCTGGCGATGGCGGTCGAGCTGCAATTGCCGGTGTTCCTGCATGAGCGCGATGCCAGCCAACGATTGCTGGAGATCCTGCGTGATTACCGCGACCAGTTGCCGGCCGCCGTGGTGCACTGCTTCACCGGTGAAAAAAAGGCGCTGTTCAGCTACCTCGATCTGGATTTGCACATCGGCATCACTGGCTGGATCTGCGATGAACGCCGGGGTACGCACCTGCATCCGCTGGTCAAAGAGATTAAACGCGGGCGCTTGATGCTGGAGAGCGATGCGCCGTATCTGCTGCCCCGCAGTCTGCGCCCCAAGCCGAAGAATGGTCGCAACGAGCCGGCGTATCTGACTGAAGTGTTGCGTGAGGTGGCGTTGCATCGTGGGGAAACGGTGGAAGATTTGGCTGCTCACAGCACGGCCTGTGCGCGGGCGTTCTTCGGTCTGCCCTCAATCCCCCAATAACCACCGCCAACCTGTGGGAGCGGGCTTGCCCGCGATGACGGAATATCAGTCAACATCTCTGGCGCCTGATACACAGCTATCGCGGGCAAGCCCGCTCCCACAGGTTGGCGGTGGTGCCCGTTGATCCACATCAAGATTCAACGTCCTGAGTAGCGGCACAATACTGGCACCTTGCCAAAACTGTTTCCGCTATCAGAGAAGACCTCCATGGGTGCCTGGCTTAGCAACATCTCGCTGAAATACAAATTCTGGGCGGTCAACGCCGTCGCCTTCGTCACCACCCTGTTGCTGGTGCTGTACGCCGTACAGCTTGAACAACAGGCCCGCAGCCACGCCGCCCAGGCGTCGGCCCAGGCCCAGGCGCGATTGATCAATGCCTGGCCTGCCGGGCAGCCGCTGCCCAAGGCCGATCACCTGCTGACCTTCAATCGCGGGCAGGCGCCGTTACTGAATGGGCAACCGGTGCTGGAGCTGACCGATACCAACGGTTGGGTCGAGATCAACGCTATGCCGCTGTACGGTGAAAACCCGTTGATGGGCGCCGAGGTGTTCACTCGCCCTGACGGTCAACAGATCGCGGTGATTGCCTATGGCCCGAGCCTGAGCCAAGTGTTCGGCGAACGCTTCACCCACTACGCGGTAGCGGTATTCATCTTGATGCTGGCGATGCTCGGTGCGTCGCAACTGTTGATCCGCTTCCTGCTCAGCCAGCTCAACACCTTGAAAGACGTGATGCTCCACGTCGAGAAAACCGGCGACCTGTCGGCCCGTGTGCCGCTGGCTTGCAAGGATGAAGTCGGGCAGATGGCCAACGCCTTCAACGCCATGCAGGCCGGTTACCAGCGGGTGGTCAACACCGTCGCCAGCACTGCCCGGCAACTGGATGTCGGTGCCGCGCGGCTGGCGTCGAGCATGAACGAGGTGCGTCACGGCATGCTCGGTCAACAAAGCGAAACCGATCAGGCCGCCACGGCGATCAACGAAATGACTGCCACTGTCCATCACATCGCCCAACACGCCGGCGCCACCCGCGACCTCTCGCAAACCGCCGACACCCTGGCTGGCAGTGGCCAGGAAGTAGTCACTCGGGTGCAGATATCGATTGGCGGATTGTCCACCGGCGTGCAGCAAACGGCCGAGATGATTCAGCGTCTGGCCGAAGACAGCCAGAAGATCAACGGCGTGGTCAGCGTGATCCACAGCATCGCCGAACAGACCAACCTGCTGGCCCTTAACGCCGCCATCGAAGCGGCCCGGGCCGGTGAAATGGGCCGCGGGTTTGCGGTGGTCGCCGATGAAGTGCGTAACCTGGCCAAACGCGTCCAGGCGTCCACCGACGAGATCACCACCATGGTTTCAGCGCTGCAGGCTGGCACCCGGGACGCCGTGGACTTCATGCAGGAAAGCTCGTACAAGGCAGATGACTGCATGCAACAGGCTCAGGAAGCCAGTGTGGCCCTGGCCGAAATCACCACTGCGGTGGCGCAGATGCGTGAAAGCAATACGCAGATCGCGGTGGCAGCCGAACAGCAGAGCCATGTGGCGGAGGAGATGAATCGGGCGGTGGTGAGCATTCGCGACGTGACCGAAAACACCGTGCAGCAGACCGTGAATTCAGCGATTACCAGCAATGAGCTGGCGATGTTGGCGGGGGAATTGAGCAAGGCTATCGGTCAGCTGAAACTGTGACGGCCCCATCGCGGGCAAGCCCGCTCCCACAGGATCAGCGCTATTGCAAAATTTGCGCATTACCTGTGGGAGCGGGCTTGCCCGCGAAGGCGTCAGATCGAGCAACATCAATCCTGACCATCACACCTATTGCGCCGATAGCCAGCCTTGATTCGCCGACGGCCCGCGCCAAGCCTATTCTTTATTCAAGCGCCTCAACGAATCAAAGGATATGCATCATGGGCAAACGTCATCCCAACCTTCCCGCCTGGCAATGGCGAGCGTACCCGCATAATCACCAGCACCCGACCAATCTGGTGTTGCACCTGATTGCCGTGCCGCTGTTCATCGTGGCGTTTTTGCTGATGGTCTCGGGGGTGTTCAGCCTGGATCTGGCGAGCATCGCGATCGGCGTTATCGGCCTGATCGCCGCCCTGGGCCTGCAGCGTCACGGTCACCGCCTGGAGGCGCAGGCCTCCGAGCCGTTCAGTGATCGCAAAGATGCGGTATCACGCTTGATGGTCGAGCAGTTCCTGACCTTCCCACGGTTTTTCTTCAGTGGCGGCTGGTGGCGCGCCTGGCGTGAACGCCACCGTCGTCGTCACTGATCAGGCGAAAATCGTGACTGTCTGCCGGCTCATGGCGATCAACTGGCCGTCTTCGCTCCATAGTTTTGCGGCGGCGTGCCCGTAGCCATCAGCGGCATACTCGATTTCAACCAGGTACTTGCACCAGTCCAGCGTGCTCAATGCCAGCAACGGCTGGACGAATTCGATGGTCCAGGTCAGCGTGCTGCCTGCCGCCGGTTTCTTCAGATGCGACAACAAGGACGGAGGCCAAGCGTCGACCAGCGCCAGAATATGCGCCTCGTTGACCACCTCGTCTTTCCCTTCTCCACGCAAGCGCACCCAACCACCCATATCGCGGGAGGTGTTGCCGGTGAACGGCAGGCCGCCAATGCTCCAGCGCATTGCCAAATGACGCATGAATTCCGGGGTCACCCCTTTGATATAGGGCATTTCCTGGCAGTCGTCCCAGTGTTTCATCTCGGGCGCAGCGTTGGCCGTGACCGCCACTTCGGAAGGTCGCGAGGCACCGAAGCTGCCCTGGACCAACGTCACCACTTGCCCCTTCTGCATTGCCCGGCCCAGTACCTGGCTGACGGCTTTGCCTTCGCGCAGCACATCGACTTCAAAGCTGACCGGCACATCGGGCTCGACCGGGCCGACAAAGGTGATTGCCAGCGAACGCACTGGACGATCCGCCGGGACTTTTGCGCGCATGGCTTCGTATTGCAAGGCGGCTATCAGCCCACCAAAACTCGCCCGCCCCTGACCCCATTCGGCCGGAATGGACAACTCCTGCGGCTGACTGCGAACAGCGTCGAGCAGATCGGAAAAGTGCATGGAAACCTCAGAGGCAGGAAAATGGATGGAACGATCTTAACCAGCCCGCAAAACCGACACAGCGCTTATTCCGGCCAAAATCACTGACAGATGAGCCGTGCCAACATTGAACACACAAACTAATGTGGGAGCGAGCCTGCTCGCGATGAGGCCATGACATTCAACATTGATGCTGGCTGTCATGCCGCCATCGCGAGCAGGCTCGCTCCCACAGTTGATCTTTGGTGGTTTCAGGATTTGAAGCAGGCGGCGCTGAATTTGTCGAGGACGCGGTCGGCGCGCGCTTCGGCCTTGGCCAAGGTGGTTTTCCAGACCGCGACACATGGCTGCAAATCGGGCTCTTCTTTGGCGCGGTCCAGCCACTGCCAGCTGTCGTGCCAATCACCCAAGGCAGCCTGCGCCGATTTCAGTCTGGGCAGGGCCGCTTTCGGCAAGCGATCCAGTTCGGGGTAGGCTTCGATGCCATAGCGCACGCGCTTGATCAGCAGGCGCAGGCGATGGCGGTCATGGGCGGGGTCATGCAGGGCCTGGTCGAGTTTCTTCCATTGTTTGCCCAGGCGTTTTTCGATGCGCTTGCGCAAGCCCTTGAGCAAGCCCTGACGCTGGGAAGCCCGCAGAAAACGCGGAAAGGCGTCGAGGATCATCAGCATCTGCGCCAGTTCCGGGCTCGCCGCTACGAGGGGATAAGCCTCGGCCATCCGCACCATGCGTCGGTGCGCGGCCTCAGGTTGATCGTGCTCGAGCAAGTACGCCGCCAGCACTTCGCGATCGCGCAACGGCGTGGTCAGGTCACCGACCCGGGATGCCGCCGCTTCCAGTTGCTCGACCCCGGGCAAACCGCGCAAGGGCCGCAGAAGGCTGCGCAAACGCCGCACGGTGGTGCGTAGATCGTGCAGCGCTTCAGAGTCAGTGCGGGCACTCAAGCGTGCCTGACAGGCGAGCAAGCGAACGTCCAGGCTCAGAACTTGAGCCACCAACCGATCAACCAAGGCAGACATCGCTTGCTCCCTGAATCGAATTACCCCAAGTGTGCTACATCATGCTTCAACGGCCAGCGCGAGACTCACGAATGTAGAAGCGCGCCTTCTCGGCCTTCTTGGTACAGCCCTCGTATGCTTCGAATTGCTGCTGGGTCTTGGCACCGGTCAGCAACGACAGCGCCTTGGAGTAGCTGACGGTCCCGGCAAAGCCTTCGACCTTGGCCAGGTCCAACTCATGCCAGGCGGCGTCGAGTTGGCTACCGCAGCTGTCACGGTAAGCGGTTTTACCGGCACAACCGGCTAGCGCCAATGCAATCAAAGGCACACAGATCCAGGCTTTCATCACTCACACCTCAAAGATAATAAACAGTCGTGCAGCTAAGACGGCCTGGCGCGTGAAAAGTGCCTTGGACCCGCAGTGGAAACTATAGCGCTCGCGAGGATACCCATTCGCCTTTATTGAGTGTCAAAAAACGACGCTATCGCCCCGCCGAACGACCATAGCGATTGAAGCTTGCCCCTCGATAGGTGCATTGTTGAACCTTGTCAGAGAGGTCGATTCATGAAAAAGCGTGTCGCACTGGTGTTGGGCTCGGGTGGCGCCCGGGGCTACGCCCATATCGGCGTCATTGAAGAGATCGAGCGGCGCGGCTACGACATCGCCTGCATCGCCGGTTGTTCCATGGGCGCGGTGGTCGGCGGGATCTATGCCGCCGGTAAACTCAACGATTATCGCGACTGGATCGAGAGCCTGGATTACCTCGACGTGTTGCGTCTGGTGGACGTCAGTTTTCGCCTGGGCGCGATTCGTGGGGAAAAGGTCTTCGGGCAGATCCGCAAGATCGTCGGCGAAATCAACATCGAAGACCTGCGCATTCCCTACACGGCCGTGGCCACGGACCTGACCAACCAACAGGAAATCTGGTTTCAGGAAGGCTGCCTGCACCAGGCCATGCGCGCCTCGGCGGCGATCCCCAGCCTGTTCACGCCGGTGATGCAGGGCAATCGAATGCTGGTGGACGGCGGTATCCTCAACCCGTTGCCGATCGTGCCGGTGGTGTCGAGCCATTGCGACCTGATCATCGCGGTAAACCTCAACTCCACCAACCAGCGTCATTATCAACTGCCAGTGATCCAGCGCCCGGCCGCGTTCAAGACCCGCTTCGACAGCCTGATCAACTCGCTGGGCTCGAAGATGCCATTCCGCCGTAAACAGGCGGAACAATTGCTGCTGCTGGAGAAGGAAGCGTTGATGGCAGAAGCGGCCGAGATTAATCCGTGGATCGAATCCGCCGCGCCCGAAGGCCAGCAACCGGCGGCAGCCCCGGAAAGCAACGGCGCACCGAAATCCGCCACCGGGTCGTTCATCATCGACAACGTCGGGCCGGCGTCCTTGCTGGACCTGATCAACCAGAGTTTCGAGGTGATGCAGACGTCATTGGCGCAGTACAAGATTGCCGGGTATCCGCCGGATATCCTGATCAACGTGCCTAAGCGGGTGTGTCGGTTTTTCGAGTTTTACAAGGCACCTGAGTTGATCGCGCTGGGGCGTGAGATTGCGCGGGATACGCTGGATCGGTATGAGAATGAGCGGGAGTCTTGAGGTTCTTGGGTGAATGAAAGGGCCCCTTCGCGGGCAAGCCCGCTCCCACAGAGTTTTGTGGCGGTCACATGATCTGTGAACACCCGGAACACTGTGGGAGCGGGCTTGCCCGCGAAGGCGCAGGATCAGCCACCACAAAAACTAAAGGCTGCCCTCACTCAACAACCGATACCCCACCCCCGCTTCGGTGACGATGAACCGTGGCTGAGTCGGATCATCCGCCAGTTTCTGCCGCAGGTGCCCGACCACTATTCGCAGATAGTGGCTGTCTTCGGTGTGAGTCGGGCCCCAGATGTCCTTGAGCAATTGCTGCTGGGTGATGACCCGCCCCGGATGCCGCGCCAGTTGCGCCAGTACCGCATATTCCTTGCGCGTCAGCGCCACTTCGGCGCCGTCCAATAGCACCCGGCGATAAGCCAGGTCCACGGTGAGTGGGCCGAAGGAGAGCGCCGCTTCCTGGGCCTCACCGGTCGGCGCCTGACGCAGCAACGCGCGCACTCGGGCCAGAAATTCCTGGATGCCGAACGGCTTGGTCACGTAGTCGTTGGCGCCGCCATCCAGGGCTTGTACTTTCTGCCCTTCGCTGGCGCGCACCGAGAGCACCAATACCGGCACCGTCGACCACTCGCGAAACTCGCGCAGCACCTGCTGGCCGTCCATGTCCGGAAGGCCGAGGTCGAGCACCAGCAGGTCGGGTTTGTTCAATGCGGCCTGGGCCAGGCCTTCCGTGCCGGTGCCGGCCTCCAGCACTTTGTAGCCTTGGGAGGCGAGGCTGATGCGCAGGAATTTGCGGATCTGCGGTTCGTCATCGATGACCAAAATGGTCGCGGTCTGGCTCATGAATTCACATCAACACAAAGAAGTGGCAAGAGAGTAGCGCAGGTGAGATCAGGCTTCACTGTCCAATCCCGGCTGAGTCTGTAACGGCAGGTGCAACGTGATGCAGGTGCCGCGCCCTTCGATGCCATCGGCGACGCTGATCCGCCCGCCATGGGCGCCGACCATGCCCTGACAGATCGCCAGCCCCAGCCCGGTACCCTGCCCGCCGCGATCGCCGCGAGCGGCGGTGTAGAACATGTCGAAAACTTTCGCCCGCTCCTCCTCCGGAATTCCCGGCCCCTCATCGCTCACCGAAAAAAACAGCTCGCTGTCAGTGGCCCCGGCACGCAATTCCAGTCGCCCGCGAGGCGGTGAGAAACGCGCGGCGTTTTCCAATACGTTGACCAGCGCTTGCTCGATCAACGCGGCATGCACATAGAGCAGCGGCAATTCGGCCGGTACTTCGGTAATGACCTGCAACGACGCCAGCACCGCGCGCAGACGATTGAGTGCACTGCCGACGATGTCTGCCGGCGACACCCAGTCCCGCGCCAGCTTCAGGGCGCCGTGGCCGAGGCGAGTCATGTCCAGCAGGTTTTGAATGTAGCGATCCAGCCGTTCGGCTTCATCGCGGGTGCCTTCGAGCAGTTCGCGACGGTCCTCCAGCGGAATCGCCTCGCCAAGCGCCAGCAGGCTGTCGATGCTGCCGCGCATGGAAGTCAGCGGCGTGCGCAAATCGTGGGACACCGAGGCCAGCAGCGCGCTGCGCAGTTGCTCGGTTTCACCATGCAAGCGCGCCGCCTCAAGGTCATCGGCCAGTTGCGCCCGAGCCAACGCCTGGGCCAGCGGTTGGCTCAGTGCGGTCAGCAAACGCCGACGCTGGCCGCTCAGGGTCTGACCTTCTTTGGCACACACGCCGAGCAGTGCCAGCGGACCATCGTCCACCGACAACGGCCACCACCACCAGCGCCCGAACGGCAAGGTGCCGGTGCCTGCGCCGGCCGGTTGATCATGTTGCCAGGCCCAATCGGCGGCGGCGCGCTCGGCTTCGGAAAACTCCAGCGGCCCACCGGTTTCAACTTTCCAGCCGCTCTGGCCATCGCGATTGAGCAGGCACAGTTTCAGGTCGGTCCAGCCATTGAGGTGTTGCGCCGCAGCGCTGACCACGGCCTGACGGTCGGTGGCGGCGGTGAGTTTGCGCGACAGGTCGAGCAGTTCGCTGGTTTCTTCCTGAGTGTCGCGCAACGCCTGCAATTGTCGCCGTTGTCGCGCCGCCAGGTTGCCGGTGAGGGCCGCCATCAGCAGGAAGAACAGCAAGGTCAGCACGTCTTCTTCACGCTGGATGGTGAAAGAGAAGTTCGGCGGAATGAACAGAAAGTCATAGGTCAGAAACGACAGCGCCGCGCAGGCCAGCGCCGGACCAAGGCTGCTGCGCACCGCCACCAGCAACACCGCCGCGAGGAACACCAGCGAAATATTGGGCAACGGCAAGAAGCTCTCCACCGCCCAGGCCAAGGCACTGGCAAGCACCGTCGCCACCAGCGCCAACGCGTAGTCGAACCAGACCAGCGATTGCGCCGAGCGTTGGCGCGGCTGATGCTGTTCCTGATCGCTGTCGAGCACGTTGATTTCCAGCCCACGAGCATTACGCAGCAAACGTGACGCCAGACCGCCGCCGAACAACCGTCGACGCAAACGCTGCCGGGACTGACCGACCAACACCAGACTCGCGCGGCGTTCGGCGGCGTGCTGGATCAGGGTTTTCGCCACCTCGCCGGCACGCAGCAGCACCACTTCTCCACCGAGGCGTTCGGCCAGTTGCTGAGCACTTTGCAGGCGCAGGCGCGACTGCTCGTCGCGCACACGGCCGTTGTCCACATGCACCAGACTCCACGGCAGATGCCGGCGCTGGGCGACGCGACTGGCGTGACGCACCAGACGCTCGGCCTGAGCATCGCCATCGACGCCCACCAGCAAACGACCGCGCACGGCCGGTGCAGCCTGCCCCAACTGGCGATAACCCTGCGCCAGATCGTCATCGACCTGAGCCGCAGCGGTTTGCATCGCCAATTCACGCAGGGCGGTGAGGTTGGTCTGAGTGAAGAACGCATCGATGGCCGCCCGCGCCTGCTCCGGCACGTAGACCTTGCCGTCGCGCAGACGCTCCAGCAACTCACGCGGCGGCAGGTCAATCAGCAGCAGTTCGTAGGCTTCTTGCAACACCCAGTCCGGCAGGGTTTCGCGCACCTGCACGCCGGTGATGCCGCGCACCTGATCGTTGAGACTTTCCAGATGCTGGACGTTGACCGTGGTGAACACGTCAATGCCGGCGGCGAGCAATTCCTGGATGTCTTGCCAGCGTTTGGCGTGCCGACTGCCGGGGGCGTTGCTGTGGGCCAGCTCGTCCACCAGCACCAGTTTCGGCTTGGCTTTGATCAGACCGTCGAGGTCCATCTCTTCGAGCATCACGCCGCGGTATTCCGAGCGCACCAACGGCTGCTGCGGCAAGCCAGCCAGTAGCGCTTCGGTTTCGGCGCGACCGTGGGTTTCGACCACCCCGGCCATGACTTTCACGCCTTGGCGCAGTTGAGTGTGTGCGGCTTGCAGCATGGCGTAGGTCTTGCCGACCCCCGGGGCTGCGCCAAGGAACACCTTGAGCCGGCCACGGCCATCGCGGGGCAGGTCTGCTAACAGCGCGTCGGCGCGGCCGGAGTCACTCATGCTTGAAGTTCTCTCTCATTCTGATATTGATGCAGTGACTGTCAGGGCCTCTTCGCGGGCAAGCCCGCTCCCACAGTGATCGATGGTGGTCACAAATCGTGTATCCACCATCGCCTCCTGTGGGAGCGGGCTTGCCCGCGATTGGCGGCGCCACCGATCTACAGTTTTTCCAACGCCCTATTCAGCGCCAACACATTCACCACCGGCGGCCCCACCAAGGGCTGCTCGATGTGCGCGTCCAGCAATTGCTCAAGCGTAGACACTGGCAGATTGCGCGCCGCCGCGACTCGCGCCAGTTGATAGGCAATCGCAGCCGGTGGCAAGTGCGGATCGAGGCCACTGCCGGAGGTGGTCAGCAAGGCCAACGGCACCGGGCCCTGCCCCGGCACCTGCAATTTATTGGCCTCGTCGATAACCCGAGTGGCCAGCGCGGGATTGCTTGGCGAGAAGTTGCTGGCGCTGCTCGACACGGTGGCAAAGGCACCAGCCGATGGCCGTGGGTGGAACCAGGTGTCGCCGACGAAATCCTGGGCAATCAACGACGAACCGCGGACCTTGCCGTCGGCGTCACGCACCAGGCTGCCATTGGCCTGGTCCGGGAAGGCGACCTGGGCGACACCGGTGACCACCAAGGGGTAAGCGACGCCGGTGATCAGGGTCATCAGCACCAGTAGGCTCAGAGCCGGACGTATCAGTGTGGACATTTCAAAATCCTCGATTCGATAAAAAACTCAGGTCTGGAAGCTACTGCTCAGCCCTGTGGCAAAGGGGCTTTTGTGGCGAGGGGGCTTGCCCCCGTTCGGCTGCGAAGCAGTCGCCAGCCCGATGCATGCGGTATGTCTGAAGAAATGAGGTTTTAGGTTTTGGGGCTGCTGCGCAACCCAACGGGGGCAAGCCCCCTCGCCACAAAGCCCCTCACCACAAAAAGCCCGCACACTCAGATCAACCTCAAACCAGATGCAACGCCGTCAACAACATGTCGATCGCCTTGATGCCCACGAACGGCACCAGTATCCCGCCCAGTCCATAGATCAGCAGATTGCGCCGCAGCAACGCCGCCGCGCTCACCGCCTGCACCCGCACACCGCGCAGCGCCAGCGGAATCAGCACCACGATGATCAAGGCATTGAACACAATCGCCGACAGAATCGCGCTCTGCGGACTGTTCAGGTGCATGACGTTGAGCACACCCAGTTGCGGGTAGATCGAGGCGAACAGCGCCGGCAGGATCGCGAAGTACTTGGCCACGTCGTTGGCGATGGAAAAGGTCGTTAGCGCACCGCGGGTCACCAGCAATTCCTTGCCGATCTGCACCACGTCCAACAGCTTGGTCGGATCGCTGTCGAGGTCGACCATGTTCGCCGCCTCACGCGCCGCTTGCGTACCATCGTTCATCGCCATGCCGACGTCCGCCTGGGCCAGGGCCGGGGCGTCGTTGGCGCCGTCACCGCACATGGCGACCAGGCGCCCGTCGTTCTGCTCGTGACGAATGCGCGCCAGTTTTTTCTCCGGCGTGGCTTCAGCCAGCACGTCATCCACGCCTGCTTCAGCGGCAATCGCAGCAGCGGTCAGCGGGTTGTCGCCAGTGACCATGACCGTGCGAATCCCCAGCTTGCGCAGCTCGGCGAAACGCTCGCGGATGCCAGGCTTGACCACGTCCTTGAGGTGGATGACACCGAGCAATTTTCCGTCAACGCAGACCAGCAACGGCGTACCGCCACTCTGAGCAATCTTGTCGATTTCCCGCGACAGAGGCGCGGCCAGATCGGCGCGTTTCAGGTCGACGAAGGTCAGCAGCGAATCCACCGCGCCTTTGCGATAGACCCGGCCCTGATAGTCGACACCAGACAGGCGGGTTTCAGCGCTGAACGGCACGGCGGTCAATACGTCAGCGGACGGCTCGGGTTGCGGGTGAAGACCGCGCAGGTACTCGACGATGGATTTGCCTTCAGCGGTGTCATCGGCCAGGGAGGCAAACAACGCGCCCTCGGCCAGTTCTTTGGCAGTGACACCTGGCGCGGCATAGACCGCGGAGCAGCGACGGTTACCGAAGGTGATGGTGCCGGTCTTGTCCAGCAACAGGACGTGAACGTCCCCCGCCGCTTCCACGGCGCGACCGGATTTGGCGATCACGTTCAGGCGCACCAGACGGTCCATCCCGGCGATACCGATGGCCGACAACAAACCGCCGATAGTGGTCGGAATCAGCGTGACCAATAACGCCACCAGAAACACCAACGGCAGACTGCCGTTGGCGAAGTGAGCGAACGGTTGCAGGGTCACCACCACCAGCAGGAAGATCAGGGTCAGGCCGATCAGCAGGATATCCAGCGCCACTTCGTTCGGGGTTTTCTGGCGTTTGGCGCCTTCGACCAGCGCGATCATGCGGTCGAGAGTCGACTCGCCGGGGTTGGCGGTGATGCGCACCAGCAGCCAGTCGGACACCAGGCGGGTATTGCCGGTGACGGCCGAGCGGTCGCCACCGGACTCACGAATCACTGGCGCCGATTCACCGGTAATCGCCGCTTCGTTGACCGCCGCGATACCTTCGATCACCTCGCCGTCACCGGGAATCATCTCCCCCGCTTCGACGCGCACCACATCGTCCTTGCGCAGGCTGGTGGCCGGTACCACTTGAAAGCTGCCATTGGCAGTTTTACGTCGGGCACTCAAGCCTTCGCTACCGGCCTTGAGGCTGTCGGCGCGGGCCTTGCCGCGACCTTCGGCCAGCGCTTCGGCGAAGTTGGCGAACAACACGGTGAACCAAAGCCACAACGCGATTTGCGCGGCGACGAAAGTCGGCACGGCGTTGTCGGGAATGAAGCACAGCACAGTGGTGAGGATGGCGGTCAGTTCGACCACCAGCATCACCGGCGCACGTTGCAATTGCCGTGGGTCGAGCTTGACGAAGGCTTGCACCAGCGCCGGACGCCAGAGGGCCGAGATCGCGGTTTTCTGTTGTTCCGGCGCCTTGGCGACGACGGTTTTGCTTACAGGCATATTCATGATGGATTCCTTAGAAGCCCATACTCAAATGTTCGGCAATCGGGCCCAGCGCCAGCGTCGGCAAGAAGGTCAAACCACCCACCAGCAAAATGGTCACGGTCAACAGGGTCACGAACAGCGGGCCATGGGTCGGGAAGCTGTTCTGGCCAATCGGGGCGGTTTTCTTCATCGCCAAGCTGCCAGCCAACGCCAGTACCGGAAGGATGTAACCGAAGCGCCCAATCAACATGCCGAAGCCCAACATCAGGTTGTGGAACGCGGTGTTCGCCCCAAATCCAGCAAACGCCGAACCGTTGTTGGCACTGGCCGAGGTGTAGGCATAAAGCAACTGGCTGAAACCGTGAGCACCGGGGTTAGTCACCGCCGCGACCGGGCCTGGCAGGCTGGCGGCAATCGCGCCGAGCACCAGTACGCCGACCGGCATCACCAGCAAAGTCACCACCAGCAACTGGACTTCCCGGGCTTGCAGTTTCTTGCCGAGGTATTCCGGAGTGCGGCCGATCATCAGTCCGGCGAGGAACACTGCGATCAGCACGTTGAGCAACATGCCGTAGAGCCCGGCTCCGACGCCGCCGAAGATCACTTCGCCGACCATCATGTTGATCATCGCGACCATGCCGCTCAGCGGGTTGAGGCTGTCGTGCATGCCGTTGACCGAACCGTTCGACGCCGCAGTGGTGGTCACCGACCACAGCACGGTGGCGGTGGTACCGAAACGCGCTTCCTTGCCTTCCAGCGGCGCGGTCTGTTCGACGGCGACGTTGGCCAGGGTCGGGTTGGGTTGGTATTCAGCCCACAGCGACGTCGCGCCGCCGATCAAAAACAGCGCCAGCATGCAGGCGATGATCGCGCGGCTCTGACGCAGGTCTTTCACGTAATGACCGAAGGTGAACACCAACGCGACCGGAATCAGAATGATCGAGGAGACTTCGAACAGGTTGCTCCAGGCTGTCGGGTTCTCGAATGGATGCGCCGAGTTGACGCCGAAGAAACCACCGCCGTTGGTACCCAGTTGCTTGATCGCGATCTGGCTGGCAGCCGGGCCGAGCGGGATCACCTGATCGACGCCTTGCATGGTCACGGCGTTCACGTAGTGGGCGAAGGTTTGTGGCACGCCCTGCCAGACCAGGAACAGCGCCAGCAGCAGGCACAACGGCAGCAGGCCGTAGAGGGTGGCGCGGGTCATGTCGACCCAAAAGTTGCCCAGGGTCTTGGTGGACTTGCGACCGATGCCACGACACAGCGCAACCAACACAGCGAGGCCGGTGGCGGCGCTGACGAAGTTCTGCACGGTGAGGCCGACCATCTGACTCAGGTAGCTGAGGGTCGCTTCGCCGCTGTAGGACTGCCAGTTGGTGTTGGTCATGAAGCTGACGGCGGTGTTGAAGGCTTGCGTCCACTCCTGACCCGGCAGGTTTTGCGGATTCAGCGGCAAGTGATCCTGGAACAGCAGGATCGCAAACAGCAGCAAAAAACCCGCGAGGTTAAAGGCGAGCAAGGCCAGGGTGTATTTCTGCCAGCTCTGCTCGGCCTGCGGATCAACGCCCGCCACCCGATAGCAACCACGTTCCACCGGCCCGAGGATCGGCGAAAGCCAAGTGCGCTGCCCTTCCATCACCTTGTAGTAGAAGCGCCCCAGAAACGGTGCCGGGATCAGCACTACGGCGAAGAAGGCGATGATCAGCCAATAGTCATAACTGTGCATAGCCGCTCCTAGTTCCGGTCCGCGCGCAACAGCGCAACCAACAGATAAATGAACAGCCCCACTGCCAATAGCAGTGACACCCCGTCCAGAACGCTCATGGAAGTTCTCCGTGTTACGGCGTATTGCCGCGTGTGGAGTGATTGTCTGCAGGGAGGCTGTAAAGGCGCGAGATCGAGGGGTGGGGCGGGGCATAAAGAATGCGTAAAGAGTGGGTTTATGGCTTTATTACAGCGGTGTCCGGGCAGGCCTCATCGCGGGCAAGCCCGCTCCCACAGGGATCGGAGTTGTGTGGGTAAACGCATTCCAAA
>NZ_JAEKFD010000016.1:0-86532 GCF_016650735.1 Pseudomonas sp. TH37
GGCCAGATCCGGTGGCAGGAAGTCCTTGTCCGGGTTGTAGTCGGCTTTGAGGTAACGCGTCAGATCCTGCAAATCCCCCGGGTTCAACGTGCCGGCAGCCTGCTTCAAGCGCAGGTTGTCGAGGATATAGTCGTAGCGGGTGTTGTTGTAGTTGCGCACCGAGGTGTACAGCTGGCGCTGGGCATCGAGTACGTCAACGATGTTGCGCGTCCCCACCTGATAACCGATTTCGGTCGCTTCCACCGCGCTCTGGTTGGAGATGATCGACTGCCGACGGGCCTGCACCTGCTCGACGTCGGTGTTCACGGCACGGTGCAGGTTGCGGGTGTTTTCCACGACCTGACGACGCAGGGCTTCGCGTTGCTGCTCGGACTGAGTCAGCCGTGAATAGGACTCACGCACTTGCGAGCTGGTCAGGCCGCCACTGTAGAGCGGAATGTTCAATTGCAGGCCAACCGTGCGCTGCTCGACATCGCCGCCGTAACGCACGCCGTTCGGGTTCGGGTTGGTAAAGCCGAGGGCATCGTTGTCACCTTTCTGGTATTGCGCGACCGCATCCAGGGTGGGCGCATGCCCGGCCTTGCGCTGCTTGAGAGTCTCCTCGGCGGCGCTTACCGCGTAGTTGCTGGCCAGCAAATTCAGGTTCTGCTTGGCGGCGGTGTCGACCCAGGCTTTGGCATCGTTCGGTGCCGGCGGCAGGATCGGTAAGGTGTGGACGATGCCCTGGATCGAGTTGTACTGGCGGTTGGTCAGAGTGATCAGCGCTTCGAACGCGTCATCCACCTGACGCTGAGCGAGAATCCGGTTGGCCCGCGCCGTGTCGTAACTGGCTTGGGATTGCAGCACGTCGGTCTTGTCCGACAGACCGACGTCGAAGCGCTCGTTGGACTGGTCGAGTTGACGCTTGAATGCTGCTTCTTCGGCCTTGGTCGAAGCCAGGGTGTCCTGGCTGCGCAGTACATTGAAGTAGCTTTCGGCACTTTGCAGAATCAGGTTCTGTTCGGTGGCCGAGAGTTGCAAGGCGGCCTGTTCGTTGACGTCCTTGGCGGCCTGCAACTGGAACCAGCGGTCGGCGCGGAAAATCGGTTGCGCGAGAGTCGCCTGATACACCGTGCCACTGCGGGTCGAGGTCACCGATGGCTGATCGAGTGAGGTGCGGGTGTTGTTCAGGTCGGCACCGGCGGACAGGTTGGGCAACAGCCCGGCGCGGGCCTGGGGCACGACTTCCTTTTGGGCGCCGTATTGGGCGCGGGCGGCGGCGAGGTCGGCGTTGTTGTCCACCGCTTCCTGATAGACGCTGACCAGGTCTGTCTTGGTCGATAAGGGCGCTTCAGCTGCCCAGGCCATTCCATTGGACGCACAAGACACGGCAAGGGCCAGTGAGAGTTTGCGCAGCATGAGGCTATCCCTAAAAAATTACGCTGATAATTTGAGCGCCAAGGCTACGGCGCGGCGCCCTGCAGCGTCAAGGCGCGGCACGGCGTAGCGAGTGTAGTTGCACGCAGGCGCGGCAACAATCCGGTAATTGCGCCATTCATCATGGTGTTTGCTGCGGAGTTGGCGTTCTTTGCCGGTTGTGTCTAGACTGGCCGGGTTCTTGTCGGGGTGCCTTGCTATGAGGCTGAGATCGAATAATTTCGGATCCCGTTGAACCTGATCAGGTTAGCGCCTGCGTAGGGAACAAGATTTCTCGTCACCCGGCGAGTCCTCTTGTGCTTCGTCCGGGATGTTGTTCGACAATCGAACACCCCTCGAGCACCGAGCACAGCACCAGCTGGTTTTCCAGCGCCCGTGCGTCCATTCGTTTACAGGTTCGCTCCGACAAAAATCCACTGCCTGGATGTGTGTCTGGAGAGCCCGTGATGACTACAAAATCAAAAATCGAAACCAATCTGAGTGACTCGGCCAAGGTCGATCAGCAATCGGTTCAGCCGTTTACCCGCTCGCAAAAAATTTATGTTCAGGGCACTCGCCCGGACATTCTCGTGCCGATGCGCGAAATCAGCCTGGACGTGACCCCGACCGACTTCGGCGGCGAAATCAACGCGCCGGTGGTGGTGTATGACACCTCGGGCCCGTACACCGACCCCAACGTCATCATCGACGTGCGCAAAGGCCTCGCCGATGTGCGTTCACCGTGGATCGAGTCCCGTGGCGACACCGAGCGTCTGCCCGGCCTGAGCTCCAATTTCGGCCAGGAACGCCTCGCCGATGCCGAGCTGACCAAACTGCGTTTCGCCCACGTGAACAACCCGCGCCGCGCCAAGGCCGGGGCCAACGTCAGCCAGATGCACTATGCGCGCAAAGGCATCATCACCGCCGAGATGGAATACGTCGCCATCCGCGAAAACATGAAGCTCGAAGTGGCCCGTGCCGCGGGCTTGCTGGACCAGCAGCACGCCGGCTACAGCTTCGGCGCCAGCGTGCCGAAAATCATCACGCCGGAATTTGTCCGTGAAGAGATCGCCCGCGGTCGCGCGATCATTCCGGCCAACATCAACCACACCGAACTGGAACCGATGATCATCGGTCGTAACTTCCTGGTGAAGATCAACGGCAACATCGGCAACAGCGCCTTGGGTTCGTCCATCGAAGAAGAAGTGGCGAAACTGACCTGGGGCATTCGCTGGGGGTCGGACACGGTCATGGACTTGTCCACCGGCAAGCACATTCACGAAACCCGCGAATGGATCATCCGTAACTCGCCGGTGCCGATTGGTACCGTGCCGATCTACCAGGCCCTGGAAAAAGTCGGCGGCGCCGCTGAAGACCTGACCTGGGAGCTGTTCCGCGACACGCTGATCGAGCAGGCCGAGCAGGGCGTCGACTACTTCACCATCCACGCCGGCGTGCTGCTGCGCTACGTGCCGCTGACCGCCAAACGCGTGACCGGTATTGTTTCCCGTGGCGGTTCGATCATGGCCAAGTGGTGCCTGGCGCATCACAAGGAAAACTTCCTCTACACGCATTTCGAAGACATCTGCGAAATCATGAAGGCCTACGACGTCAGCTTCTCGCTGGGCGATGGCCTGCGTCCGGGCTCGATTGCCGACGCCAACGACGCCGCACAATTCGGTGAGCTGGAAACCCTCGGCGAGCTGACCAAGATCGCCTGGAAGCACGACGTGCAGTGCATGATCGAAGGCCCGGGCCACGTGCCGATGCAGTTGATCAAAGAGAACATGGACAAGCAGCTCGAGTGCTGCGACGAGGCGCCGTTCTACACCCTCGGCCCGCTGACCACCGACATCGCCCCAGGTTACGACCACATCACCTCCGGTATCGGTGCGGCGATGATCGGCTGGTTCGGTTGCGCGATGCTTTGCTACGTGACGCCGAAGGAACACTTGGGCCTGCCGAACAAGGATGACGTGAAGACCGGGATCATCACCTACAAGATCGCCGCTCACGCTGCCGACCTTGCGAAGGGGCATCCGGGCGCGCAAATTCGTGATAATGCCTTGAGCAAGGCGCGTTTCGAATTCCGTTGGGAAGACCAGTTCAACCTGGGCCTGGACCCGGACACCGCGCGCTCGTACCACGACGAAACCTTGCCTAAGGATTCGGCCAAGGTCGCGCATTTCTGCTCCATGTGCGGGCCGAAATTCTGCTCGATGAAGATCACCCAGGAAGTCCGTGAATACGCGGCCAACCAGCGGATTGAAACTGTCGATGCGGAAGTTGCGCAAGGTCTGGCAGAACAGGCTGAGCGGTTCAAGCAGGAAGGTAGTCAGTTGTACAAGAAGGTTTGATTCAGCACTGATAACCCTGTGGCGAGGGGGCTTGCCCCCGTTCGGCCGCGAAGCGGTCGTAAATCCGGCGATGAGTTCTGACAGATAGAACTCGGTTGTCTGTTTTGGGGCTGCTGCGCAGCCCAACGGGGGCAAGCCCCCTCGCCACAAGGGATTGGGCTGGTCAACGCAACAACAAATGTCCCTCTGAGATAACACCCCTTGAGCATTCAACCCAGCACTTATTCCCCGGATTGCGCGGTGCCGATCGACAAGCGTGTCTTCGGCGGCCGTGATCTGTGTTCCCTGTGGTTCTCCCTCGGCATCGGCCTGATGGTTCTGCAGACCGGCGCGCTGCTCGCACCAGGTCTGGGCCTGTCCGGCTCGTTGCTGGCGATTTTTCTTGGCACGCTGGTCGGCGTTCTGTTGCTGGCCGCCGTCGGCGTGATCGGCAGCGACACCGGTCTGTCGTCGATGGCCGCGCTCAAACTCAGCTTGGGCCGTCATGGCGCCAGCCTTCCGGCGGTGTTGAACCTGCTGCAACTGATCGGTTGGGGCTCGTTCGAAATCATCGTGATGCGCGACGCCGCCAGCCTGCTCGGCGCCCGTGCCTTCAGCGAAGGTAGCCTGTGGTCGAGTCCTCTGCTGTGGACGCTGTTCTTCGGTGCATTGGCAACTCTGCTCGCCGTCAGCGGCCCATTGACCTTTGTGCGCAAAATCCTGCGCAAGTGGGGCATCTGGCTGCTGCTGGCCGCGTGCATCTGGCTGACCTGGAACCTGTTCGCCAAAGCCGATCTGGCGGCGTTGTGGGCGCAGGCCGGTGATGGTTCGATGCCGTTTGCCGTGGGCTTCGACATCGCGATTGCCATGCCGTTGTCCTGGCTGCCGCTGATTGCCGACTACTCGCGGTTCGGCAAGCGCGCGAAGAATGTTTTCGGCGGTACGGCGCTGGGCTTCTTTATCGGTAACTTCTGGCTGATGAGTCTGGGCGTGGCCTACACCCTGGCATTCGCGCCGAGCGGTGAAGTGAATGCCTTGCTGCTGGCGTTGGCCGGTGCAGGTTTGGGGATTCCATTGCTGCTGATTCTGTTGGACGAGTCGGAAAATGCCTTTGCCGATATTCACTCGGCGGCGGTATCCAGCGGGATTCTGTTGCGCTTGAAAGTCGAGCATCTGGCCTTGGCCATCGGCGTGATCTGCACGCTGATCGCCTGCCTGGCGCCATTGGCCCAGTATCAGAACTTCCTGCTGTTGATTGGCTCGGTGTTTGCGCCGCTGTTCGGCGTGGTGCTGGTGGATCACTTCATCCTGCGCAAGCGCAGCGCTCACGTAGCGTCAGCCGCATTGCGCTGGCCGGCATTGCTCGCCTGGTTGGGCGGGGTGAGCACCTATCATTTGCTGGCCAATCTCTATCCGGACATCGGCGCAACCCTGCCGTCGCTGGTACTGGCAGGGCTGCTGCAACTGCTGCTCGGTCGAGCCCTCAGCTACGGCCGGGAAACAGCTCGGGTTTGAAAATACCGTTCAGGCGCGGGTAGGGGATCTTCAGTTCGACGTGGCCCAATGCGTAAGGCGCGATGGTGCTCACTTCGTACTTGAGGATCACCCCGCCGTAGGTCAGCGCCACGTTCTGGGTTTTCACGAAGGGCCAGCTCTTCACGAACTCCGGTTCCTGATCGAGTTTGGTGCTGATCAGCCAGCTGTTGTGCGCCACTTGGGCCGCTTTCCAGAACGCCTCTTCCTGCCCCGGGATCAACATGTCCGAGAGGGTCAGTACTTTATGCTGCTGACGTGAATAGTTGATGAAGCCGCGGCCCGGCGTGCCATGGGCACCGCCGGTGTCCAGGTAGCTGGATAATTCAACGATCACCAAGCCGTCATGCTGCTCACGTACCTTGGCTTGCAGGTAGCTGCTGTAGCGCGGGCCGGCACTGCTCAAAAACTGCTCGCGATATGCCGCCAGCGTCGGCGCTACGGGGGCTTCGGGTGAGGTGCGGGTCATTTGCAACAGGCGTTTTTCGATGATGGCGTCAAGCGCAGGCTCATCCGGGAAACGCAGCGTATCGATGTTCACCAACGGGCAGTCAGGGGTCGTGCAGCCTGGTTTCAACTGTTCCGATGCGTCGCGGGTAGTTTCCAGCGGCGCTCGATAGTTGGGCTGGAACAAACTCTGGCAGGCGCCCAGGGTCAGGGCGATTGCGGCCACGGAGGCGATTTTAAAAAGCGACATGGGCGTCCTTCATAAAACAGGGAAAGGCGAAAAGTTACCCGCTTCGACTCTTAACGAAGCAGTCAGTTCGCCACTAAGCTAATTAGAGTTGGTTTCGCCCTCACCGTCTATCCCGCTGACTGGAAAGGGGCTGCATCAAACATCGCGGGCGCGTTAGGATGGCGCGAAGTCGAGGTTGCAAGTAACGAGTTGCAAGTAAAAAAAAGGAACCTCATAACGGATTTGCAGTAAACGAGGATTGTCATGACTGATTTTGCCAACGCCATTCCGACCGCCGTTGATATCGTTCGGCGCGAAAAGTGCTACGAGGGTTTCTATACGCTCGACCGCGTGCACTTGCGCCACGAATTGTTCGCGGGTGGCATGAGTCGCGAGATCAATCGTGAACTGTTCGTGCGCCACGATGCGGTGTGCGTGCTGCCTTACGATCCGCAACGCGACGAAGTGGTGCTGATCGAGCAGTTTCGCGTTGGCGCCATGGGCAAGACTGACAACCCATGGCTGATCGAACTGGTCGCCGGTCTGATCGACAAGGATGAAGTGCCGGAAGAAGTTGCTCACCGCGAAGCGCAGGAGGAAGCTGGGCTTGTATTCGGGGCACTCTGGCCGATAACCAAATATTTTCCATCGCCGGGTGGCAGTAACGAATTTGTGCATTTGTATCTGGGGCGTTGCGACAGTACCGGGGTTGGCGGCCTGCATGGGCTGGAGGAAGAGGCAGAAGATATTCGTGTCACGGTCTGGGCGTTCGAAGATGCCCTGCAAGCCGTACGCGACGGACGTATTGCCAACGCGCCAAGCATCATTGCCTTGCAATGGCTGGCTTTGAATCGCGTTGAAGTGAGGGGGTTATGGTCGTAAACAAGCTGCGCGATCGCTATCGGATCGACCTCGTCGGGCTACAAGCCTCCTGCGAGGCCAACTACGCGCGCCTGATGCGACTGTTGCCGGATATGCGTAGCGAGCCGCAGGCGCGGCGCATTGCCGTGACACACGGCGACCAGATGCTTGGCGTGCTGGCCCTGGAAGTGTTGCAAGTCTGTCCGTACACCACGACGCTGCAAGTACGCCAGGAACACAGCCTGCCGTGGCTGCCGGTTCCTCAACTGGAAGTTCAGGTCTATCACGACGCGTGCATGGCCGAAGTGGTCAGCGCCGAACATGCACGACGCTTCCGGGGCATCTATCCTTACCCGAACGCCGCGATGCATCAGCCGGACGAAAAGGCTCAGCTCAATCTGTTCCTGGGGGAATGGCTGAGTCATTGCCTGGCTTGCGGGCACGAGTACGCCGTTGTGCGCTAAGAGCCCTGTGTAGTTGTGAACTGCGTCCGGTTCACAGATTTCCTCTTTTGATCGTCCCCCAGCATAATTGCGGCACTTACCCATCCCGTGATCACGCCCTGGGAGAACGCCTTGCCGAGCGTATCCACATTGACCACCGCCGATCCGGCGTTGCTGGTGCAACTCTCCGACAGCCATCTGTTTGCCGAGGCGGACGGGACGTTGCTGGGCATGAATACCCGCGACAGCCTGCAAAATGTCATTGAGCTGGTAAAGCTTCAGCAGCCGCAGATCGACTTGATCATTGCCAGTGGCGATCTTTCACAAGACGGGACGCTGGAGTCGTATCAGCTGTTTCGTGACCTGACCCGACAGATTGATGCGCCGGCACGCTGGATTCCCGGTAATCACGACGAGCCGCAGATTATGGCCGAGGCGGCAGTGCAGAGTGCCCTGCTGGAACCGGTGGTGGACATCGGCAACTGGCGGGTTACGTTGCTCGATTCGGCGGTGCCGGGGTCGGTGCCGGGGTATTTGCAGGATGAGCAGTTGCAATTGCTGGCCCGCTCATTGAGTGAGGCACCGCAGCGGCATCATTTGGTGTGTTTCCATCATCATCCGGTGTCGATCGGGTGTGCGTGGATGGAGCCCATTGGATTGCGCAATCCAGAAGCGTTGTTCGCGGTGCTGGATCGGTTTCCACAGGTGCGTGCGGTGTTGTGGGGGCATGTGCATCAGGAAATTGACCAGGAGCGCAATGGTGTACGCCTGATCGCATCGCCCTCGACCTGTATTCAGTTCGAACCGGGCAGTGATGATTTCAAGGTGAACGAGCAGGCGCCGGGGTATCGATGGTTGCGGCTTTTGCCGGATGGTCGGCTGGAAACAGGTGTTGAGCGCATCACCGGTTTCGATTTCCAGATTGATTACGGCTCCAACGGCTACTGATTTATTTGTCATTTCCAAAGACCGAGGCGCGGTCATCGCGGGCAAGCCCGCTCCCACAGGGATTTGTGAGCGCCTAAGATCCTTGTGGGAGCGGACTTGCCCGCGATGGCGTCCGCCAAGGCAACCTGATTTCCACGCATATCCCCGATTTTCCCGACACCCTGTAAACTGCGCCTCTTTACCCGACGCACAGGGGGCTCAAATGTCTGGTTCGATCCTTTATATCCACGGTTTCAACAGCGCGCCGGCGTCGAAAAAGGCCTGCCAGTTGATCAATGTGATGGAACGGCTGGGCTTGATCGATCAATTGCGTGTGCCGGCCTTGCATCACCATCCTCGCGAGGCCATCGGTCAGCTGGAGCTGGCGATTGCCGAGCTGGGGCGGCCACTGCTGGTCGGCAGCTCCCTCGGCGGCTACTATGCGACTCACTTGGCCGAGCGCCATGGCTTGAAAGCCCTGTTGATCAACCCTGCTGTCAGCCCACACCGGATGTTCGACGGGTTCTTGGGGACGCAGAAAAACCTGTACACCGATGAGACTTGGGAATTGACCCACGACCACGTAACGGCACTGGCCGAGCTGGAAGTGCCGGCACCCCAGGATCCGCAGCGGTTTCAAGTGTGGTTGCAGACCGGCGATGAAACGCTGGATTATCGCCTCGCCCAGCAGTATTACCGGGCGTGTGCCTTGCGTATCCAGGCGGGCGGCGACCATAGTTTCCAGGGTTTTGCCGAGCAACTGCCGGCAATGCTGAGTTTTGCCGGCATCGGCGCAGATTTGTATCAGGCGATTGATTTCACTGCACTGTGATTTGTCGCCTCTTTTTCACAGAACACTTTTTACAGGCGGACGACGAGACCCCATGGCCACTCCCAGCGCTAGCTCTTATAACGCAGACGCCATCGAAGTCCTCTCGGGCCTCGACCCGGTGCGCAAACGCCCCGGCATGTACACCGACACCAGTCGGCCGAACCACCTCGCCCAGGAAGTCATCGACAACAGCGTCGACGAAGCCTTGGCCGGGCATGCGACATCGGTGCAGGTCATCCTGCACGCCGATCACTCTTTGGAAGTCAGCGATGACGGCCGTGGCATGCCGGTGGACATTCACCCGGAAGAGGGTGTGTCGGGCGTCGAGCTGATCCTCACCAAGCTTCATGCGGGCGGCAAGTTTTCCAACAAGAACTACCAGTTCTCCGGCGGTTTGCACGGGGTGGGTATTTCCGTGGTCAACGCCTTGTCGACCGAAGTCCGGGTGCGTGTAAAGCGCGACGGCAACGAATACCAGATGACTTTCGCTGACGGTTACAAAAAGACCGAGCTGGAAGTGATTGGCACCGTTGGCAAGCGCAACACCGGCACCAGCGTGTTCTTCGCGCCGGACCCGAAGTACTTCGATTCGCCGAAATTCTCCATCAGCCGCCTCAAGCACGTGCTCAAGGCCAAGGCCGTTCTGTGCCCGGGGCTGCTGGTCAGTTTTGAAGACAAGGCCACCGGCGAGAAAGTCGAATGGCATTACGAAGACGGCCTGCGCTCCTACCTGGTGGACGCGGTCAGCGAGTTCGAACGCCTGCCGGACGAACCGTTCTGCGGCAGCCTGGCCGGTAATAAAGAAGCGGTCGATTGGGCGTTGCTGTGGTTGCCCGAGGGCGGCGACAGCGTTCAGGAAAGCTACGTCAACCTGATCCCGACGGCCCAGGGCGGTACTCACGTCAACGGTTTGCGTCAGGGCTTGCTCGATGCGATGCGCGAGTTCTGCGAGTTCCGCAGCCTGTTGCCGCGTGGCGTGAAGCTGGCGCCGGAAGACGTCTGGGAACGCATTGCGTTCGTCCTGTCGATGAAAATGCAGGAACCGCAATTCTCCGGTCAGACCAAGGAACGCCTGTCATCCCGTGAAGCGGCCGCTTTCGTTTCCGGTGTGGTCAAGGACGCTTTCAGCCTGTGGCTCAACGCTCACCCGGAAACCGGCATGCTGCTGGCGGAACTGGCGATCAACAACGCCGGCCGTCGTCTGAAGGCCAGCAAGAAGGTTGAGCGTAAGCGCATTACCCAAGGGCCGGCGTTGCCGGGCAAACTCGCCGACTGCGCCGGGCAGGACCCGATGCGTTCCGAGCTGTTCCTGGTGGAAGGTGATTCCGCCGGCGGTTCGGCCAAGCAGGCGCGGGACAAAGAGTTTCAGGCGATCCTGCCATTGCGCGGCAAGATTCTGAACACCTGGGAAGTCGACGGCAGCGAAGTGCTGGCCAGCCAGGAAGTGCACAACATCGCCGTGGCCATCGGTGTCGATCCGGGCTCGGCGGACATCGCCCAGCTGCGTTACGGCAAGATCTGCATCCTCGCCGACGCCGACTCCGACGGTCTGCACATCGCCACATTGCTCTGCGCCTTGTTCGTCCAGCATTTCCGCCCGCTGGTGGATGCCGGTCACGTCTACGTCGCCATGCCGCCGCTGTACCGTATCGACCTGGGCAAAGAAATTTACTATGCCCTGGACGAGGCTGAGCGCGATGGCATTCTCGATCGTCTGGTAGCCGAGAAGAAACGCGGCAAGCCACAGGTCACCCGATTCAAAGGCCTGGGTGAAATGAACCCGCCGCAGCTGCGCGAAACCACCATGGACCCGAACACACGGCGTCTGGTGCAGTTGACGCTGGAAGATTTCGACGCGACCTCGGAAATGATGGACATGCTGCTGGCGAAAAAACGCGCTGGCGATCGCAAGTCCTGGCTGGAGTCCAAGGGCAACCTGGCCGAGGTTCTGGGCTGATGCGATTTGGCTGGGCCCTGGCGTGTGCGTTGCTGCTGACCTCGGTAACGGTTTCGGCGGAGCCTGCACCCGAGCTGCGCCTGTTATCCGAGCATGCCGTCGACGGCATGCGCGGCGGCAATCTGTCGGGGCTGGCCCAGTGCGGCAGGGATCTGTGGACCGTTTCGGATCGTGACGATGATCAAATCTATCGCCTCGACACCCGCAACAACACCTGGCAAGCCGAAACCGTGCGCATTGACGTACCCCTGGTGCCCGACAGCGGTTTGCCCTGGGGCTTGCGTTCGCGGACCTGGGCGGCGTCGTTCGTGCGGGGTGGGAACCTGGATTTCGAAGGTATTACCTGCGACAGCGCCGGCAATCGTTACATCGTCAGCGAAGCGCACGCCGCGGTGCTGCAAGTTCCGCCAATCGGGCCCGCGTCCTGGCTGAAAATCTCGCCGATGCTGGTACGCGAAGCACGGGCCAGCGGTATGTTGCTGCACTTCAATTCGTTGTTCGAAGGCCTGGCGATCAATCCGGCCGGTGACACGCTGTGGCTGGCCGCCGAACGTGAGCGCCGCGGTTTGCTGCTGATCAAGCGCCAGCAAACGGTCTGGGACTGCAAGGGTGGTTGTGTGCTGCTGAGTGAGGCAGGGGTGGAAATGCAGCCAGCACAATTTCCCAAGGCCAGAGCGCGCTCCCGGGATTTTGCCGATCTGTCATTGTTTGACGGCAAATTGTTTACCCTTGAGCGCAACGCCTTTCGGGTTTGCCGCCGCGATGCGGTGACGGCCAAGGTCGAGCGCTGCTGGTCGTTTGCCGCCGAGGCCTTGCAGGAAAACCGTCGTTATTCACAGCCCTTTGGGCTGGCGGAAGCGTTGATCGTGGACGCCGACGGTGCCTGGATCGGTATCGACAACAATAATGGTGCGCGCGTCGACGGCGAGAAACGCCCGATTGTCTGGCGCTTTGCCGCGCCTGAAGGTGGCTGGAGTGCCAAGCCATGAGTCGACAACCGCCGGGCAAACGCGCCGGTCGGGTGTTGATGGTCTTGGCCTGGTGCGCCGCGCTGTTTCTGGCAACGCGCTTTTTCGCTCAGTGGGAGGCGCGTCAGCAAAATCCCAACACCGTCGTCAGCTCCGAGCAGGGCGAAGGTTTTATCGAAGTGAAGCTGATCAGCAACAGCCAGGGGCATTTTATCGCCACTGGTCAGATCAACGGCCATCCGGTGGACTTCATGCTCGATACCGGCGCGACCGACGTGGCGATCCCGGCCGAAGTGGCCGAGCGGCTGAAACTGGAAAAAGGCTTTGGGGTGACCCTGAGCACAGCCAATGGCTTGAGCGAGGGCTATCGAACCCGCCTCGACCGGCTGCAATTGGGCGACATTGTGCTGCGTGACGTTCGCGCACTGGTGGCGCCCGGTTTGCACGGTAATCAGGTGCTGCTCGGTATGAGCGCACTGAACAAACTTGAATTTACCCAGCGCGGTGGCACCATGCTGCTGCGCCAGACAACGAACTGATGAGGCCCGCATGAGCGACTCCCTTGATCTCAGCCTGGACGGTGTAGAACGCCGGTCACTGGCTGACTTCACCGAAAATGCCTACCTCAACTACTCCATGTACGTGATCATGGACCGTGCCTTGCCGCATATCGGCGACGGCCTGAAACCGGTACAGCGGCGCATCATCTATGCGATGAGCGAGTTGGGGCTGGACGCCGATTCCAAGCACAAGAAATCGGCGCGTACCGTCGGTGACGTGCTCGGTAAGTTCCACCCGCACGGCGACTCGGCGTGCTACGAAGCCATGGTTCTGATGGCCCAGCCGTTCAGCTACCGCTACACGCTGGTCGACGGCCAGGGTAACTGGGGTGCGCCGGACGATCCGAAGTCCTTCGCCGCCATGCGTTACACCGAAGCGCGGCTGTCGCGTTATTCCGAAGTGCTGCTCAGCGAACTGGGCCAGGGCACCGCGGACTGGGGCCCGAACTTCGACGGCACGCTGGAAGAGCCTTTGGTATTGCCGGCCCGTTTGCCGAACATTCTGCTCAACGGCACCACCGGTATCGCCGTGGGCATGGCCACCGACGTACCGCCGCATAACCTGCGCGAAGTCGCGACCGCTTGCGTGCGCTTGCTGGACGAGCCGAAAGCCACGGTCGAACAGCTCTGCGAACACATCCAGGGCCCGGATTACCCGACCGAAGCGGAAATCATCACGCCGCGCGCCGACCTGCTGAAAATCTACGAAACCGGCAAGGGCTCGGTGCGCATGCGCGCCGTGTACCACATTGAAGACGGTGACATCATCGTCACCGCGCTGCCGCACCAGGTGTCCGGTGCCAAGGTGCTGGAACAGATAGCGGCCATGATGCAGGCCAAACCGTCGAAAGCCCCGCAGATCGCTGACCTGCGAGACGAGTCCGACCACGAAAACCCGTGCCGGATCGTGATTATTCCGGGTGCACGCAAAAACTTTGACCACGACGCGCTGATGCAACACTTGTTCGCTAGCACAGAGCTGGAGTCGAGCTACCGGGTCAACATTAACATCATCGGTCTGGATGGCAAGCCGCAGTTGAAAAACCTGCGGGCCTTGCTGGTCGAGTGGCTGGAGTTCCGGGTGCAGACCGTGCGTCGTCGTCTGCAATTCCGCCTGGACAAGGTTGAGCGTCGCCTGCACCTGTTGGACGGTTTGTTGATTGCTTACCTCAATCTGGATGAAGTGATTCACATCATCCGCACCGAGGAACATCCGAAAGCCGCACTGATCGAGCGTTTCGCCCTGAGCGAAATCCAGGCCGATTACATCCTCGACACCCGTTTGCGTCAGTTGGCGCGACTGGAAGAAATGAAGCTGCGCGCCGAGCAGGATGAACTGCTCAAAGAACAAGCCAAGCTGCAAGCCCTGCTGGGCAGCGAAGCCAAGCTGAAAAAGCTGGTGCGCACCGAGCTGATCAAGGACGCCGAAACGTATGGCGACGACCGTCGTTCGCCAATCGTCGAGCGTGCAGAAGCCAAGGCCTTGACCGAGCATGATCTGCTGCCGAACGAGAAAGTGACCGTAGTTCTGTCGGAAAAAGGCTGGGTTCGCTCTGCCAAGGGGCACGAAATCGACGCCACCGGGCTTTCCTACAAGGCCGGGGATGGTTTCAAGGCCTTGGCGCCCGGTCGCTCCAACCAGTTTGCAGTGTTTATCGACTCCACTGGTCGCAGCTATTCGGTGGCTGCACACACGCTGCCCTCGGCCCGAGGCCAGGGCGAACCGCTGACCGGCCGCCTGACGCCGCCGCCAGGGGCGAGTTTCGAATGCGTGCTGATGCCTGAAGACGATTCGCTGTACGTGATCGCCTCCGACGCTGGTTATGGTTTCGTGGTCAAGGGTGAAGACCTGCAAGCCAAGAACAAGGCGGGCAAGGCTCTGTTGAGTCTGCCGAACAACGCCAAAGTGATTCTGCCGCGTCCGGTAGCCGATCGTGAGCATAACTGGCTGGCCTCGGTGACCACCGAAGGTCGCTTATTAATTTTCAAAATCAGCGATCTGCCACAATTAGGTAAAGGTAAAGGTAATAAGATCATCGGGATTTCCGGTGAACGTGTTGCCAGTCGCGAAGAATATGTCACGGACATTGCTGTTTTGCCGGAGGGTGCCACTTTGGTGCTACAGGCCGGAAAACGTACCTTGTCGCTGAAGGCGGACGACCTCGAACACTACAAAGGTGAGCGTGGGCGTCGCGGTAACAAACTGCCACGTGGCTTTCAGAGGGTTGATGCGCTGTTCGTCGAAAACCTCAATTAAGCGTCCTAGAGCGCTCGATCTACGATTTAACGCGTAGATCGACGCTTTGCCGCTGGAGTCGGAACGCATATTCACGGATGATATGGCCTTTCAAGCGCCGGCGTAGCCGAGCGTTCTTCATATTTTTTGAGTATTTTCACTGTGGTTAGCCTTGTGGCAGCCACCTGGATGGGACGATGACTGCTCTGCGCCTTCCTTTTATTTTGATGCTCGCCGGCGTTCTTGGCCTGGCGGGTTGCAGCGTTCACCAACCGGTGTCGCTGTATCAGCTGGACAGCGGAAGTCCGGCTCAGCCTGCGCAAAGCGCGGGCATGGCGGTATTGCTTGGCCCGGTAACGGTTGCCGACTACCTGCAACGCGAAACCTTGTTGCAGCGTCAGCCCGATGGCAGCCTGCAAGCTTCGGTTGATGGTCGTTGGGCGGGTAGCCTGTCGTCCGACATCGATCAGTTGTTGCTGCGTCAGGTTGCCGGTCATCTGGACAGCCAGCGCGTTGTCCTGGCACCGGCAACACTGGGCTTCACGCCGGATGTTCAGGTTCTGCTGACGATCACGCGTCTGGACTCGGGTGCGTCGCAACCGGCGATCCTTGATGCGCAATGGCGCCTGATCGACCGTCGTGGTCAGGTGCGCGATAACCGCATCATTCATCTGCAGGAGCAGCACGCTGGCGGGACTGCGGCTCAGGTTCAGGCTCAGGGTGTGTTGCTGCAGCGTCTGGCCGAGCAGCTGTCGACGGCGCTCAAGCCGCTGGCCAACCAGCCGCCGATCGCTGAAGCGCCACGCAAGCAGGCTGCCAAGCCTGTGGCACCGGCAGCAGAGCCGGAGAAGCAACCGAAAATCCCGATGGCTTCGCCGATTCGCACGGATATGGAAGTGTTCAGGTTCTAAGCCTGGATGGATTCGAAACGAGGCCCGCGTAGATGCGGGCCTTGTTGTTTCTGCAGGTTGGAGATCTGCGGTGCTGCTGCCGGCCTCATCGCGGGCAAGCCCGCTCCCACAGGGATTTCTGTCGTACACAGGTTTTGTATTCGCAGAGGTCAATGTGGGAGCGGGCTTGCCCGCGATGGGGCCGGGACAGGCAACAAAAAGCCCAGATCAAAAGATCGCAGCCTTCGGCAGCTCCTACAAGGACCGTGTAGGCCGCGGCCTTGCAGGTGCATGCGAACTTTGTAGGAGCTGCCGAAGGCTGCGATCTTTTCAGACGGTCACCAAAAAGCCCGCAGGCGATCACTCATCTGCGGGCTTCTTTACAGCGGGGGCTAGCGTTTACGCCCGGCGTTCGTGCATCCGCGCCAGTTGCCGCTCCAGCATCGACGGATAGGGCTCCATCAAGCGCTCTACGCAGCACGCACCTTCAGGGCTTGCGATCGGCCGGATCCGGGCACGCTGGCGAATCAGCGCGTCGTCACTGATCTTGCGCTCAACCAGCAGCAGGTTGCGGCTGTGTTGCGACAGGGCCAGTGCATCCTGAGCTGTTTCAGTCAGCAGCAGATCAATCTGGCTCAAGCCGAACAGTTCGTCACCCAGCGTCAGACCCAGTTGCAGTTGCAGGGTGATGCCGCTGTCGGCGACTTCGATCTGCAACTGATGACCCAGGGCACGCAGCAACTCACCGCAGCAGATGGCGTTGGTCAGGTAGTCGTCGCCACTGTCTTCGTTGTGGAACAGCATCAGCGTGCTGCCATCGTTCAGGGTGTGCAGTTCGCTCTGGTAAAGCGACGCGGCCTGATCGAGGCAATCGCGGTAGCGTTTCAGCAGCTCTTCCAGACGTGCGCGGGGCAGGCGGCGCAATTGATCTTGCGCACCCAGTTGCACGGCCAGTACCGCGCTGTGCTGCGGCAGGTTCGATACCTTCGGCTTTACGACTGGTTTCGGCGCGCTATCTGCCGAATCATCACGCAGATCGGCAAACGGATCTTCGTCGTCCTCATCGTCTTCGACGGTGCTGACAGTGCGCCGCGGCGCAGGCTTGAGGCCGGCGACAGGCTTGGTTTCGTCAAAACTCGGATCGCGCAGGTTACGCACTTCGAAGCTCGGCTCGTTATCGTCGGCCTCTTCGTAATCGCTGTCGTCGTATTCAGGCTCCGGCGCGGGTTCCGGCTCGGCCGGCTCCGGTGCGAAATTGGCGTGCAGCTGACGGGCGAGGTCGCCGACCTCATCCTGGCGCTCGGTGGCCGGGGTGTATTCGTCGATATTGCGTAGCCACACCCGCAATTGCATCAGCGGTGTGGAGATATTGCGTCCCAGGCGCAGGCTCAAGGCCAGGGACAGCGCCAGCAGAATCGCACTCAGAATGCCCATGCTTTGCAGGCTGATGGTCATCGGCTGCTGGAACTGATCCATGTCCAGGCTGATGCGCAGTTGCCCGGCGGTCACGTCCTGAAAAGTGATCTTGCTCTGGTACATGCCCTCGGCTTCGCCCAAGAGGCTATGCTTGGGGCGCTGACCGGCTTCGGCGAGGATGCGGTTATCCACGCTATAAATGGCGGCGTGAGCCACCAGTTTGTTCTTGGTCAGGTTGTTGAGCAGCACGTTCAGGCTGAGGATGTCATTGGACACCAACAGTTCCGTGGCCGAGGTCGCGGTCTGGGTGGTCAGGCTTTCGCCCAGGGCATCCGCCTGCTCGTGCATGGCCTGCTTGAACTGCAAACCCATCACGCAGGCATAGATCACCAGGGCCAGAGCGACCAGGATCACGTTATGGCTGGCAATGCGCAATGCGATCGGTACACGGCGATGACGCAGTGCCCGGAAGATCAGCAGAAAGAAGTTATCGGTTTTTACTGGCGTGGGCCGGTTCACTTGAGCTCGGCTCTTTGTCCGTGAAGTTGACGCGCAGTATAGCGACAGGCCCTAGGCCGTCAAAGCGCTCGCGGTGCCCGATGGTCACTGAAAATGGGTAGAATGCGGTTTTTTTCCACCTGCGGGGGTGCGCCTTGCGCGAAATCGTCCTGATAAACATCACGGGAGTCGACCGTCCGGGTCTGACTGCGGCCATTACCGGCGTTCTGGCCCAGGGTGGTGTGAACATTCTCGACATCGGTCAGGCGGTGATCCACGACACCCTGTCGTTTGGCATCCTGGTTGAAATTCCCGATACCGAACAAGGTAACTCGGTGCTCAAGGACATCCTGTTCAAAGGCTATGAGCTTGAGCAACAGGTGCGTTTCACGCCGGTGTCCGAAGAGGATTACCAGCTGTGGGTCGGCAATCAGGGCAAGAAACGCCACATCGTCACCCTGCTGACCCGCAAAGTAACCGCCGAGCAATTGCAGCGTGTGAGTTCGATCACCGCCAAATATGGTTTGAATATCGACCATATCGATCGCCTGTCCGGGCGCATGCCTCTGGACACCCCGGCTGACAAGGGCAAGGGCTGCATCGAGTTTTCCGTGCGCGGCGAGGCGGCGGATCCGCAAGCGCTGCGGGCCGAATTCCTCAGCGTCGCTCAAGAATTGAACGTCGACATCGCCTTCCAGGAAGATTCGCTGTTCCGCCGTAACCGCCGTTTGGCGGTGTTCGACATGGACTCGACACTGATCGAAGCCGAAGTCATCGACGAACTGGCCAAGGCTGCTGGTGTGGGCGACCAGGTTTCTGCAATTACCGAGCGGGCGATGGCCGGCGAGCTGGACTTCCGCGCCAGCTTCAAGGAGCGCCTGGCCTTGCTGCAAGGTCTGGACGTCAGCGTGCTGGACTCCATCGGCGCCTCGCTGCGCCTGACCGAAGGCGCCGAAACCCTGTTCGCCGAACTCAAGCGTCTGGGCTACAAGACAGCGATTCTGTCGGGCGGCTTCACCTACTTCGCCAAGCAACTGCAGGCCAAGCTGGGCATCGACTACGTGTTCGCCAACGAACTGGCTGTGGTCGATGGCAAAGTTACTGGCGTGGCGGTCGAGCCGATTGTCGATGCGCAACGCAAGGCGGATCTGCTGCGTGAGCTGGCGCATAAGGAAGGCTTGCGTCTGGAGCAGACGATTGCCGTCGGTGACGGTGCCAACGACCTGCCGATGCTGGCGATTGCCGGGCTGGGTGTGGCGTTCCGTGCCAAGCCGTTGGTCAAGCAATCGGCGAAGCAGGCAATTTCCACCCTTGGGCTGGATGGCGTGCTGTATCTGCTGGGCTTCCGGGATCGCGACGGGCAGCTCTGAGTTTCAGGTTGTCTGGGCGGGCCTCTTCGCGGGCAAGCCCGCTCCCACAAGGATAGCGGAGACCCTGTGGGAGCGGGCTTGCCCGCGATTGGGCGCGCCGCGGTTTCGTGGATTCACGCTCAAAGCGACTTCCACAACGAATCAAACTCTTCCACTACCCCGACCACGCCGCTCCTCGCGGCGTTTTCGTTTCTGGCTGTCTCAAGCGAACGGTAGGCAAACTGATTGAAGCTGTTGGTGCTCGCCACTCGCCGCTCCAGCCCGGCCGGGCGTTCCTCGCCGTTGGTGTTGATCAACACCTTGTTGCCTTCCTGGAACGGCAGGCGCGGCGTGAGCAGGGTGGCCGGCAGGTCGATGGCGCTGATGGCGGGCAGTAACAGCCCGCGCAAGTACTGGCTGTGCTCGTCGTGGGAGCGTATCAGTTGCAGGCCGCAGGGTTCGGCGCAAGGCGCGACTTGCTCGATACCCATCTGCGTGCCGCCGCCCCGCACTTGTCGGATCCAGCGCACCACTGCAATGCTCCAGCCTTGACCGGCAGCGTCCTCGATACCGACCATTTCGCCAGCCTGTAGCTCGGCGGGCACCGCGCCGGGCCAGGCCAGGCAATAGCCGCCAGGACTGTGATTGATCACCGGCAGCGCATAGGTCGGGAAATGCTGCTGGCGGTCGGATGCCTCGTGGCTGTCATCGTTTTGAAGGTGCGGGTATTCGATCTCTTCGTAAGGCAGCAGCGTATCCGCGGTGCCATGGGGGGCGGCGTCGAAGGCGTGGCGCCATTGGTCTTTGGCGCGACCTGTCGGGTCGGTCGCCGAGAACTGCGCGGGGCGGGCGCCGGGTTTCTTCAGGATGTCGTTGAACGAGCGTTGCCCGCCGAGATAAAAGTGCAATGCACTCATACCCACGCACAGGGTCAGCATGCCGTGGCCGACAGTGCGCTGGAAACTGCGCTCGGCGGCCTGGCCCCAGGCGGCATGCAGGTGTTGCAGCGTATCCAGATTCAGTCCCGCCGGAACGGGCAATGGCGATGCCTTATCGGCCGACTGTTGTAGATGGGTTTCGATGGCCGCGACCAGAGGTTGCGGGTCGATCCCCAGCAAGCTCTCCTGTTGTTCGGCGAGGAATTTGGAGCGGTAACGCGGCCCGGTGTCGAGATCCGGGGCGATGGCAAACAGCCCGTTGTCCGGTTTGGCCGGTTGCAGTTTGATCCACTGGCTCCAGGGTTCGAGCACCTCGGCGAGCCGGGCGATCTGGTTCTGGCGCAGTTGATTGCAGCGTGAAGCACCCAGCAGGAGGGCGACGACGTAGGTTTGCTCGATGCTCAGGCTTTGCGTCTGACTGGCCATTTCATCACGCACGCTCAAATGTTGCAGTTGGAACTGACAGCCAATCCGGTACAACTGATGTAACTCGAGCCACAGATTTTCGGGCACCGGACAATAGAGTTCAGTGGCGCGGATCAATGCGCCGTTCAGGCAATGGATTGCCCGTTGCAAAGCCTGGGTCAGCAGTGGCGCACGGTCCTTGCTGACGCTCGGTGTGATGTGGATAACGATTTGCTTGTAGCCGATCGCCAAGTGGCTCTGTAGCGCCTGGCAAAGGTTGGCGATCTTGCGCGAGCGCTCGTCGAGCACAATCGCCTGATGCAGGAAATGCCGCTCCAGGTGCTTACAGACGTAATACACCTCGGGCCGCAGCAGTTCGAGCAATTGCAGGCGATTGTCGCTGGATGTGAGCAGTTGGTTGAGTTCGCTCAAGCCTTGATACAACTGGCGAGCGGTTTCGCCGATGTTGGCTTTGGGCAGGTTGGCGATCCAGCGCTTGAGGTCGCGAGGTGTGGCTTCGCAGAAAGACAGACGCGACAGCGTCGGGATCGGTGCGCGTAGCAGCAGGACAGGATTGGTCTCATTCATGCCGTAGACAAACTCCGACCGGGAAATGGGCAGTGAATGACTTGACTGTAGCAGCTATGAACGCTGGAGGGGATGTCGCGATATTTACGTCACGCTTGCCCTGGCAGGAGCTGCCGAAGGCTGCGATCTTTTCATCCTGGCGCCATCAATCACCAACAAGATCAAAAGATCGCAGCCTTCGGCAGCTCCTACAGGGGGATGCGCCGCCCAAAAGAAATTCGGGCGGCGGGTCCGGGATCAGGCGGTTGGCAAGCCGATGCCCTGGCCCATCTCCACTGGCGAAAGGGTGCCCAGCCCTTCAGCCCATTTCACTTGATCCGGCCCGAACAGCACGACCGCCGTGGAGCCGAGCTTGAAGCGACCCAATTCCGCGCCTTTCTCCAGATGGATCGGCGCACGGGCGGCTTCGTCGTAGCGGAAGGTTTTCAGTTCGCGTTTTGGCGGCGTGATCAGCCCGGCCCAGACAGTTTCGATCGACGCCACAATCATCGCGCCCACCAGCACTACGGCCATCGGGCCACGTTCGGTGTCGAAAATGCACGCCACACGCTCGTTGCGAGCGAACAGTTCCGGTACGTTTTCAGCGGTGGTCTGGTTGACCGAGAAGATGCGGCCGGGGATGTAGACCATCTCGCGCAGCGTGCCGGCTAGCGGCATGTGCACGCGGTGGTAATCCTTGGGCGAGAGGTAAATAGTGGCGAAATCACCTCCCATGAATGGCGCTGCGTTGGCTGCGTCACCACCGAGCAGTTCCAGCACGCTGAAGCTGTGGCCCTTGGCCTGGAAAACGCGACCGTGTTCGATCGGGCCGAGCTGGCTGACGGCACCGTCGGCCGGGCTGAGGATCGCGCCTGGGGTTTGGTCCAGCGGGCGAGCACCGTCTTTCAAGGCTCGAGTGAAGAACGCATTGAAGTGCTCGTAAGCCGTCAGGTCTTCGACCAGCGCCTGGGACATGTCCACTTGATAACGCTTGGCGAACCAGGCGGTTAAGGCGTTCTTGAACCAGCGCACGCGGCATTCGGCAATGCAGCCGGCCAGTCGCGAGAGCAAGTGGTGGGGCAGCAGGTATTGGCTGAGGATAAACAAACGCTTATTCATTAACTGTCCTTAAAAAACCTTAAATCTCTACGGGCGTGTCGGGGTGGTTGCCCCATTCGCCCCAGGAGCCGGCGTAACCTTTGACTCGCGGATAACCGAGCGACTTGGCTACTAGATACGTGAAGCCAGAACGATGGTGAGTCTGGCAGTGGGTAATGACTTCTTTGTCTTTGGTGATACCGAGTTGTTCCAGGATTTTCGGCATGTCGGTGCGGATGCGCAGGTTGCGCGCCTGATCCATGCCGGCTGTCCACTCGAAATTGACCGCGCCGGGAATGTGCCCGCCCTTGGCTGCCAGCACTTTCTCGCCGGAGTATTCCAGCGGCCCGCGCGCGTCCCAGATCGCCAGATCGGCGGCACCGAGACGGCTTTGCAGGTATTCGCGGGTGGCGATGGGTTCGTCGTGCAGGGTCAGGGCGACCGGGCCACCGATCGCTGGCGGGATCTGGATCGACATTGGCAAACCTTCTGCCAGCCAGGCCGGCAGGCCGCCATCGATATAGTGATACTTGCTGTGGCCGATGACATCCAGCAGCCAGATAAAGCGACCGGCCCAACCGCCGCCTTCGTCGTCATAGACGACGTAGACCGCATCGGGGTTGTGGCCCAGTTCGCCGAACAATGCTTCAAGCGCGGCTTGGGTCGGCAGCAGGCCTGGCGCAGGCGCCTGACCCAATTGGGTACGTTTTGGATCGACAAAGCGTGCCCCGGGGATATGCCCTGCGGCATAGCGGGCGCTGCTGGTCAGGTCCACCAGAATCAGTTCGCGGGAGTCGAGACGCGGGAGCAGGTCGCTCGGCTCGATCACCAGCGCCAAGCCAGAGAAGTCAGACATGTGAGGTCTCCAGAGCACAAAGGGGAGGATTGTAGCGCAGCGTCATGAGGGCCTGTTATCAGTTATTTCGGCACAGGAAATAACTGAAAACAGTTAAGCCGTAATGCGATCTGTAGCAGCTGCCGCGTTCGGCTGTAGCAGCTGTCGAGCCCCAGCGAGGCTGCGTTCGGCTGCGAAGCAGTCGTCAAATCAGAGCGTGCGGTGCATCAGGCAGATCGCGTCAGCCAGATTCACGACTGCTTCGCAGCCGAACGCAGCCTCGCTGGGGCTCGACAGCTGCTACACCGGCATCAGCCCCTAGCGGTGGCTAAAGCTGTGCAGGGCCTTTTCGATGCATTGCGCGGTTTTGCCGAATGCTTGCACGGTAATTTCCGAGAACGGCCCGCCGCCCTGATCCACCACCACGATCATGATCACCCGACCGTTGTTGACCAGGGAACGCAACAGCAGGTGTTCACCACTGAACTGTTTACGCAGGCTGGCCGGCAGCAGGGCCGAGAATTGTGCGTTGTTGGCTGGCGTCAGACGCACCTGAGCCTGTTGCGCGAGCAGGCGCTGCAGCACGGTGCTTTGGCTGACCACCAGGTTCAGGCCGGCCACTTCTTTGGGCAACCCGGCAGTTTGGTGCACGCGCAGATTAGCGTGAGTACGGTCGGCCATCAGAATCATCACCCGCCGCATGCCACACGCCACCAGGGCGTCTCGGGCCGATGTGGTCAAGTGCATGGCATTGGTAAAACGGCTCGGCTCCACCAGCAATTCGGCGCATTGCTTGCGCCACTTCGCCAGGTCTTCTGCGGTCGGCGCCGGGGCCGGCAGCAAACCACCGTGAACACGGTTCATGCCCGACGGCCAGATCAGCGCTTCAGCTGGGTGCCAGAGGTCTGGCATGGCGTGGTGGCGGGCACTGTTAACGGCCTGTTGGTGCAATTGTTGTTGCACCTCATCCATCGGCATTTGCAAGTAAAGGCTGGCCAGGTACTGCCAGCGTTCACAGTGCGGACTGTCCCAGGCCTGTTGTGCCGACAACGCCAGACCATTGGCCAGCAGCACGGTATTGGCGGGCTGATTGAGCCAACGCCGTAGCGTCGGATCGTCATCGAGACGGTTCTGTTGGCGTAGCGGGTGATCGCTGTCACGCGCGATGCGCAGGACTTTCACCAGCTCGCGTTGTTCGCTCCGCAGCAGCCGATAACCCTGCTGCACCCAGATTGGCAAACGCCAGACATCCACCAGCGCCAGACAGATTTCCAGCAAGCGCACGCCGAATAATTGCTTTTCTACTTTGCGCGCCGACTCACCTTTATGGATGACCCGCAGCTCCCATTCTTCTAGCAACTGCGGATGGGTCAACGCCATGGGCCACAGTGGCGAAAGAAACAGCAGGCTGCCCCAGTGGATGTCCTGCCACAACCGCGCCAGGCGACCGGCAAAAAAACCATTGGCCTGTTGGGTGGCGTGCTGGCTGATCAACTGAAGCTGGCGCAGGGCAACAGGAATCTGCGATTGAGGTTCGGCAGGCAAACGATCGAGCAATTCTTCAGTGCGTTTCAAACCAAGGCGATTGATCGCCACCTCAAGGTTTTCAGCCGGCGTACTCATGCTGCCATGGGTATGGCGATTAGCTTCGCGAATTACGCTCAAGGCAAGAGCCGGGCTGTCCTGCATCAGTTCGGCGATGTCTCGCAGCGAGCTGCGGTTATCGCGGATGGCTTTACAGACTTGGTCATGACTGGCTTGCGGAACCGGCAGGCGTACGCCATCCAGAAGCTTGACCCAGCCTTCGAGCGTGGTTGGTTTTGGTGTTGGGACGTTCGTTTCGTTAGCCATGGCTGGACGCGATCATTGTCTGCATTACCTGTGCCCGGAGCGGGCTAATTTAGCTTTTCGATTGAACTGGCTATAGTCTGGCGCAGTTTTGCCGATAAGGAGAAGAAGAGATTTTTTAACTTCCGAATATGACCTTGAACCCGACTCAGTAAGTGCTCTCCTACCTATGGCTAAAATTATCGGCATCATCGTCGTATTCGCGAGCGTGCTCGGCGGATACGTGCTTTCCCACGGCAAGATTGCCGCCCTCATCCAGCCTTTCGAGGTGATGATTATCGGTGGCGCGGCCCTTGGTGCATTCCTGCAGGCCAACCCCGGTCATATGACGATGCACGTGCTCAAGAAGTCCTTGGGCATGTTCAGTTCGCGTTTCAACCACACCTTCTACCTGGAAGTGCTGGGGCTGATTTACGAGATTCTTAACAAGAGCCGCCGAGAAGGCATGATGGCGATCGAAGGCGACATCGAAGATGCCGCTGCGAGCCCGATCTTCGCCAAGTATCCGGCAGTCCTGAAAGATGACCGCATGACTGCGTACATCTGCGATTACCTGCGCATCATGTCCTCCGGCAACATGGCTCCCCATGAGCTCGAAGGCTTGTTCGACATGGAACTGACCAGCCTCAAGGAAGACCTGGACCACCCCTCCCACGCAGTTAACGGCATCGCCGATGCCATGCCGGGTTTCGGTATCGTCGCGGCGGTATTGGGTATCGTGGTGACCATGGCTTCCCTGGGTGAAAGCGACCAGAAAATGATTGGCTTGCACGTAGGTGCGGCACTGGTAGGTACCTTCTTCGGTATTCTCGCCGCCTACGGCTTCTTTGGTCCGCTGGCCCATGCCCTGGCCCACGACGCCAAGGAAGAACTGAACGTCTACGAAGCCATCAAGGCCTCGCTGGTGGCTTCGGCTTCTGGCATGCCGCCATCGCTGGCGGTGGAATTTGGTCGCAAGGTTCTGTACCCGGCGCACCGTCCTAGCTTCGCTGAGCTGGAACAAGCGGTTCGCGGTCGCTAAGTCATGGAAAATAACCAGCCGATAATCATCAAGCGCGTCAAAAAGTACGCGGGCGGGCATCACGGGGGCTCCTGGAAAATCGCCTTCGCGGACTTCGCGACCGCGATGATGGCGTTCTTCCTGGTGTTGTGGCTGTTGTCCACGGCAACGCCAGAACAGAAGATCGCCATTGCCGGTTACTTCAAGGACCCGGTCGGTTTTTCCGAAAGCGGTACGCCGTACATCATCGATCTGGGCGGCTCGCCGACCCTGGCACCGGAGGACACCCTCAACCCCGAGGTGAAATCCCAGCCTCAGCCAGACAAGGTGACTATCGACTCCGAACAGGTCGAAGGCATGGCCGAGCAGGTCGAGAAGGAACGGCTGGAATTGCTGCTGCAAGAGTTGCAGAACAAGGTCGAAGAAAACCCGCAGTTGCAGAAGTTCAAGGACCAGATTCTCTTCGAGATCACTCAGGACGGTTTGCGCATCCAGATCGTGGACGCCGAGAACCGCCCGATGTTCGACTCCGGCAGTGCGCGTCTGAAGCCGTATTTCGAAGACATCCTGCTGGCCATGGCCGACACCATCAAGGCGGTGCCGAACAAGATCAGTATCAGCGGCCACACCGATGCCAAGCCGTACTCGGGCACCGGCGACTTCGGCAACTGGGAACTTTCGGCCAACCGCGCCAACGCGGCTCGCCGTGCACTGGTCGCCGGCAGTTATCCGGACGCTCAGGTTGCGCGGGTCGTCGGTTACGCTTCGTCGGCATTGTTCGATCGGGAGAACCCGTTCAACCCGGTCAACCGCCGCATCGACATCGTGGTGCTGACCAAAAAAGCCCAAAAGGCCATTGAAGGTTCGCAAGGGGCCGAACCGGCGCCAGCGCCGACGCAAGGGCAGGGTGGCCCGGGCGAAGTGCCCGCACCGCCAGCCGATCCGAACGCATTGCCGGCGGATAAGGAACCGCTGCCGGCTCATGAACTTCGGGAGCGTTTGAATCTGTTTGATGCTCCTGCGCCGAAACCGGGTGATCCGCCCAAGCAGTGATCTATGAAAAAGCCGCGATCATCGCGGCTTTTTTGCGTCTGTCAGAAACCGCGTCGGATGCGGTTCTTGAGTTGGTCGTGGAACAGGTCTGCATTTCCTTTGTAGATGCCGCGAACCGACTCACTGATCGATTCCAGTCCTATCGAGCGTTTGGTTATCACCTCCTCACGATAAGCATCAATGAAAAAATTGATGTCTGTATCGCCGCTCAGTTTCGGCCATTTGTCGAGGTACAACGGTAAAGCGCTGGGGCCAATCTGGTACGAGCAGATGCGGCGATTGCTGATGGTCGCTTCTCCGATTTCGAACGGCACCCACCAGGATTGTGCGGTGTTCTCCGAAATCACGGCGAGCAAGTGCGTGCACGCGGTGATGTTGCGGGTGATGACCCCGGTGATGTCGTCAGTGGTCTGTGATTCCGGATCCAGCACGTCGAAGTACGTCTTGATGTTGGCCTGAATAAGACGGGAGTTGATGGCGATGGCGTGGGGCCGATCGCTATGGCGGTAGCTGATAAACACAGGCATCAGAAATGTCCCTTGATCGCGAGTTCGCGGTAATAGGCGCCGAGGGCGGTGAGGCGGCAACCGGTGGAATGGAGGGCGGCGTAGTACATGTGTTCGGCGTCCACCGGTTCGATCAGGCTGTGGCGATTGCACTTTTGCAGTTGGGCGAAGACTTCGCCGTGCTCCGGGTCGAACGTGGCTTCGGTAGGTTCGTAGCTGGGGTCGAGGGCGAACATTGATTCCGCCTCTTCGAACCAGTCGGGCAGTTTGCGCAGAATCTCTTTGGGGATCAGTGGCGAGACTTCTCGCAATGAAATGAACTGCGACACATTGGTCTTGAACACCGGGCGCTGTTCCCACGCGTCGAGAGCGTTGTCGACGAATGAATAGAGGCTGCCGGGGGTAATCTTTCCCAATATGTTTGCGGCGCCGCCGTGCAGGGCTTGCAGCAACAGCCCCGTGAAGACGCCGTGGTTGGCGCCTTCCATCGCAGGCTCTTCCTTTTTGCACGCGGTGAGGATGGTCATGCCTTCGCACACCATGCTGCTTTCGCTGCGTAGCGCCCGCACTTCGCCCGCCGAGCCCGCCTGGCAGCAGTCGAGAATAATTACTTTGTTTTTGATTTTTACGGCTTTGGTCGCCCAATTCAGGATGTCGCTGATGCGAATTCCATCCTTGGCGGATTTGTAGTCCTGGGGTATCAGCATGCCTTCGTCCGTATCAACGTCGAAGTTGCCGTGACCGGCGAAGTACAGCAGTGCAACGCTGCAATCGCCTGAAAACAATTCCTGGATATGCCCTTCGAGCTTTTCGCGGTTCAGATAATCTTCGGCGGAGGTCAGGACCAGGTTCTTGAAGTTCGGATCGCCATTGGCGTCGGTTTTCAGCACCGAAGCCATGGCCATCGCGTCGTTGTTGCAACCACTCAATTGCGAAACATGGCTGTAGTTATTAATGCCGATGAACAGTCCCTTGCGCATGCTTCAGCCCGCCGCGTGAGTGCGAATGGCACTGATGATGCTGTTGGTGTTCCACGCACACTCCGCATGCGCCGCCCGGCGTACCACCGTGGAAATCCGCTCCGCACCAAACGGCTTGACCGCGATAATCACCTTGTTCATGTGTTTGGCGATCTCGATTTCCTTGTTGATCCACTTGCTGTAGGTCGAATACATCCCCGCCATGATCAGCACTGCCGAGCAGAGCCGAATCTTGTTTTCGATGGCTTCTTCAAGTTGTTTGTCGGTTTTCGCGCCGATGATCGGATTGTCCGGTGGCACCGAAAAATTCTTGAACGTGAAGTCGGGCTTCGCGTTGAGCAGGCGAACCAGATTGTCGTGGGTGTCTGAGTAGTTCCACGAGTGACTGATGAACAAATGATAGGTTTGCATGGCTGTCCCTCGGTATCGCCTGAAATGCGATGAGGGCTCGAATGTATGCACTTGAGTGGCCGCAACAAGGCTTTGGCGGTTAAAGAGACGCGTCCTTCAGGCAGGCGCGAAGAAGCCTTACAGAGAGGTCTGACGTTTAATTGAGGGAGTTTTTGTAGGACACCACGAACGACCTACCGCCCCGTAATAGTCAGGGGCGGTTGGCGCGTCTGTTTAATAGCTGCTTTCAGGCAAACTGGCGATGATCGAGCGGTAGCTGTTCATCCGTTGCTGTTGCACGCGACCCTCTTCCAGGGCCTTGAGCAGGGCGCAACCCGGCTCGCGGTCGTGCTTGCAATCGCGGAAGCGACAGGTGCCGATCAGGTCGTTGAACTCGATGAAGCCGGCTTCGACGTCGGCACGGCTGACGTGACCCAGGCCGAATTCCCGAATACCCGGGGAGTCGATCAGCTCACCGCCACCGGGGAAGTGGAACAACCGCGCAGTGGTGGTGGTATGGGTGCCCTGGCCCGACAGCTCGGACAGCGGGCCGACGCGGGTGTCGACTTCCGGCAGCAGGCTGTTGACCAGCGACGACTTGCCGACACCGGACTGACCGACGAATACGCTGATGTGCCCGTCCAGCTGCTTCTGCAACTGCTCCATGCCATTGCCGTGGTGGGCCGACACTTCCAGCACCGGGTAACCCAGCGTGCGGTAAACCGCCAGCAAGGCATTCAGCGCCGGGGCGTTCTGCTCGTCGATCAGGTCGAATTTGTTCAGCAGCAGCAACGGCCGAATACCGGCATGTTCCGCAGCGACCAGATAACGGTCGATGAGGTTGGCGTGAGGCTCGGGCAGCGGCGCGAAGACGATAACGATCAGGTCTACGTTAGCCGCCACCGGCTTGAGCTGGCCCCGGCTGTCGGGACGGCAGAGCTCGGTCTTGCGTGGCAGTTGCGCCACGATCACGCCGATGCCCTGGTTGCCGGCACGCCACACAACCTGATCGCCGGTTACCAGCGCTGGCAGGTTGGCGCGCAAATGGCAGCGGAACACCTGGCCGGCCAATTCGCCATCGAGCGCCTCGACTTCGACCTGCACACCGAAGTGCGCGATCACCAGGCCCGTCTGTTCCGGACCCAGGTCGCCGCCTTCGAGTGCCTCGACAGCCGAGGACTCGCGTTTGGCGGCGCGGGCAGCGCGCTCGCCCTGAATCTTTTCGATGCGCCAGTTTTGACGACGATTGAGTTGGCGTTTGGCCATGGGTGTTCCGTATCGAGAATGCAGCGATTAGGTAAAACGGCCGCGAGTTTAGCACGCCCGGTGGCCTCCCTAGGCTAAACTGCGCACCTACGCCGAGGAGCCGACTCATGCAAAACCCGCTGAACCTGATCTGGATCGACCTGGAAATGACCGGTCTGAACCCTGATACCGACGTCATCATCGAGATGGCCACTATCGTCACCGACAGTAATTTGAACACCTTGGCCGAAGGTCCGGTGATCGCCATCCACCACAGCGACGAGATCCTCGCTGGCATGGACGAGTGGAATACCCGTCAGCACGGCGGCTCCGGGCTGACCCAACGGGTTCGCGACAGCCGTATCAGCATGGCCGAAGCAGAAGCCGAGACCATCGCCTTCCTGGAAAAATGGGTGCCAAAGGGCAAGTCGCCGATCTGTGGCAATAGCATCTGCCAGGACCGTCGCTTCCTTTATACCCACATGAAGTCGCTGGAAAGCTACTTCCACTACCGCAACCTCGACGTGTCGACCCTTAAAGAGCTGGCCGCGCGCTGGGCACCGGATGTACGCGACAGCTTCAAAAAGGGCAGCACCCACCTGGCCCTGGACGACATCCGCGAATCGATCGCCGAGCTGCAGCACTACCGCAAGAATTTCATCAAGTTCTGATTGGGTGGTCGCGGGCCATTGTGGCGAGGGGGCTTGTCGGAACGCCGCACCGCCCCGTTCGGCTGCGCAGCAGTCGCAAACCGGTCGGTCGCGGTATGCCTGACAAAACATGGTGTCTGGTTTTGGGGCCGCTACGCGACCCAACGGGGGCAAGCCCCCTCGCCACAGATCTGCGCGAATGCTTCGGCGCCCTCTTTTGGTGCTTCGGTGAAGTGAGTAGACTGCGCGCCTTCCTGCAAGGACCGCCACCATGTTGCTGATGCTCTACCTGATCGCCATTACTGCCGAAGCCATGACTGGCGCCCTGTCTGCGGGCCGTCGCGGCATGGACTGGTTTGGCGTGGTGCTGATTGCGTGCGTCACCGCGCTGGGCGGCGGTTCGGTGCGTGACGTGCTGCTGGGCCACTACCCGCTGACCTGGGTCAAACACCCGGAATACCTGGTGCTGACCTCCGTCGCGGCGATGCTGACGATCTTCATCGCTCGCTGGATGCGCCACCTGCGTTCGCTGTTTTTGGTGCTTGATGCCGTGGGCTTGGTGGCGTTCACCCTGATTGGCTGCATGACGGCCCTGGAAATGGGCCACGGCATGCTGGTGGCCTCGGTCAGCGGCGTGATCACCGGGGTGTTTGGCGGTATTTTGCGGGACATCTTCTGCAACGACATTCCGCTGATCTTCCGCCGTGAGCTCTACGCCAGCGTCTCGTTTGCCGCGGCGTGGTGCTATTTGCTCTGCATCTACCTGCAATTACCCGGCGAACAGGCGATCCTGATCACCCTGTTTGGCGGTTTCCTGCTGCGCCTGCTGGCGATCCGTTTTCACTGGGAAATGCCCAAGTTCGTTTATAACGACGAAGCCTGACACGGTCCCTGTAGCAGCTGCCGAAGGCTGCGTTCGAGGCCGCAGGACTCGCTTTGCGGAATGACGACTGCTGCGCAGCCGAACGCAGCCTTCGGCAGCTGCTACAGGAGGCCGTGTTGTTTCAAGGCCCACTCGACATGCTCGCGCACCAGCTCCGACGGATAGTCCCGCCGCGCCTTCAGCGCTTCCAGCACCGGAATGCTCGACGGTGCATTGCCCAAGCCCACTGCCAGATTGCGCAACCAACGCTCGTAACCCGCGCGTCTGAGCGGTGAGCCTTCGGTACTGCTGAGGAACTTCTCTTCGTCCCACATGAACAGTTCGGCCAGTTCGGCGTTGTCCAGGTTATGCCGGGGTTTGAAATCGCTTTCGCCGGAAGGCCGGGCGAAGCGGTTCCACGGGCAGACGATCTGGCAGTCATCGCAACCGAACACCCGGTTACCGATCAATGGCCGCAAATCTTCAGGAATCGCACTTTTCAGTTCGATGGTCAGGTACGAAATGCAGCGTCGGGCGTCGAGTACATACGGACCGACGAAGGCGTTGGTCGGGCAGATGTCCAGACAGGCGGTGCAGCGACCGCAGTGTTCGGTGGCGTGGGGCGGGTCGACCGGCAGTGGCAGGTCGACGAACAGTTCGCTGAGGAAGAAGTAGCTGCCGGCCTTGCGATTCAAGACCAGGGTGTTTTTGCCGATCCAGCCAAGGCCAGCCTGTTCGGCGATGGCTTTTTCCAGCACCGGGGCGCTGTCGACAAAGGCGCGGTAGCCGAACGGGCCGATCACCGCCTGAATTTTTTCTGCCAGTTGTTGCACGCGTTTACGGATCAATTTGTGGTAATCGCGGCCCAAGGCATAACGCGAGACGTAGGCTTTTTCCGGTTCGGCCAGGCGTTTGGCCATTTCGGTGTCGCCCGGCAGGTAGTCCATGCGCAGGGAAACGACGCGAAGCGTGCCGGGCACCAGCTCTTCCGGGTGCGAACGTTTGCTGCCATGGGCGCCCATGTATTCCATTTCGCCGTGGTAGCCGGCTTCGAGCCAGCGCTCCAGGTGCTGCTCATGCTCGGCCAGGTCGAGGCCGCTGATGCCGACTTGCTGAAAGCCCAGCTCGCGGCCCCAGTCCTTGATGGATTGGGCGAGGGCGGGCAGGTCTGTGTTAATAGCGGGCATGAGACGAGAGAAACCGGAGCTGAGGTGCGTATAATTCTGCCAGACATCGGAGCCTGAAGACGCATGCCGCACACTAAAGATGAATTACCCGACGCGCTGTATAGCGCCGCGCAAGTCCGAGGGCTCGATGCGAGCCTGATTGCGGCCGGTACACCGGGCTTCGAATTGATGCAGCGTGCGGCGCGGGCGACCTGGCGCGCGCTGGTCCGTCATTGGCCGAAGGCGCACGAATTGAGCGTGGTAGCCGGCCACGGCAATAACGCAGGCGACGGTTACCTGGTGGCCGTGCTGGCCCGACGTGCCGGCTGGCACGTGCGGGTGCTGGCCGCCGGTGATCCCGGGCGTTTGCAGGGCGATGCCGCATCGGCCCATGCCGAGGCAGTAGCCGAAGGCGTCGCCATTCAAGACTGGAGCGCGCACTGCGAATTACGCGGCATTGTGCTGGATGCCTTGCTCGGCACCGGCCTGACCGGTGAAGTACGCGAGCCATACGCCAGTGTCATTGCCGCGATCAACGCCAGTGGGCTACCGGTTGCAGCGGTGGATATCCCTTCGGGGCTGTGCGCCGATACGGGCCGCATACTTGGCGTTGCGGTTCGAGCCGACCTGACGGTGACGTTCATCGGTTTGAAGCTGGGTCTGTTCACCGGTGACGCTGCGAATGTGGTTGGCGATTTGGTATTCAATGATCTGCTAGCCGCCCCTGAGACGTTTATCGGGGCCACGGTCAGCGCTCGTCGCCTGACGGCCGGTAATGTGCCGCGTCTGACCGGTCGCGCTCCAACGTCCCACAAAGGCAAATTTGGCCACGTATTGCTGATCGGCGGTGATCGCGGTTTTGGCGGTGCCATCCTGCTCGGTGCACAAAGTGCTTTGCGCAGCGGCGCCGGCATGGTGTCTGTGGCCACCCGAAACGAACATGTTCCAGCCGCCTTGGCGCGTTTGCCAGAAGCGATGGTGCTCGGCACTTCGTCGGCCAATCAATTGATGGGGCTGCTTGAGAAGGTCACGGTGCTGGTCGTCGGCCCGGGGCTGGGGAAGGCCGCCTGGGGGCGCAGTCTGTTGTCGGCCGCGGCCAATGCGCCGCTGCCGCAAGTCTGGGACGCCGATGCGTTGAACCTGTTGGCCGAAGGTGGCGTGAGTTTGCCCGCAGGTTGTGTTATCACGCCGCACCCTGGCGAGGCGGCGCGATTACTGGGGGTATCAACGGCCGAAGTTCAGGCCGATCGTCCAGCCGCTGCCCATGCATTGAGCAAAAAATATACAGCGGTGGTGATCCTCAAGGGCGCTGGCAGTTTGATCGCCAGCCCCGACGGGCGTCTGGCGTTGTGTCATCAGGGCCATCCGGCCATGGCATCTGCCGGTTTGGGCGATGTGCTGGCCGGTCTGGTCGGTGCCTTGCTCACCCAGGGCATGGACGCGTACGACGCGGCGTGCCTGGCGGTCTGGCTGCACGCCAATGCCGGCGCGCAACAAGGTGAATTCGGCCGTGGGCTGGCGGCCAGTGATCTGATTCCAGCCATTCGTCAGTTGTTGGAGGAGCAAGCACCGTGTCTGAAGTAACCCTGTACCTGGCTGATGAAGAGGCGATGACCGCGTTTGGTGCGCGCATCGCACAAACCACTGAAGGGCACGGTCTGATTTTTCTCGAGGGAGATCTGGGAGCGGGGAAAACCACGCTGTCCCGGGGCATCATCCGGGGCTTGGGGCATACAGGCGCGGTAAAAAGTCCGACCTTCACCCTGGTCGAGCCTTACGAGATTGGGGAGGTCCGCGCCTTCCATTTCGACCTGTATCGACTGGTCGATCCGGAGGAGCTGGAGTACCTCGGCATCCGCGACTATTTCGAAGACGATGCACTGTGCCTGATCGAATGGCCCCGGAACGGTGCAGGCTTTTTGCCAAAGCCCGACCTGACCATTACCATTAGCCCGCAAGACAGCGGGCGTTCGCTGAAAATTTTGCCCCAGGGCTCGCGTGGCGAGTTGTGGTGTGCCGCTTTGGCATTGGAATCCAATTAAATGATGGGGTTAGGTATGCGCTTTCGCGCGTTGGTTGCTGCCGTAGGATTGTTGTTTTTGGCGGTGACCGTCGACGCTGTGGCCGAGACGAAGGTCAACAGTGTTCGCCTGTGGCGGGCGCCGGACAACACGCGACTGGTGTTTGACCTGACAGGGCCTGTCCAGCACAGCGTTTTTACCCTGACCTCCCCGGATCGGTTGGTGATCGACATCAATGGCGCATCTCTGGGGTCGCCGCTGAACGTCAATACCTCGAATACTCCGATCACCGCAATGCGTTCGGCTCAACGAACGCCGACCGATCTGCGAGTGGTCATCGACCTGAAAAAGGCCGTCACGCCGAAAAGTTTTACCTTGGCGCCCAACGCCCAATACGGTAATCGCTTGGTGGTCGATCTGTTCGATAACGCCGCCGACGCCGCACCAATTCCTGTACCAACTAACGTCGTGACCGTGGCTCCGGTGCCGGTCACTCCGGTAGATCCGCCGGTCAAGCTGCCGCCCGCGCCGGCCGGCAAGCGCGACATCATTGTGGTGATCGATGCCGGCCACGGTGGCGAAGACCCGGGTGCCTCGGGCTCTCGCGGTCAGCGTGAAAAAGACGTGGTGCTGGCGATCGCCCGTGAGCTGCAGCGTCAGGTCAACGGTATGAAAGGCTTCCGCGCCGAACTGACGCGTACCGGCGACTACTTCATTCCGTTGCGCGGCCGTACCGAAATCGCCCGCAAGAAGGGCGCTGATCTATTCGTTTCGATCCACGCCGACGCTGCACCATCGGCTGCCGCGTTCGGTGCGTCGGTGTTCGCTTTGTCTGACCGTGGCGCTACGTCGGAGACCGCCCGTTGGCTGGCCGACAGCGAAAACCGTTCCGACCTGATCGGTGGTGCCGGCAACGTCAGCCTCGATGACAAGGACCGCATGCTGGCCGGCGTGCTGCTCGATTTATCGATGACCGCTTCCCTGACATCCAGCCTGAACGTTGGCCAGAAAGTCTTGAGCAACATCGGTCGCGTCACGCCGCTGCACAAGCAGCGCGTGGAGCAAGCCGGGTTCATGGTGCTGAAGTCGCCTGACATCCCGTCGATTCTGGTGGAAACCGGTTTTATCTCCAACGCCAACGAAGCTTCCAAGCTTGCCGCAGCGAACCACCAGCAGGCGCTGGCGCGTTCTATCAGCAGCGGTGTGCGGCAGTTCTTCCAGCAGAATCCACCGCCGGGCACCTACATTGCCTGGCTGCGCGATTCCGGCAAAATCGCTCAAGGTCCACGTGACCATCGGGTGAGCCCGGGTGAGACGTTGGCGATGATCGCCGTGCGTTACCAAGTGTCTCCGGCCACCTTGCGCAACGCCAACAACCTCAAGAGCGACGAGCTGAAGATTGGTCAGACATTGACCATTCCCGGCACAGAACTGGCGGCCAAAGAATGAACCAGGTGCTGACCAACACTGCGCGCATCGAGCTGCTCAGCCCGCGGCTGGCGAACCAGATTGCCGCCGGTGAAGTGGTTGAGCGCCCGGCCTCGGTGATCAAGGAGTTGCTGGAAAACAGCCTCGACTCCGGCGCCAAACGCATCGATGTCGATGTGGAGCAGGGCGGCGTCAAGCTGCTGCGGGTACGCGACGATGGCAGCGGCATTTCTGCCGATGACCTGCCCCTGGCCCTGGCTCGTCACGCCACCAGCAAGATTCGCAATCTGGAAGATCTCGAACAGGTCATGAGCCTGGGCTTTCGCGGTGAGGCGCTGGCCTCCATCAGCTCCGTGGCGCGTCTGACCCTGACGTCCCGCACTCGCGATGCCGATCAGGCCTGGCAGGTGGAAACCGAAGGTCGGGACATGGCGCCTCGCGTGCAACCGGCGGCCCATCCGGTAGGGACTTCGGTGGAAGTGCGCGATTTGTTCTTCAATACCCCGGCGCGCCGCAAGTTCCTCAAGACCGAAAAAACCGAATTCGATCACCTGCAAGAGGTGATCAAGCGTCTGGCGCTGGCGCGGTTCGATGTGGCGTTCCATCTGCGCCACAACGGCAAAACCATCCTCAGCCTGCACGAAGCCCATGATGACGCGGCCCGCGCCCGGCGTGTGGCGGCGATCTGCGGGGCGGGTTTTCTGGAGCAGGCGCTGCCGATCGAAATCGAGCGCAATGGCCTGCATCTGTGGGGTTGGGTTGGGTTGCCGACCTTCAACCGCAGCCAGGCAGACTTGCAATATTTCTTTGTGAATGGCCGTGCGGTGCGCGACAAGCTGGTGGCCCACGCAGTGCGCCAGGCTTATCGCGATGTGCTGTTCAACGGTCGGCACCCGACGTTCGTGCTGTTTTTCGAAGTCGATCCGGCGGGCGTCGACGTCAACGTGCACCCGACCAAGCACGAAGTGCGCTTCCGTGACGGGCGCATGGTTCACGATTTCCTCTATGGCACCTTGCACCGCGCTCTCGGCGATGTGCGGCCGGAAGATCATCTGGCCGCGCCTGTCGCGACGGCCATTGTCCGGCCCACCGGCCTCGACGCCGGTGAGTTCGGTCCGCAGGGCGAAATGCGTCTGGCGGCCAATGCGCTTCTGGAACAGCCTCAGGCCCAACCTTCCTTTAATACGACGGCGGGCTCCGGCGCTGGTGCCGGTTATCAGTATCAGTACACGCCGCGACCTCAGTCCGGCGTACCCGTTGCCGAAGCACAGGCGGCCTACCGTGAGTTCTTCGCGCCGTTGCCCGAAGCCAATGCGGTAGCGCTCCCGGCCGGCCAGGACGACATTCCGCCGCTGGGTTACGCATTGGCGCAGCTCAAGGGCATCTATATTCTTTCGGAAAACGCCCAAGGCCTGGTGCTGGTGGACATGCATGCCGCCCATGAGCGGATCATGTATGAGCGCCTGAAAGTCGCGATGGCCAGCGAAGGCCTGAGTGGTCAGCCGCTGTTGGTGCCGGAGTCCCTGGCGGTCAGTCAGCGCGAAGCCGATTGCGCCGAAGAACATGTCGCGTGGTTCCAGCGGCTGGGCTTTGAGTTGCAGCGTCTTGGCCCGGAGTCGCTGGCGATCCGGCAAATCCCCGCGCTGCTGAAACAGGCTGAAGCCAACCGATTGGTCAGCGACGTTCTGGCGGATTTGATGGAATACGGCACCAGCGACCGGATTCAGGCGCACCTGAACGAACTGCTCGGCACCATGGCCTGCCACGGCGCGATTCGCGCGAATCGACGTCTGGCCTTGCCGGAAATGAACGGTCTGCTGCGGGACATGGAAAACACCGAACGCAGCGGTCAATGCAACCATGGCCGACCGACCTGGACCCAATTGGGCCTGGACGATCTGGACAAACTGTTTTTGCGCGGTCGTTGATGAGCCAGCTCCCTCCTGCGATTTTCCTGATGGGGCCGACGGCTGCCGGCAAGACCGACCTGGCCATCGAACTCACCAAGGTTCTGCCCTGCGAGCTGATCAGCGTCGATTCGGCACTGGTTTACCGTGGCATGGACATTGGCACCGCCAAGCCTTCCAAAGAAATTCTGGCCGAATTCCCGCATCGCTTGATCGATATTCTCGACCCGGCCGAGAGTTATTCCGCTGCGGATTTTCGTCGCGATGCGCTTGAGGCCATGGCCGAGATCACCGCGCGGGGCAAAATTCCGCTGCTGGTAGGCGGCACAATGCTCTACTACAAGGCTTTGCTCGAAGGTCTGGCCGACATGCCGGCGGCTGATCCGGACGTGCGCGCGCAAATCGAAGAAGAGGCTGCACGCCTTGGCTGGCAAGCCCTGCACGATCAATTGGCAGTCATCGATCCGCAATCCGCAGCGCGAATTCATCCGAACGATCCACAGCGTCTCAGTCGTGCACTGGAAGTTTTTCGCGTCAGTGGTCAGAGCATGACTGAGCTACGCTTGCGACAATCTGCGCAAAGTACTGAAGCAGCCGCTTCGGGACTGCAACAATTGCCCTATACTGTCGCGAACTTGGCCATCGCTCCGGCAAATCGCCAGGTACTGCACGAGCGCATTAAACAAAGATTCACAAATATGTTGGAACAGGGATTCATCGACGAGGTCGTAGCCCTGCGAGATAGAGGTGACCTGCATTCGGGGATGCCGTCTATACGTGCTGTAGGCTATCGACAAGTCTGGGATTACCTGGATGGCAAGCTGACGCAAGCCGAGATGCAGGAGCGTGGAATCATTGCCACGCGCCAATTGGCAAAGCGCCAGTTCACCTGGCTGCGCAGTTGGGCTGATTTACACTGGTTGGACAGCCTCGATTGCGACAATCTGCCGCGCGCCTTGAAATACCTCGGGACCATCTCCATATTGAGCTGAGTCCTTGCAATTGCCGTCTATCCTTGGGGGTGTGACGGCCCCAAGCCATCTGTTTACCTATTTTTTATATTGAATCCTTAAAGGAGTGCGGCACATGTCAAAAGGGCATTCGCTACAAGACCCTTACTTGAATACTTTACGTAAAGAGAAAGTGGGGGTTTCCATCTACCTGGTCAACGGGATCAAACTGCAAGGCACGATCGAGTCTTTCGACCAGTTCGTTATCCTGCTGAAAAACACCGTTAGCCAAATGGTTTACAAACACGCTATCTCTACAGTGGTGCCGGTTCGTCCAATTCGTCTGCCTAGCGCAACCGAATCCGAAGCAGGTGACGCTGAGCCAGGTAACGCCTGATAGGAGTCTCCTTTGTTCTTTGAGCGCCACGGTGGTGGTGAACGGGCAATTCTCGTTCACTTGGATGGTCAGGACCCTGAGGCGCGCGAAGATCCGCAGGAGTTTCAGGAGTTGGCAATTTCGGCTGGCGCCGAGACCGTCGCGTTTTTTAACGTGCCGCGTCATCGGCCAACCGCCAAAACCCTGATCAGCAGCGGCAAGGTCGAAGAGTTACGCGACCTGGTCAGCGCCGAACAGGTCGATCTGGTGATTTTCAATCACATCCTCACGCCCAGTCAGGAACGTAACCTCGAACGTATTTTCGAGTGTCGCGTGATTGACCGCACGGGTTTGATTCTCGATATCTTCGCCCAACGCGCCCGCACCCATGAAGGCAAGCTCCAGGTTGAACTGGCCCAGCTTGAACACATGAGTACGCGGCTGGTTCGTGGCTGGACTCACCTTGAGCGGCAGAAGGGCGGTATCGGTCTGCGCGGCCCGGGTGAAACCCAGCTGGAAACCGACCGGCGCCTGTTGCGGGTTCGCCTGCGACAGATCAAGGGGCGTCTGGAAAAGGTCCGCAGCCAGCGCGAGCAGTCTCGTCGCGGGCGCAAACGTGCTGACATTCCGACGGTTTCACTGGTGGGTTATACCAACGCCGGCAAATCGACGCTGTTCAACTCGGTCACCGATTCCGACGTCTTCGCCGCCGACCAGTTATTCGCTACCCTCGACCCGACCTTGCGCCGACTCGAACTCGACGACCTCGGGCCGATCGTGCTGGCCGACACCGTGGGCTTCATTCGCCATTTGCCGCACAAACTGGTCGAGGCATTTCGGGCTACGCTCGAAGAGTCGAGCAACTCCGACCTGCTGCTGCACGTGATCGATGCGCATGAGCCTGAGCGTATGGCCCAGATCGAACAGGTCATGGTGGTGCTCGGGGAGATCGGGGCACAAGACTTGCCGATCCTTGAGGTATACAACAAACTCGATTTGCTCGAGGGTGTTGAGCCGCAGATCCAGCGCGATGCCGATGGCAAACCGCAGCGGGTCTGGTTGTCGGCCAAGGACGGTAGCGGCCTGGACCTGCTCAAGCAGGCTGTGGCCGAACTGTTAGGCAGTGATTTGTTTGTTGGCACCTTGCGCTTGCCGCAACGTTTTGCTCGACTGCGTGCGCAGTTTTTCGAACTCGGTGCGGTGCAAAAAGAAGAACACGACGAAGAAGGCATCAGCTTGCTGGCCGTTCGCTTGCCACGGATCGAACTGAATCGACTCGTGAGCCGCGAAGGTCTGCAACCGATGGAATTCATCGAGCAACACACTTTGCAATAAAAGCCTGAGAAAGCGGTTGTGCCGTGGTGACAGGCATTCTGTAGCATTGGTCGGCGCGCCGTGGGTGCGTCTTTGCTTTATCAGATGGAGAGCGCTATGGCTTGGAATGAGCCGGGTGGCAACTCGAATAATCAGGATCCTTGGGGTGGCAAGCGCCGCAATAACGGCGACCGCAAGGGACCACCGGATCTCGACGAGGCCTTCCGAAAGCTGCAGGAAAGCCTGAACGGGTTGTTCGGTGGTGGTAAAAAACGCGGTGACGAGGGCGGTGGTTCGGGCAAGAGTGGCGGCTTCGGCGGCCTGCTCGGCATCGGCCTGGTCGTGCTGGCGGCTGTGTGGCTGTACAGCGCTGTCTACGTGGTCGACGAGCAGGAGCAAGCCGTAGTGCTGCGCTTCGGCAAATACTATGAAACCGTCGGCCCGGGCCTGAACATCTATTTCCCGCCGATCGATCGAAAGTACATGGAAAACGTCACGCGTGAGCGTGCCTATACCAAGCAGGGTCAAATGCTGACTGAAGACGAAAACATCGTCGAAGTTCCGCTGACCGTGCAGTACAAGATCAGCAACCTGCAGGACTTCGTGCTGAACGTCGATCAGCCGGAAATCAGCCTGCAACATGCGACCGACAGTGCCTTGCGTCACGTGGTGGGTTCTACCGCCATGGATCAGGTGCTGACCGAAGGTCGTGAATTGATGGCCAGCGAAATCAAGGAGCGTCTGCAACGCTTCCTCGATACCTATCGCACCGGTATCACCGTCACCCAGGTCAACGTACAGAGCGCAGCTGCACCGCGTGAAGTTCAGGAAGCCTTCGATGACGTGATCCGCGCCCGTGAAGACGAGCAGCGTTCGCGCAACCAGGCTGAAACCTACGCCAACGGTGTTGTGCCGGAAGCCCGTGGTCAGGCCCAGCGCATCCTCGAGGATGCCAACGGTTACCGCGACGAGACTGTCTCCCGCGCCAAGGGTGAGGCCGATCGCTTCACCAAGCTGGTAGCCGAGTATCGCAAGGCCCCTGAAGTCACCCGCCAGCGTCTGTACCTGGACACCATGCAGGAAATCTTCAGCAACACCAGCAAGGTTCTCGTGACCGGCAACAAGGATGGCCAGAACAATCTGCTGTACTTGCCGCTGGACAAGATGATCGACAGTGGCCGCAGCCCCGGTGCTCCGGTGACCGGCGCAGCAGCCAGCAGCAATGAAGTGAATGCGCGTGCGGCAGCTGATCTGCAGCAACAGCAAGCACGTACCAGGGAGAGTCGCTGATGAGCAATAAATCGCTGATCGCCCTTATTATCGGCGTCGTCGTGGCGATCGTTGCCTGGAACTGCTTCTACATCGTGGCTCAGACCGAGCGCGCGGTGATGCTGCAGTTCGGTCGCGTGGTCCAGGCCGATGTTCAGCCGGGCCTGCATGTGAAAGTGCCTTACGTGAACAAGGTGCGCAAATTCGACGCGCGCCTGATGACACTGGATGCACCGACACAGCGCTTCCTGACGCTGGAAAAGAAAGCAGTAATGGTCGATGCCTACGCCAAGTGGCGCGTGAAAGATGCCGAGCGCTTCTACACCGCGACTTCCGGCCTCAAGCAGATTGCCGACGAGCGTCTTTCCCGTCGTCTGGAATCGGGCCTGCGTGACCAGTTCGGTAAGCGCACCCTGCACGAAGTGGTGTCCGGTGAGCGTGATGCGCTGATGGCTGACATCACCAATTCGCTGAACAAGATGGCGGAAAAAGAGCTGGGCATTGAAGTTGTCGATGTCCGGGTCAAAACCATCGACCTGCCGAAGGAAGTGAACCGCAGCGTGTTCGAACGTATGAGCACCGAGCGTGAGCGTGAAGCTCGCGAGCACCGCGCCAAGGGTAACGAGCTGGCTGAAGGCATCCGTGCCGACGCCGACCGTCAACGCCGCGTGCTGCTGGCTGAAGCCTATCGTGAGTCCGAAGAGGTTCGCGGTGACGGTGACGCCCAGGCTGCTGCGATCTACTCCAAGGCATACGGCCAGGATCAGGAGTTCTACGCGTTCTACCGTAGCCTGCGTGCCTACCGTGAAAGCTTCGCGAACAAATCCGACGTCATGGTCCTGGACCCGGGCAGCGACTTCTTCCGTTACCTGGAAAAAGCCAAGCCTTGATGCGGCGTTGACCTGAATCATCCCCCGCCTGGCGGCTAAAGCCTCGGGCGGGGTGATCCTTTGGGAAAACGTGTGTATGATGCGGCAGCCGGGAAATTCCCGGCTTTTTTGCGTCTGCACGTTTGATTGCTGTTTTTATGCAGGCGCCCGAGTTGAATGACTCGACAGGTTTTTCGAGGAAAATGGTTGGCGAAGCCGATTTCAGGCTTTTCGCCCCGTTGTTCATGCGCGTGGTTTGCACATGAGCCGATCATTTTCTGCTTCACTCAAGGCTCGCCCAAAGGCTTGTCGCCCGGATCATAGGGGAATGGCGTAATGGCAACGGTAGACCGCTGGCTGCTGCCAGATGGCATCGAAGAAGTACTGCCACCAGAAGCTGCGCGCATCGAAGTAGCGCGTCGCCAGGTGTTGGATCTGTTCCAGAGCTGGGGTTACGAGTTTGTCGTGACTCCCCATATCGAGTACCTGGAATCCCTGCTGACCGGCGCGGGTTCGGATCTTGATCTGCGTACCTTCAAGGTCATCGACCCGCAGTCGGGCCGGCAGATGGGTTTCCGTGCCGACATCACGCCGCAAGTGGCGCGCATCGATGCGCACACCCTGCGTCGCGAAGGTCCAAGTCGTCTGTGCTATGCCGGTAGTGTGCTGCATGCTCAGCCGCGTGCCTTGTCGTCCTCGCGCAGCCCGATTCAACTGGGTGCCGAGTTGTACGGCGATGCCAGCCCGAGCAGCGACGTGGAAGTCATCAGCCTGATGCTGGCCATGCTGCAACTGGCCGATGTGCCGGATGTGCACATGGACCTCGGCCATGTCGGCATCTATCGCGGCCTGGCCCGCGCCGCCGGTTTGTCCGGCGAAGTCGAGCAACAGTTGTTCGATGCGTTGCAACGTAAAGCCATCGACGAGGTCATTACCTTGACCGAAGGCCTGCCTGCCGATCTGTCGGGCATGCTGCGAGCGCTGGTCGACCTGTGTGGTGGTCGTGAAGTGTTGAGCGCAGCGCGTGAGCGTCTGGCCAATGCGCCGGCACCCGTGCTGGCGGCCCTGGACGATTTGCTGGCGATTGCCGAGCGTCTGTCCACGCGTTTCCCGGAATTACCGCTGTATTTCGACCTGGGCGAGTTGCGCGGCTACCACTACCACACCGGTGTAGTGTTCGCCGTGTTCGTACCGGGTGTTGGCCAGTCCATTGCCCAGGGCGGTCGTTACGACGACATCGGTGCCGACTTCGGTCGTGCCCGTCCGGCAACTGGTTTCTCTACCGATTTGAAAACCCTGGTGACCCTGGGGCGTGCTGAAATCGAGCTACCGTCTGGCGGTATCTGGATGCCTGACAGTACGGATGCAGCACTCTGGCAGCAGGTTTGCCAGTTGCGCAGTGAGGGTCAGCGTGTCGTTCAGGCATTGCCTGGGCAACTTTTGGCCGCCGCCCGTGAAGCGGACTGCGACCGGCAATTGATTCAGCAGAACGGGCTTTGGCAAGTATTGCCGCTGGCTTCTTGAGTTTTCCTGCCGGCCGCCGCCGGCACCAAGTTTGCGCGAATGAGGACAAGTGTTATGGGTAAGAATGTCGTAGTCCTGGGCACCCAATGGGGTGATGAGGGCAAAGGCAAGATCGTTGATCTGCTGACCGAACATGCTGCCGCCGTAGTGCGCTACCAAGGTGGCCACAACGCGGGCCACACCCTGGTGATCGACGGCGAAAAAACCGTCTTGCACCTGATCCCGTCGGGCGTGCTGCGCGAAGGCGTGCAGTGCCTGATCGGTAACGGCGTGGTGGTTGCACCCGACGCCCTGCTGCGGGAAATCATCAAGCTGGAAGAGAAAGGCGTACCTGTGCGCGAGCGCCTGCGTATCAGCCCGTCCTGCCCGCTGATCCTGTCCTACCACGTAGCGCTGGACCAGGCCCGTGAAAAGGCCCGTGGCGAGCTGAAGATCGGTACTACCGGTCGCGGCATCGGCCCGGCTTACGAAGACAAAGTTGCCCGTCGCGGTCTGCGCGTAGGTGATCTGCTCAACATGCCGCGCTTTGAAGCCAAGCTGCGTGAACTGGTGGAATACCACAACTTCATGTTGGTCGGTTTCTACAAAGAGCCAGCCATTGACTTCGACAAGACCCTGGCCGAGTGCAAAGAATACGCTGAGCTGCTCAAGCCGCTGATGCTGGACGTGACTGCCGAGCTGCACGGCCTGCGTCGTGCTGGCAAAGACATCATGTTCGAAGGCGCCCAAGGTTCGTTGCTGGACATCGACCACGGTACCTACCCGTACGTGACCAGCTCTAACACCACCGCTGGCGGCGTTGCTACCGGTTCGGGCGTTGGTCCCATGTTCCTGGACTACATCCTGGGTATCACCAAGGCTTACACCACACGTGTAGGTTCGGGTCCATTCCCGACTGAGCTGTTCGATGAAGTCGGTGCGCACCTGGCTAAACAAGGTCACGAGTTCGGCGCGACTACCGGCCGTGCTCGTCGTTGTGGCTGGTTTGACGCTGTTATCCTGCGTCGCGCTATCGATGTGAACAGCATCTCGGGCATCTGCCTGACCAAGCTGGATGTACTCGACGGTCTGGAAACCATCAACATCTGCGTCGGCTACAAAGATGCAGAAGGTAAGGACGTTGCCCCGACTGACGCTGACAGCTACATGGGTCTGCAGCCGGTGTACGAAGAAGTGCTGGGTTGGACAGAGTCGACCGTGGGTGCCAAAACTCTGGAAGAGCTGCCAGCTAACGCCCGTGCTTACATCAAGCGCGTTGAAGAGCTGATCGGTGCGCCGATCGACATTATTTCGACGGGCCCGGACCGCAACGAAACCATCGTTCTGCGTCACCCGTTCGCTTAATAAGTCGTTGATGTAAAACACGAAGGCCCCTTAATTGGGGCCTTTGTCGTTTATGCCTGTCGAACGGCATGACCTTTGCTGGGAACATTGAAAAAGCATCGTTTCTGACGTGCTATCAATTTGATGGCGTCAAAGCAGAGGGATTTTCAGTGTCGGCCGTTCTCTCACTGTTACAAAGCCGTCTCTTGCGGCCCGTGTTCGTTACCCTTGGTATCGCCCTTTTGGTGCAGGTGCTGGTGGCTGTCGCTCTGACCCGGAGCACAGTGACTGCGCTGGAAGCTGATTTGGGTATGCGGCTGGACGCCGACAGCCAAAAGCTCTCTGGTGAGCTTGAGCAGGCAGGACGTGAAGTCACGTCGAGCCTGGATAGCCTGTCGACCAGTACTCGTCAGCGCTTGACCTCCGGGCTGTCTTCGCGTCTGAAGGACGAGCAGGCGCAGTTGCGTACGACGCTGGAGAAGGACCTGAAGGATTCGGCCAACGATATGGCGCAGCTTCTGGCCTCGGTCGCACCCCGCGCCATGTGGGACAGCGACATTCCCACCCTCTCCGAATTCGCTCGCCGTGCCCAGCGTAATCCCAATGTGTTGTTCGTGGTCTACGACGACGCCACGGGCCAGCACCTGACGCGCTACCTCAACCGGGAGAACCCGATCAACAAGGCGCTTCTGGAAAAAGGCCAGGGCGAGCGGGCGTTGGACAAGGTCCTGGATGCGGCGAAGAACGATCCGTCGGTCTACTACCTTGAAGCCTCGATCAACCCCAATGGGGTGGAGATCGGCAAAGTTTTGATGGGCGTCTCGACCGCCTCCGTGGAAACCGATCTGGCGGCACTGGACAAGCGCTTCTCGGCGCTGATCGCCAGCAGCGATCAATTGGTGGGCGACAGCCTCAAAGGCGCAGCGGCTGACAGCGCAACGGCGATGCGCGGGCGTCTGCAATCGGCGCAGTCCACCGCCACTGAAATGAAAGCCAATACCACCACTGCCGTGCAGGAAGCTGCGGGGACTTTGCGCTGGCGCATTGGCATGGGCTTGTCGCTAGTGGGTTTTGGTGTGCTGCTGTTGCTGGCGGTGGTGCTCGGTCGTCGCGTGGTCAACCGCTTGAAGCTGCTGATCGCCGCCATGGATGACCTGGCGGCAGGTGAGGGCGATCTGACCAAGCGTGTGCAGATCAACAGCCAGGATGAGATCGGCGACATGGCCTCGGCGGTCAATCGCTTTGTGGATAAGTTGCAGCCGATCGTGCGGGAGGCGGGCGATGTGGCCCAGCGTACCGGCGTGGAAATTGGTGCCATGACTTTGCGCAATGCGGGTGCCGATGCCGCGGCGGGCATGCAGCGCGATGAAGTGGCCGAAAGCTTGCGCGCGTTGTCGCAAATGGCTGACGAAGCTCAGTCTGAAAGCCACGCCATGCAGGCCGCTTTGAAGCAAGTGGTGGACATTCGTCAGGCCACGGATGAAAACACTCGGACCTCGGCGAAAGTCGGCAGCCTGATCGAAGCGTTGGCCGGACAAGTCGACACCGGCGCGAAAGTCATCGAGCGTCTGGCGCAGCAGAGTGAGCAGATTGAAGTGGTGCTGACGGTGATTCACGGGATCGCCGAGCAAACCAACTTGCTGGCATTGAACGCGGCCATTGAGGCGGCACGTGCCGGCGAGACCGGTCGCGGGTTTGCTGTCGTGGCGGATGAGGTACGGGCACTGGCGAGCAAGACTCAGAGCTCAACTGGCGACATTCAGGCTCACATCGTTGCGTTGCAGCAGGGTGCGCGCGAGGCTGTTGCAGCGATTGGTCAGGCCGGACGTCAGGCCAGCGAAGGTTTGCTGGTGTTGCGCGACAGTGCGCGGTTGCAGCAGTCGGTGCAGGCGTCGGTCGAGCAGGTGCATGCGGCGATCGGTCTGGCGACCCAGGCCGCGGCGCATCAAGCGCAAGGTGCGCAGGCAGTGCGGGGGCGGGTTGAGACCATTCATGTGCAGGCTGAGAAGGCTGCTCAGGCGGTGGTGGAGACCACGGCGAGTGGCAAGGTGCTGGATGGCTTGGCGGCGCAGTTGAAGGCGAGCCTGGGGCAGTTCAGGGCTTAAATTTTGTATTGTTTGTGCGGACGCCATCGTGGGCAAGCCCGCTCCCACAGATACTTCTGTGAACTCACAATTTTGTGTGTAACAGAAGACACTGTGGGAGCGGGCTTGCCCGCGATAGCGATCTCAGCGGCTCAAATACATCCGAGTCGTTAGGAGATAGACCGGCAGCCCCGACACCACAATCAACAATGCCGCATAAGGCGCCGCCGCCGCAAACTCCACATTTGCGGTATGCGCCCAGACTTCCGTCGCCAGCGTATTGAGCCCGGTCGGACTCAGCAGCAGCGTCGCCGTCAGTTCCTTCATCGCATCCAGAAACACCAATGCAAACGCTGCCCCCAAGGCAGGGAAGATTATCGGCAACGTCACCCGACAAAACGCGCTGAAGGACGACGCTCCCAGCGTGCGTGCGGCCTCTTCCAGTTGCGGCGCTGCCTTGTTCAGCGCGGTGCGAATCGGCGCTTGAGCCAGCGGCAGAAACAACAGCGCATAAGCAATCAGCAGCAGCGCCGAGGTCTGGTACAGCACCGGCACATAATGCAGGGCGAAATACACCAGGGTCAGCGCAATCACCAATCCCGGCAGTGCATGCAGCAGGTACGGCAGGCGCTCGGCCCAGATTGCCAGTCGGCCTTTATGACGCACTACCAGCAGCCCCACCGGCACCGCCAGCACCAGGCACAGCGCCGCGCCACCAAGCGACAGCGCCAAGGAAGACAACAGCGCCTCGCTGATAGCCGCCACCGGGAATGCTGCCGATGAGCCAACCGCCAGCCAATACGCAAGCATCCCCAACGGAATACCGCTGCCGATGATTGCCAGTGCCAGGCAATAAAGTTGTCCGGCACCAGACCAATGTCCTAGGTGAACCTGTTCCGCATGTCGCGCCGCGCCCTGGCCGGTGCGCACATGTCGGCCCTTGCCACGCACTCGCAACTCCAGCCATAGCAGCACCAGACACAGCGCCAGCAGCACCGCCGAAAGCATCGCTGCGTTAGCGTTGCTGAATTCCAGTTCGAATTGTTGGTAGATCGCTGTCGTGAAGGTCTGCAGGCCGATGATCGATAGTGCGCCGAACTCCACCAGCATGTGCAGCGCAATCAGCAGCGAACCGGCCAGCAGTGACGGCCAGAGCAAAGGCAGGGTGATTTTAAAGAACACGCCCCAGCGATTCTGTCCCAGGGTTCGTGCGGACTCCTCCAGGGACGGATCGAGATTGCGCAGGGTTGCCGCCACTGGCAAAAAAATCAGCGGGTATTTGGACAGGGTCATCACCAGGATCGCCCCGCCCAGCCCTTCGAAGTGAGCGCTCAGGGAGACCCAGGTGAAGCTGCTGACAAACGCCGGCACCGCGAACGGCAGGCACAGGATCACGCCCCATAGCCGTCGCCCCGGAAGATTGCTGCGCTCCAGCAGCCAGGCGAGCGACAAGCCAATCACACCGCAGGCCAGCGTGACGCCGATCATCAGCGCCAGCGTATTGCGCAGCAGGCCAAACACGTAGGGCCGCCACAACAGATGCAGCGCCTCGGCCCAGCCGGCCTGCCAGGTCTTGAGGCCGACATAAGCCAGTGGCAACAGGCTGAGCACCACCAGCAGCAAAACCGGCAGTAACAACCAGATCGACGGCCGCTTGCGCCGTGGCACGTAGCCCCCGCGCAAGGCGGGGGCAGATAACGATGCGCTCATCAGTTCAAGCCAACGTCACGTTCCAGGTCCAGGGCTTCTTCGGCGTTGCCGAGGTCGGCTGGCGTGACTTTCGGCGCTTGCAGTTCGCTGAACGGCTTGAGGCCACGATCCGATTCCATGCCTTTGTGCAGCGGGTATTCGGCGGTGGTCTGGGTAATCACGCGCTGACCTTCTTCGCTGGCCATGTAGGCGAGGAATTGTTGGGCTTCCTTCGGATGCTTGCTGGATTTCAGCACCGCAGCGCTGGAAACGGTGATCAGTCCGCCGACATCACCGCCGGTGAAATAATGCAGTTTCGAATCGAGCTGGCCTTTTTCACGCTGCAAGGCGAACCAGTAGTAATTGTTCACCAGCACGGTGGCGACTTCACCGTTTTCCACAGCCTTCAGCGCGACCATGTTGTTGCTGTAGGTCTTGCCGAAAGCGCGCAGGCCGGTCAGCCATTCTTCGGCCGCATCCATGCCGTGCACTTTGATGATTGCTACAGCCTGTTCCTGGAATGCGCCGCTGGTGGGCACGAAGCCGACCTTGCCTTGCCATTTCGGATCAGAGAACTCCATTACTGACTTGGGCAGGTCTTTTTCATCGATCAACTTGGGATTGAACGCAACCACGCGGACTCGCGCAGTGATACCGATCCAGGTGCCGTTGCCGGCAACGTAGTCCTTGGGCAGAACGGCGAGGGTAGTAGCGTCGGTTTTCGCCAGCAGGCCTTGTTCGCCGAGTTTGTTCAGTGGTGGGGATTCTTCGGTGTAGATCACGTCGGCGGGGGAGCGATCGCCTTCTTCGGCGATCTGGCTGGCGAGCTGGTTGCTGCTGCCCTTGCGCACATTGACGTGAATCCCGGTCTTGGCTTCGAAGGCTTTGGCGACGGCGTCGCCGACTTCTTTGTGTTGGCCGTTGTAGAGTGTCAGGGAAACCGGATCGGCGGCTTGGGTGAGGGGAGTGGCGAGTGTCAGGCCGAGCAGGGTAATGGTCAGGCCGCGGCGCAGGGTATTTCGAAACATCATTCGCAGGGTTCCTCACTGTCGCATTGCAAAATCTTGCAACAATGATAAACGATATTGTTTCTCATGTGCGTCTTGCGGGTTCTGAGGAGTGTTTGCTAGAGGGGGTGGGCAGGCTTAATGATCTCCCGTAGGAGCTGCCGAAGGCTGCGATCTTTTGATCTTGATTGTTGGCGCAGCTGAATCGCTGAAGATCAAAAGATCGCAGCCTTCGGCAGCTCCTACAGAGGCCGTACTGACATGTTCGTGGGGGTTTTCGAAAGCCAGAAACGCAAAAACCCGCTTTCGCGGGTTTCTGTGAAATTCAAGATCGTGACCTTGAATTTGAATTGGTGCCCAGAAGAAGACTCGAACTTCCACGACCTTGCGGTCACCAGCACCTGAAGCTGGCGTGTCTACCAATTTCACCATCTGGGCATAATCTTCAGCGTTGCCGCTGTTGATGTGGCGCACTATACGGAGAGCATTTTGATCTGTAAACCCCTGATTTAGTTTTAATAAATCGGAAGCTTAAAATGCAAAAACCCGCTTTCGCGGGTTTTTGTGTGAGCCTTGAAATTGTTCTAATCTCAAGCTCGAAATTGGTGCCCAGAAGAAGACTCGAACTTCCACGACCTTGCGGTCACCAGCACCTGAAGCTGGCGTGTCTACCAATTTCACCATCTGGGCAGTATCGGCAGCGCGTGTGCGTCGTCGATGGCGCGCACTATACGGAGCGTCTTTTTAACTGTAAACCCCCGACACCGAAAAAACCTGGAAAATTTCTCCAGTGGTATTCAAATCAGCTTTGCGATGTCGATAAAGGGCTTTAGATGGGCTGTCATAGCCTGAAATTTCCCGTTTCATTACGCCTATGCCAAACTAACCCGCATATAGACAAGGTGAAAACTCTCTAATGGCCGATTGGCAGTCCCTCGATCCCGAGGCCGCTCGTGAAGCGGAAAAATATGAAAACCCTATTCCTAGCCGCGAACTGATCCTTCAGCACCTTGCTGATCGAGGTTCGCCTGCTAACCGCGAGCAGCTGGTCGAAGAGTTTGGTCTGACCACAGAAGACCAGATCGAAGCCCTGCGTCGCCGCCTGCGCGCCATGGAGCGCGACGCTCAACTCATCTATACCCGTCGCGGCACTTATGCGCCGGTGGACAAGCTCGACCTGATCCTGGGCCGTATCAGCGGTCACCGTGACGGCTTCGGCTTCCTGGTCCCGGACGACGGCAGTGACGACCTGTTCATGAGCCCGGGGCAAATGCGCCTGGTGTTCGATGGCGACCGTGCCCTGGCCCGTGTTTCCGGCCTCGACCGTCGCGGTCGCCGCGAAGGCATGATCGTTGAAGTGGTGTCCCGTGCCCACGAGACCATCGTCGGTCGTTACTTCGAAGAGGGCGGTATCGGTTTCGTCGTCGCGGACAATCCGAAGATCCAGCAAGAAGTGCTGGTGACTCCGGGCCGCAACGCCAACGCCCAGATCGGTCAGTTCGTCGAAGTGAAGATCACCCACTGGCCGACGCCACGCTTCCAGCCGCAAGGCGACGTGGTCGAAGTCGTGGGTAACTACATGGCGCCGGGCATGGAAATCGATGTCGCCCTGCGCACCTACGATATTCCTCACGTCTGGCCTGAAGCGGTGCTCAAAGAAGCCGCCAAGCTCAAGCCGGAAGTCGAAGAGAAAGACAAAGAGAAGCGCATTGACCTGCGCCATCTGCCGTTCGTGACCATCGACGGTGAAGATGCGCGCGACTTCGATGACGCGGTCTACTGCGAAGCCAAGCCGGGCAAGCTGCGCCTGTTCTCCGGTGGCTGGAAGTTGTACGTGGCGATTGCCGACGTTTCCAGCTACGTGAAAATCGGTTCGGCACTGGATAACGAATCCCAGGTTCGTGGCAACTCGGTGTACTTCCCCGAGCGTGTCGTGCCGATGTTGCCTGAGCAGCTGTCCAACGGCCTTTGCTCGCTGAACCCGCACGTCGATCGCCTGGCCATGGTCTGCGAGATGACCATCTCCAAATCCGGCGAGATGACCGACTACTGCTTCTACGAAGCGGTGATCCACTCCCACGCCCGCCTGACCTATAACAAGGTCAGCGCCATGCTGGAGACGCCGAAAGCTACCGAAGCACGTCAGCTTCGTGGTGAATACACCGACGTCCTGCCGCACCTCAAGCAGCTGTACGCGCTGTACAAGGTTCTGCTGGCGGCCCGTCACGTGCGCGGCGCGATCGATTTCGAAACGCAGGAAACCCGGATCATCTTCGGTTCCGAGCGCAAGATTGCCGAAATCCGCCCGACCGTTCGCAACGACGCCCACAAGCTGATCGAGGAATGCATGCTGGCGGCCAACGTGGCCACTGCCGAATTCCTGAAAAAGCACGAAATCCCAGCGTTGTATCGTGTCCATGACGGCCCGCCACCGGAGCGTCTGGAAAAACTGCGCGCCTTCCTTGGCGAGCTCGGCCTGTCCCTGCACAAAGGCAAGGATGGTCCGTCGCCGAAGGATTACCAGGCTTTGCTGGCCAGCATCAAGGACCGTCCGGATTTCCACCTGATCCAGACCGTCATGCTGCGTTCGTTGAGCCAAGCGGTGTACAGCGCTGATAACCAGGGCCACTTCGGCCTGAATTACGAAGCCTATACCCACTTCACTTCGCCGATTCGCCGCTACCCGGACTTGCTCACGCACCGGGCGATTCGCAGCGTCATCCATTCGAAAATGGACACCCCGCACGTTCGCCGTGCCGGCGCGATGATCATTCCGAAAGCGCGCATCTATCCGTACGACGAAGCGATCCTGGAGCAGCTCGGCGAGCAGTGCTCGATGAGCGAGCGCCGTGCCGACGAAGCGACCCGCGACGTAGTGAACTGGCTCAAGTGCGAGTTCATGAAAGACCGCGTGGGCGAATCGTTCCCGGGTGTGATCACCGCCGTGACCGGTTTCGGGCTGTTCGTCGAACTGACCGACATTTACGTCGAAGGCCTGGTGCACGTCACCGCGCTGCCGGGTGATTACTACCACTTCGATCCTGTACACCACCGCCTCGCCGGTGAGCGTACCGGTCGCAGCTTCCGCCTTGGCGACACGGTTGAAGTGCGCGTCATGCGCGTCGACCTCGACGAGCGCAAGATCGACTTTGAGATGGCTGAAAAAACCATCAGCGCGCCGATCGGCCGCAAGAAGCGTGGGGCTGAAACTACTGCGCCTGCTGCCAAATCCGTCGCAGAACCGGCGCCGGCGAAAACCGGCCGTCGTCCTGCCAAGGAAAAGGCTGTCGAAGCCTATCGCCCGAGCGATGCCGCGGCAAAAAATGCCGAGTTGCGCAAAAGTCGTGAACTGAAACAGGCGTTGCTGTCTGAAGCGAAAAGCGGCGGTAAAGCGGCGTCTGGGGGAAAGACCGGGCGGTCGGCGCCTGAGAAGGCCTCCGGCGGCAAGCCAGCAAAACCGAGCAAACACCGTAAAGGCCCGCCAAAAGCGGGTTCCGCTCCAGCCGCCAGAAGCGGCGGGGCGCGTAAACCTAAGGCCAAGTCATGAGTCAGTTGGAAAAGATCTATGGCGTGCACGCTGTAGAAGCGTTGCTGCGTCACCACCCAAAACGCGTCAAGCAGATCTGGCTGGCTGAAGGCCGCAGTGATCCGCGGGTGCAGACGCTGATCGCACTCGCTGCCGAAAATCGCGTAGCGGTCGGTCAGGCTGAGCGTCGTGAGCTGGATGCGTGGGTAGAAGGTGTGCACCAGGGCGTGGTCGCGGACGTTAGTCCGAGTCAGGTCTGGGGCGAAGCGATGCTCGACGAATTGCTCGATCGTACCGAAGGCGCGCCGCTGTTGCTGGTGCTCGACGGCGTGACCGATCCGCACAACCTCGGCGCTTGCCTGCGTTCGGCCGATGCGGCCGGTGCGCTGGCGGTGATCGTGCCAAAGGACAAGTCAGCCACCCTGACCCCGACGGTGCGTAAAGTCGCCTGCGGCGCGGCGGAAGTGATTCCGTTGGTGGCGGTGACCAACCTGGCGCGCACCCTGGAAAAACTCAAGCAGCGTGGCTTGTGGGTCGTCGGTACGGCGGGCGAGGCTGAGCAGGAGCTGTATCAGCAAGACCTGACCGGCCCGACCATCCTGATCATGGGCGCGGAAGGCAGCGGAATGCGCCGCCTGACTCGCGATCTTTGCGACTACCTGGTGCGTCTGCCAATGGCGGGCAGTGTCAGCAGTCTCAACGTTTCGGTAGCGACAGGCGTTTGCCTGTTCGAGGCCTTGCGCCAGCGCGGTGTCAAAGCTGCCGGGACCGCCAAGAAGTCCTGATCCGGTTGTAATCCCTGTGGGAGCGAGCCTGCTCGCGATAGCGGAGTTACATTCAGCATAAATGTTGAATGGTGCACCCCATCGCGAGCAGGCTCGCTCCCACAGTGGCTTTGTGTCTGGGCGAAGATTGGGGTTGTTCAAATAATCACCAATTGCCTTGCGCCTCTTCTGTCCCTTCTCTACAATTGCGCCCCTTGCTGTGACGGCAGGCACGCATGTGTCTATCGCAAGCAAGTCCATTAGTGTCATTCACTCCTTGTCTGACCGCTTTTGAGCGGCAGGCTACAACCCGTAAGGAGCATTCATGCGTCATTACGAAATCATCTTTTTGGTCCACCCGGATCAAAGCGAGCAAGTCGGCGGCATGGTTGAGCGTTACACCAAGCTGATCGAAGAAGACGGCGGCAAAATCCACCGTCTGGAAGATTGGGGCCGTCGTCAACTGGCCTACGCAATCAACAATGTTCACAAGGCTCACTACGTGATGCTGAACGTTGAGTGCACTGGCAAGGCCCTGGCCGAGCTGGAAGACAACTTCCGCTACAACGATGCAGTGATCCGTAACCTGGTCATCCGTCGCGAAGAAGCCGTTACCGGCCAATCCGAGATGCTCAAGGCTGAAGAAAACCGCAGTGAGCGCCGTGAGCGTCGCGACCGTCCTGAGCACTCCGACGCTGATAGCGTTGATGGTGATGACAGCGACGCCAGCGATAACGCTGACGAGTAATCCACGGACCTTTTGAGGAGCCTATTACATGGCACGTTTCTTCCGTCGTCGTAAATTCTGCCGCTTCACCGCTGAAGACGTGAAAGAGATCGATTACAAAGATCTCAACACTCTGAAAGCTTACGTATCCGAGACCGGCAAAATCGTTCCAAGCCGCATCACCGGTACCAAAGCTCGTTATCAGCGTCAGCTGGCCACCGCTATCAAGCGCGCCCGCTTCCTGGCCCTGCTGGCCTACACCGACAGCCACGGCCGCTGAGACCGGGCAGTCGACACGTAGCAAAGGATTGAATGCATGCGCGCCTTAGCTGAGTTCATCATGCGCGGCCGTATGCAGGCCACTCTGGTAGTGGCTGGATGCGCAACGCTGCCGTTGTTGTATTGGTTGGGTGCTGCCGCCGGATGCCTTGTGCTCCTGCGGCGCGGATTGAGGGACGCCTTGGGCGTTCTTGCTCTGGGACTGCTACCGGCGTTGGTCTGGTGGTTTTACTCCGACGACCCACGGGCACTTCTGGTGCTGCTGGGGTCTTCGAGCCTTGCGTTGGTTTTACGCGCAAGCGAGTCCTGGAACCGCGTGCTGCTGGTCAGCATAGCGATGGGATTGGTGTTTTCAGTGGTGCTGGGGGCGGCTTTTGCGCCCCAGATCGAGATGCTGGCGCAGGCTTTGATAAAAGTCATGCCGTCGCTACTCGGTGATGTCTACCAGCAATTGTCGGTAGACGAGCAAGCGCGTTTCGCGTCCCTGATTGCACCGGTCCTGACCGGCCTGATTGCGGCCTTGTTGCAAATCGTCAGTGTGCTGAGCCTGATTGTCGGGCGCTACTGGCAGGCGTTGTTGTACAACCCGGGTGGTTTTGGTCGCGAGTTTCGCGCCATCCGAATCCCGCTTTTACCGGCGATGTTGCTGCTGGTGTTGATGCTTCTGGGGCCTAACTTAGGCTCGCAGATGGCCATGTTGACACCGTTGTGCAGCGTACCGCTGGTGTTCGCCGGGCTGGCCCTGATTCACGGGCTGGTGGCGCAAAAGCGACTGGCCAAATTCTGGCTGGTGGGGTTGTACGTCACGCTGTTGCTGTTCATGCAGCTGATCTATCCGTTGCTGGTGGTCTTGGCCATCGTCGACAGCCTGATTGATTTTCGCGGTCGTTCGGCACCGAAAGATGCCGATAACGCGAACGGTGAAGGTTAAAAGTTAAGAGGATTTTCACATGCAACTGATCCTTCTGGAAAAAGTCACCAACCTGGGCAACCTGGGTGACAAAGTGAACGTTAAGGCTGGTTACGGTCGTAACTACCTGCTGCCTTACGGCAAAGCTACCGCTGCGACCGCTGCCAACCTGGCTGCGTTCGAAGAGCGTCGCGCTGAGCTGGAAAAAGCCGCAGCAGACCGTAAAACTTCGGCTGAAAGCCGTGCCGCCCAACTGGCTGAGCTGGAAGTGACTATCACTGCCACCGCTGGTGACGAAGGCAAGCTGTTCGGTTCGATCGGCACCCACGACATCGCTGATGCACTGACCGCCTCTGGCGTTGAAGTTGCAAAAAGCGAAGTTCGTCTGCCGAACGGCACCATCCGCAACGTAGGCGAATTCGACGTAGCCGTGCACCTGCACGCCGAAGTTGAAGCCACCGTACGCGTTGTCGTGGTAGCAGCTTAAGCAGCACTTGTCGGCTGGCACCCTCGGGTGCTTGCCGGTAACATCGGGCACGATCCTGTTTACAGGTCGTGCCCTTTGTCTTTCTGAAACTCCCAATTCCAAGTGGCCATGAACGATATCTCCGCTCCCGAGCAATACGATCTGCAAACCGCTGCCCTGAAGGTGCCGCCGCATTCCATCGAGGCCGAACAGGCCGTGCTCGGTGGTCTGATGCTGGACAACAATGCCTGGGAACGTGTGCTCGATCAGGTCTCGGACGGCGATTTCTATCGTCATGACCACCGTTTGATCTTCCGTGCGATCGCCAAACTGGCCGATCAGAACTCCCCGATCGACGTCGTGACCCTTGCCGAGCAATTGGACAAGGAAGGTCAGACCTCGCAAGTCGGTGGCCTCGGTTACCTGGGTGAGCTGGCGAAAAACACGCCGTCCGTCGCCAACATCAAGGCCTATGCGCAAATCGTTCGTGCACGGGCGACGTTGCGGCAGTTGATCGGCATCGCCACCGAAATTGCTGACAGTGCTTTCAACCCGGAAGGCCGCACGGCTGAAGAGATTCTCGACGAAGCTGAGCGGCAGATCTTCCAGATCGCCGAGGCCCGGCCAAAAACCGGCGGCCCGGTGAGCGTGAATGACCTGCTGACCAAGGCTATCGACCGCATCGACACCTTGTTCAACACCGACAACGCCATCACCGGCCTGTCCACCGGTTACACCGACCTCGACGAGAAGACCAGCGGCTTGCAGCCTTCCGACCTGATCATCGTCGCCGGCCGTCCGTCCATGGGTAAAACCACCTTTGCGATGAACCTGGTGGAAAACGCCGTGTTGCGCAGCGACAAGTGCGTACTGGTTTACTCGCTGGAGATGCCAGGCGAATCGCTGATCATGCGTATGCTTTCGTCCCTTGGGCGTATCGACCAGACCAAGGTCCGGGCCGGTCGCCTGGACGACGACGATTGGCCACGCCTGACCTCGGCGGTTAACCTGCTGAACGATCGCAAGCTGTTCATCGACGACACGGCCGGTATCAGCCCGTCGGAGATGCGCGCGCGGACCCGGCGTCTGGTGCGTGAGCACGGCGACATTGCCCTGATCATGATCGACTACCTGCAGTTGATGCAGATTCCAGGTTCCGGCGGCGACAACCGGACCAACGAGATTTCCGAGATCTCCCGTTCCTTGAAAGCCCTCGCCAAGGAATTCAACTGCCCGGTGGTGGCGCTGTCCCAGCTCAACCGCTCCCTGGAGCAACGACCGAACAAGCGCCCGATCAACTCCGACTTGCGGGAATCCGGAGCTATCGAGCAGGATGCTGACGTGATCATGTTCGTGTACCGGGATGAGGTGTACCACCCGGAAACCGAGCATAAAGGCATCGCCGAGATCATCATCGGTAAGCAGCGGAACGGCCCGATCGGCACGTCACGACTGGCGTTCATCGGTAAATACACCCGCTTCGAAAATCTGGCGCCGGGCAGCTACAACTTCGACGACGAATAAGTTGTGTTGCGCCTGAGAGGGCCTCATCGCGGGCAAGCCCGCTCCCACAGGGGTCACGCCGAAGCTGTGGGAGCGGGCTTGCCCGCGATGGGGTCGCCGCAATTTCCGACCATAGCCGTCGGAATTGGTCAAATTTTGTGCTATATTCCGCGCCCGCGAAATTCAATGAAAGCCAACACCGGTTATCGACATGCAAGCAGCCAAGCCGTTATTTGACTATCCCAAGTACTGGGCCGAATGTTTCGGGCCAGCGCCATTCCTGCCGATGAGCAGGGAGGAGATGGATCAGCTTGGCTGGGATTCCTGCGACATCATCATCGTCACCGGTGATGCCTACGTCGACCACCCGTCGTTCGGCATGGCGATCATCGGCCGACTGCTGGAGGCCCAGGGCTTCCGCGTCGGGATCATTGCGCAGCCGAACTGGCAGTCCAAAGACGACTTCATGAAGCTCGGCGAGCCAAACCTGTTCTTCGGCGTCGCGGCCGGCAACATGGACTCGATGATCAACCGCTACACCGCCGACAAAAAAATCCGTTCCGACGACGCCTACACCCCCGGTGGCCTGGCGGGCAAACGTCCGGACCGTGCGAGCCTGGTTTACAGCCAGCGCTGCAAGGAAGCCTACAAGAATGTCCCGATCGTGCTCGGTGGCATCGAAGCCTCCCTGCGCCGTATCGCCCACTACGATTACTGGCAGGACCGGGTGCGCAACTCGATCCTGATCGATGCCTGCGCCGACATCCTGCTCTACGGCAACGCCGAGCGTGCGATCGTCGAAGTCGCCCAGCGTCTGTCGTTCGGTCACAAGATCGAAGACATCACCGATGTGCGCGGCACCGCGTTCATTCGTCGTGACACGCCAAAAGACTGGTTCGAGATCGACTCCACGCGCATTGATCGTCCGGGCAAGGTCGACAAGATCATCAACCCGTACGTGAACACCCAGGACACGCAAGCCTGCGCCATCGAGCAGGAAAAAGGTCCGTCGGAAGACCCGAACGAAGCGAAGGTCGTGCAATTGCTGCCGAACCCACGCCTCACCCGCGAGAAAACGGTCATCCGTCTGCCGTCGATGGAAAAGGTCCGTGGCGACTCGGTGCTCTACGCCCACGCCAACCGCGTGCTTCACTTGGAAACCAACCCGGGCAACGCCCGTGCGCTGGTGCAGAAGCATGGCGAAGTGGACGTCTGGTTCAACCCGCCTCCGATTCCGATGACCACCGAAGAAATGGACTACGTGTTCGGCATGCCTTACGCACGGGTTCCGCACCCTGCGTACGGCAAGGAAAAGATTCCTGCCTACGACATGATCCGCTTCTCGGTGAACATCATGCGTGGCTGCTTCGGCGGCTGTACGTTCTGCTCGATCACCGAGCACGAAGGCCGGATCATCCAGAACCGTTCTGAAGAGTCGATCATTCGCGAAATCGAAGAGATCCGCGACAAGGTGCCTGGCTTCACCGGGGTGATCTCCGACCTCGGCGGCCCGACCGCGAACATGTACCGCATCGCCTGCAAGAGCCCGGTCATCGAATCCGCGTGCCGCAAGCCGTCCTGCGTGTTCCCGGGCATCTGTGAAAACCTCAACACCGATCACTCGTCGCTGATCCAGCTCTATCGCAGCGCCCGTGCCTTGCCGGGTGTGAAGAAGATCCTGATCGCGTCGGGCCTGCGTTACGACCTCGCGGTCGAGTCGCCGGAATACGTCAAGGAGCTGGTGACTCACCACGTTGGTGGTTACCTGAAGATCGCCCCGGAACATACCGAGGAAGGTCCGCTCAACCAGATGATGAAACCGGGCATCGGCAGCTATGACAAGTTCAAGCGCATGTTCGAGAAGTACACCAAGGAAGCCGGGAAAGAGCAGTACCTGATTCCGTACTTCATCGCCGCTCACCCGGGTACCACCGACGAAGACATGATGAACCTGGCCCTGTGGCTCAAGGGCAACGGTTTCCGTGCCGACCAGGTGCAGGCGTTCTACCCGTCGCCGATGGCTACCGCTACCGCTATGTACCACTCGGGCAAGAACCCGTTGCGCAAGGTCACTTACAAGAGTGACGCCGTTACCATCGTCAAGAGCGAAGAGCAGCGTCGCCTGCACAAGGCGTTCTTGCGTTATCACGACCCGAAAGGCTGGCCGATGCTGCGTGAAGCGCTGACCCGCATGGGCCGCGCCGACCTGATCGGGCCGGGCAAGAACCAGTTGATCCCGCTGCATCAGCCGGCGACCGACAGCTACCAGAGCGCCCGTCGCAAGAACTCGACACCGGCCGGCAGCCACAAAGTGGCAGGGGAAAAGACCACCAAGATCCTGACCCAGCACACTGGTCTGCCACCGCGCGCCAGCGATGGCGGCAACCCGTGGGACAAGCGTGAACAGGCCAAGGCTGCGGCGTTTGCCCGCAATCAGCAGGCGGCCAAGGAGCGCAAGGACGCGGCCAAAGGCAAGGGGCCAAAACCGGCCCGCAAGCCAGTCGTGCCGCGTTAACTTCCGCGCCATATCGCAAAACGCCAGCCTCAGTGCTGGCGTTTTGTTTTCTAGCGAGTGTGCGGCCTGTTTGCTAAGGTGACGCGCACTTCATGACTGCCCGGGAAGCCGATTTCCCTATACGACGCCAAACCCTGTGGGAGCCGGGCTTGCCCGCGATGACGGCGGCACAGGCAATAAAGATCTAACCCCCGATCTTCAAGGACGATTCACATGAACACCCCCTTACCGGGTATCGGCATGGACTACAGCCCCTCCCAGTTCATGGCCCGCCAACGCATCGAAAGCCAGATCAACCTGCCACGCCTGTTCGCCGCCATCGACGCCGATCCCGGAATCGTCGGCGCGGGCGTGGTGTACATCGACGCCGAATTCAACGTAGTGACCCTGCGCGAGTTCAAGCCGATTTGCAGTATCAGGCCCAAGCGAATCATTTTGCGCGAGGCGCAGAAGTACATTGCGCCTGCGCAGTTTGCTGATCAGGTAAAGAACAACCCACGTGAATCTCGTTTAGTGGGGGAGGCAGTCAATACGACATTATCTTGTGCCGGTGCCATTCTGGGCTGGATCGTGGTTTTCAGTGGCACAATTGCAGTTCCGTTTACAGCAGGTGCCAGCTTGGTTGTAACAGCAATTGGAGCAACAGCTGCTGCCGCGAGTACTGCGCAGTGTGTGGTTGGAGGCACGAGGACGTACAACGAACTCAACGACCCATCAGCCAATGATGATATGGACAGCGAGGACTGGTATCGCTATGCAATGCCGGTACTGGATGCTGCATCATTGCTGGGAGCCGGTGCGTCTACTCTAACCACCCTGAGGCTCTTGCAGGCCAGGAAGGTCTCGACCGGCAGGAGTTGGTACGAGCTTTCTAAAGGTCTGACCCGTCAGCAAAGAAAGGCGTTGACCAAAGAATTGTTAACATTAAAAGACCCGAGCCTGACAAATAAACTATTGAAGCTTCGCCAGCGTTCAGGGGCGCTTGCAAAGCGTTATACAGCTACTCAAATCAATCACGCGACGGTCACTCAGATTCGCGACTCTCTGGGGGCGGCCATAGGCTTAACAGGAAGTAGCTTAGCTGGGAACCTCCGAACAATTGCTGTTGGTCTGTATGAGGAGGTTGAGTAATGGATCGCAAGTATTCATTGAACGCTTTCCTTGCTCACTATTTTCCGACCTTTATCTGCGCCTTTTTTCTAGCTTGTTTTGCTCTTTCTGCTTCGATTTCATTAGTCTCAAGTACTTACTTTCGAGGCGATCCTGAACGGGGCAAGTATTCGTTTATTGTGGCGTTGGTGCTGTCTTTGCTCTTGGCGTTGAGCCACTTTGTCATGATCAGGGGGCGGTCCTGGGGTGTGCGGGCCATCGTCGTATTCTATTTGGTGTGTTTCCTCACAGTCCTCCCAACTCATGGTTATAAGCCGCATCCCGTCGCCTATGTGACTGGGTTGTTGTTTCCGATGCTAGGTTTGCTACTGCTTAATAGCAAACGCCATCGAGAAATGCGCCAGAAGTTGCTTGAATTACGTCATGAGCGTATCGCAGCAAAATCTGCCGTCGGGCTTCAGAAAAACAAGAAGGGACGCTAGGTGGAACACTATCCGTTTTTTCTCAATTTTATGAAGCGCTACTTCCCAACCTTTATCGCCGCGATCTTCGTGGCGAAAATATCGTGTTTGCTTGCTCTCTTTGCTCTTCTCGATAACTTCTTTGTGAGCGCTCCACTGGCAGACGAAGCGAAATTCTTCGCCGTATGCACTGTTATTTGCATAGGGGTTCTGGTCCATAGCAACTTTATGGTCGTACGCGGCAGACCGGGTTGGGTTTGGGTGTTCGCAGGGCTTTTTGTGGTCTGTCTGTTGTGTGTGTTGCCGACTATTGCCTATCGGCCAAATCGATTCGTTTATGCAGCAGGCATCCTCTTTCCATTGCTAGGCCTACTGCTACTCAACAGCAAACGCCACCGCGAAATGCGCATCCAACTGGTTGAAATCCGCCGTCAGCGCGAGTTTATCAGGCAAGCCTTCAAGGCATCGCGCCGCCGTTGAGTCGACTCAACCACCGATCCGCCACATTTATGTGCGCTCCTTCGCGCACGAAAGCGAGCAATGCGCGCTTTTAGTGCTCTACTGCCTTGAGTAACGGAAGAAAGGGTCCGACCTGCCTGCATGGCATAAGTCTTGCGCCGCTTTCGATAACGTCCAGGCTCGCAGGAGGCACGCCGTGTCGATTCATGTCGCATTGCACCACGTCACGCATTATCGCTACGACCGCGCCGTCGAGCTCGGTCCGCAGATCGTTCGCCTGCGCCCGGCTGCCCACAGTCGCACGCGGATACTGTCCTATGCGCTGAAAGTCTCGCCCGAGCAGCATTTCATCAACTGGCAGCAGGATCCCCAGGGCAATTACCTGGCGCGGTTGGTGTTCCCGGAGAAAACCGAGGAGCTGCGGATCGAGGTCGACTTGCTGGCGGAGATGGCGGTCTTCAATCCGTTCGACTTCTTCCTCGAGCCCTACGCTGAAAAGATCCCTTTCGCCTACGCCGCGGATGAGCGCAAAGAGCTGGCGCCGTACCTGGAAACCTTGCCCCTGACGCCGAAATTCAAGGCCTATCTGGAGGGCATCGATCGCACGCCGTTACCGAGCGTGGATTTCCTGGTCGCGCTCAACCAGCGCCTCAGCGAAGACATTGGCTACCTGATTCGCATGGAACCGGGCGTACAGACCCCGGAACACACCCTTGAGCATGCCTCCGGTTCCTGCCGCGACTCGGCGTGGTTGCTGGTGCAATTGCTGCGCAACCTCGGCCTGGCGGCGCGTTTCGTGTCCGGTTACCTGATTCAGTTGACCGCCGATGTCAAAAGCCTCGACGGCCCCTCGGGCACCGAAGTGGATTTCACTGACCTGCACGCCTGGTGTGAGGTCTATTTACCCGGTGCTGGCTGGATCGGCCTGGACGCGACTTCAGGGCTGTTTGCCGGTGAAGGACACATTCCGTTGGCGTGTAGTCCCGATCCGTCCTCTGCGGCACCGATCAGTGGCTTGGTGGAACCGTGCGAGTGCGAATTCACCCACGAGATGTCGGTCGAGCGGATTTGGGAAGCGCCGAGGGTCACGAAGCCCTACACCGAAGACCAATGGCTGGCGATTCAGGCATTGGGCCGGCAGATCGATGCCGACCTGCTCGAAGGTGACGTGCGCCTGACCATGGGCGGTGAGCCGACTTTCGTTTCCATCGATGACCCGGACGGCGCCGAGTGGAACACTGCGGCGCTCGGGCCGGACAAGCGTCGGCTGTCGGCCGAACTGTTCCAGCGCATGCGCAAGCATTACGCGCCCAAGGGGCTGGTGCATTTCGGTCAGGGTAAGTGGTATCCCGGCGAGCAACTGCCGCGCTGGTCGCTGAACTGCTATTGGCGCCGCGACGGCGTGCCGATCTGGCACAACAGCGCGCTGATCGCTGATGAGCAGGAAGACTACGGCGCCGATGGCGAGTTGGCCGGGCGTTTTCTGGCGAGTGTCGCCGAGCGCTTGAAAATTCCGACACGCTTTGTGTTCCCGGCCTACGAAGACAATTTCTATTACCTCTGGCGCGAAGGCGCTTTGCCGCAGAACGTAAGCGCCGAAGACTCACGGCTGGAAGAGCCTTTGGAGCGTGCGCGTCTGCGCAAAGTCTTCAGTCAGGGCCTGGACAAGGTGATCGGCCAGGTCCTGCCGCTGGCGCGCACCGCCAAGGGCGATCAGTGGCAGAGCGGTCGCTGGTATCTGCGGGAAGAACATTGCCGATTGGTGCCGGGGGATTCGCCGCTGGGGTATCGCTTGCCACTCGGCTCGCAGCCCTGGGTGAAGGCAGCGGAGTATCCGTTCATTCACCCTGTCGACCCGAATCAGGATTTCCCTGAGCTGCCGGGCACCGACCAGCTACAGAATCACGCTCAACCACAAGCCGCCGACGAGCGTACACCAAAGATCGACGAGTCCGCCGACTGGCTGACCCGCACCGCATTCTGCGCCGAAGCGCGAGAAGGCCGGTTGTACCTGTTCATGCCGCCACTGGAGCGGGTCGAGGACTATCTGGAACTGGTCGCCGCCATCGAAGCCACCGCCGAGGAATTGCATTGCCCGGTGTTGCTGGAAGGCTATGAACCGCCGAGTGATCCGCGCCTGAGCAACTTCCGCATTACTCCCGATCCGGGGGTGATCGAGGTCAACGTCCAGCCGTCCGCCACCTGGGATGAGTTGGTGGAGCGCACCGAGTTTCTTTACGAAGAGGCGCGCCAGACTCGACTCACCACCGAGAAGTTCATGATCGACGGCCGGCACACCGGCACCGGCGGCGGCAACCATTTCGTATTGGGTGGCGCGACCCCGGTGGACTCACCGTTTCTGCGCCGTCCCGATCTGCTGCGCAGCCTGATCAGCTACTGGCATAACCATCCGTCCTTGTCCTACCTGTTTTCCGGATTGTTCATCGGTCCGACGTCCCAGGCGCCACGGGTGGATGAAGCGCGCAACGATTCGCTGTATGAACTGGAAATCGCCTTCGCACAGATGCCGAAGCCGGGCGAGGAGTGCCCACCATGGCTGGTGGATCGGTTGCTGCGCAATTTGCTGATCGACGTGACCGGCAACACCCACCGCGCCGAATTTTGCATCGACAAACTCTATTCGCCGGACGGCGCCACCGGGCGCCTCGGGTTACTGGAACTGCGAGCCTTTGAAATGCCGCCCCATGCGCGCATGAGCCTGGCTCAGCAATTGTTGCTGCGAGCGCTGGTGGCGCGGTTCTGGCGTGAGCCTTATGCGCCGCCGAAACTGGCGCGCTGGGGCACAGAGCTGCACGACCGGTTCCTGTTACCGCACTTTATCGAGCAGGATTTCGCCGATGTCATCGTCGACCTCAATGCCGCCGGTTACCCCGTGCGGGCCGAGTGGTTCGCGGCGCATCTGGAGTTCCGTTTTCCCAAGGTCGGCGACTACGCCGTCAGCGGCATCGAACTGGAATTGCGTCAGGCGCTGGAGCCTTGGCATGTACTCGGCGAGGAAGGCGCGGCAGGTGGCACGGTGCGTTACGTGGATTCGTCGCTGGAGCGTTTGCAGGTCAAGCTCAGCGGCCTGCCGCCTCAGCGTTATCTGCTGACGTGCAACGGCATCCCGGTGCCGTTGCAACCCACGGGGCGGGTCGGTGAGTTCGTCGCCGGCGTTCGCTTTCGCGCCTGGCAACCGGCTAACTGCCTGCAACCGACCATCCCGGTCCACGCGCCGCTGGTGTTCGACTTGCTCGACACCTGGATGGGGCGTTCGCTGGGCGGTTGTCAGTACCACGTCGCTCATCCGGGCGGGCGCAACTATGACAGCCTGCCGGTGAACGCCAATGAGGCCGAGAGCCGGCGAATGGCGCGTTTTTTCCGTCTCGGACACACGCCAGGGAAACTTCCTATACCGAATCTGGAAATTAACGACGAGCTACCGATGACTCTCGATTTGCGACGTTTCTAAACCGTACGCGACGCTCGGATTTTTCGTATATCCGGGCGTCATGAGCCTGCGTTAGTCTGACCGTTCTTTGCTGTCTGCCGAGCTTTCCATGCCTGACCTGCTTGACCGCTACCCGCTGACCGCGGGCACTTATCACGAACTGCTCGACGACAGCGGCGCCGTGCGCCCGCACTGGCGGCGGCTGTTCGATCAATTGCAACGCAGCACGCCAGCGCAACTGGTGCAGCGTCAGGCGCTGCTGACCCGGCAGATCCAGGAAAACGGCGTGACCTATAACGTCTACGCCGACCCCAAGGGCGCTGACCGGCCGTGGGAGCTGGACCTGCTGCCCCATGTGATTGCCGCCGATGAGTGGGAACAGTTATCGGCCGGGATCGCTCAACGGGCGCGCTTGCTCAATGCTGTGCTGGCGGATTTGTACGGCCCTCAGCGCTTGATCGCCGAAGGCCTGCTGCCGGCTGAGTTGGTGTTCGGTCACAACAACTTCCTCTGGCCCTGTCAGGGCATTTCGCCGCCCGACGGGACCTTTTTGCATCTGTACGCCGTGGATCTGGCGCGCACCCCTGACGGTCGCTGGTGGGTGACGGCGGATCGGACTCAAGCGCCATCCGGTGCCGGTTACGCGCTGGAAAACCGCACCATCGTGTCCCGAGCCTTCCCCGAGTTGTACCGCGATTTGAAGGTGCAGCACCTGGCCGGGTTCTTCCGCACCCTTCAGGAAACGCTCGCCCGTCAGGCGCCGAGCGATGACGAAGCGCCACTGGTGGTGCTGCTGACGCCGGGGCGTTTCAACGAAAGCTATTTCGAACATCTGTACCTGGCTCGTCAGCTCGGTTATCCGTTGGTGGAGGGTGGCGACCTGACCGTCCGGGATGCCACGGTCTACCTGAAAACCTTGAGCGGCCTGCGTCGGGTTCACGCGATCATGCGTCGGCTCGACGATGATTTCTGCGACCCCCTGGAGCTGCGCACCGACTCGGCCCTCGGCGTGCCGGGGCTGCTCGAAGCTGTGCGTCAGGGTCGGGTGCTGGTGGCCAATGCCCTCGGCAGCGGCGTGCTGGAGTCGCCAGGGTTGCTGGGTTTCCTGCCGAAGATTAATCAGTATCTGTTCGGTGAAGAGCTGATCCTGCCGTCTATCGCGACTTGGTGGTGCGGTGAAGCGCCGGTGCTGGCCCAAGCCCTCGAAAAACTGCCGGAGCTGTTGATCAAACCGGCGTTTCCGTCGCAGAGCTTCGCCCCGGTGTTTGGTGGTGATTTGAGTGAAAAACAGCGTCAAGCCTTGGCTGAGCGCATGCAGGCACGGCCTTACGCCTATGTTGCGCAAGAATTGGCGCAACTGTCCCAAGCGCCGATCTGGCAGGCCGAATGTGGTCAGTTGCAACCGCGGGCCATTGGCATGCGCGTGTATGCGGTGGCCAGTCGGGACGGCTATCGAGTACTGCCCGGCGGGCTGGCCCGGGTTGCCGCCGAAGCCGACGCCGAAGTGGTGTCGATGCAGCGCGGCGGCGCCAGCAAGGACACTTGGGTGTTGGGCGATCGCCCGCCCAGCGGCGAACAATGGAAAGCCCAGCGCAATATTGGCGTTCACGATCTGGTGCGACGCGATCCGTATCTGCCATCACGGGTGGTCGAGAACCTGTTCTGGTTCGGCCGTTACTGCGAGCGCTGCGATGACAGCGCGCGGCTGCTGCGCATCATGCTCGCGCGCTATGTCGATGGCGATGACCCGCAAGCCCTGGAGGCGGCAGTCGATCTCGGTGAGCGTCTGAATCTGTTGCCGGAGGAGGGCGAGTTGCCAGAGCGATTGTTGGCTGCGCTGCTCGGTGATGATTGGCCGTTCAGCCTGCGCTCCAATCTGCAACGCTTGCAGTGGGCGGCGTCGCAAGTACGCGGGAAGCTCTCGCGAGAGAACTGGCAAGCGCTGGTGGAATTGCAGCGCGAAGCCATGGAACTGGAAACCGAAGAACCGGATTTCGGCGAGCTGCTGGATTTCCTCAACCGATTGGTGATGTCGCTGGCGGCGCTGTCCGGTTTTGCCCTCGACGACATGACCCGGGACGAAGGCTGGCGTTTCCTGATGATCGGACGACGGATCGAGCGGCTGCAATTTCTCAGCGGCAGCCTGGCGGCGTTTCTGCGTGGCGCCGGGACTTTCGATCAGGCCGGGCTGGAGTGGCTGCTGGAGTTGGGCAACAGCAGCATCACCTACCGCTCGCGGTATCTGGCGGTGGCGCAATTGATCCCGGTGCTGGACCTGTTGTTGCTCGACGAGCAGAACCCTCACGCGGTGTTGTTCCAGTTGAAACTGGTGACCCGCACGTTGAAGCGCTTGAACGATGACTTTGGTGCGCCGCGCGAAACAGGTCTGCCGCAGTTGGTGGAGCGGCTGGCGCGCTTCGATCTGGGTTGCCTGGAAAACTCACTGTTTGGCGAGGCCAGTGTTCGCGCCGCCATAGAGGGGCTGGCCGATCTGTTGCAGGAGATCGCCGATGCCAGCGGACAAGTATCGGATCGCCTGGCCTTGCGCCATTTCGCCCATGTCGATGATGTCAGCCAACGTACGGTGTCCGTCTGATGAATGCCCATTACCAGATTTTCCACGACACCCATTATCACTATGACAGCCCGGTATCCCTGGCCCAGCAATTGGCGCATCTGTGGCCGCGGGCTTGCGTTTGGCAGCGCTGCACCGATCAGCAATTGCAGATCAGTCCCGATCCGACCTCGCGCCGGGATGAGCTGGACGTGTTTGGTAATCCGCTGACCCGGCTGGCATTCGAGCGGCCGCACGATGAGTTGCTGGTCAACGCCAGCCTGACGGTCGAAGTGCTGGCCCGACCATCGTTGGACTTCAATCAATCGCCAGCCTGGGAAGAAACTTGCAATGCGCTGACCTACAGCAGTCAGCCGCTGTCATCCGAGATACTTGAAGCGTGCCGTTATCGGTTCGAATCGCCTTACGTGCATTTGAAGCGCAACTTCGTCGAGTTCTCGGAAAGTTGCTTTTCTCCTGGCCGGCCATTGCTGCTGGGGGTTCAGGCGTTGATGGAGAAAATCTTCAGCGAATTCACCTTCGACGCCGAAGCGACCCAAGTGGCGACGCCGCTGGTGGAAGTGCTGGAGAGGCGGCGCGGCGTTTGCCAGGACTTTGCGCACTTGATGCTTGCTTGTGTGCGCTCCCGTGGATTAGCGGCGCGGTATATCAGCGGCTACTTGCTGACCCAGCCACCACCGGGCCAGCCACGGCTGATAGGCGCCGATGCGTCCCATGCCTGGGTGTCGGTATTTTGCCCGGTGCTGGGTTGGGTGGATTTCGACCCGACCAACAATGTGCAACCGGCGCTGGAGCACATCACCCTGGCCTGGGGCCGGGATTTTTCCGATGTGTCGCCGTTGCGTGGAGTGATCCTGGGCGGTGGCAGCCACGACCCCGAGGTACGGGTCACAGTAATGCCATTGGAGTAACTGAGATCAAATTGTGGGAGCGAGCCTGCTCGCGATAGCGGCCAGTCGGCCACATAGATGTTGGATGTGCCGCCGCTTTCGCGAGCAAGCCCGCTCCCACAGGGAATGTGCAATTTTTTAGAGAGGGATTTCAGATTGGCCTGTGAGGGTCAGCAACATCGTTGCTGACCCTGGACACAGATCCGGTGGGCCTGATCAGATCATCGGGCCCTGAGGGTCTCAGGCGTCGGGCGCCTGATCTTTCGGTGCTTCAGTTTCGTCTGTAGCCACTTCGCCTTCGGTATCCGGGTTCAGTGCTGCTGCTTCTTCTTCAGCTGTAGCTTTCTTGCGCTGAAGCTTTTCCTCTTTCTTCTGCTCCTTGGCCAAGTCTCTCTGACGTTTGGCGAAGGAATAATTAGGTTTAGCCATGGGCGATCCTCTGGGGTCGAAGGTGAGGTTGAGCGGCGCATATTCTGCCCTGTATCGATGCCGAGCCGTTAGCTGGGTTTTTGCTCGGTCCATTTTGGCGGTACCGAGGGTTGCCAGGCGTCCAGTGCATCGAGCAGGGTTTGCGGCGATTCGCTCATTTGCAGCATGTCACGGTGCGCTTCGCGAACGAAGCCTTCGCCGACGATATGATCAAGAAAAGACGTCAACTTGCTGTAGAAACCGTTTACTTCCAGCAAACCCAGCGGTTTCCCGTGATAGCCGAGCTGACCCCAGGTCCAGACTTCGAACAGCTCTTCCAGTGTGCCCAGGCCGCCGGGCAGAGCAATGAAGGCATCGCTGAGCTCGGCCATTCGCGCCTTGCGTGCATGCATGCCGTCGACCACTTCCAGGCGAGTCAGGCCGCTGTGGCCGATTTCCTTGTCTTTGAGGCTCTGCGGGATGATCCCGATCACTTCACCGCCGGCCGCCAGCGCGGCATCGGCAACGATCCCCATCAGCCCGACGGCGCCGCCGCCATAGACCAGAGTCAGCTTGCGCTCGGCCAATGCTCGCCCCAGGGCGACAGCCGCTTCACGATAAGCCGGGTCAGTGCCAGTGCTGGCACCGCAAAATACACAAACGGACGCTAAAGACATGCCTTACTCCATGGTCATCAGGGCCACAGAGTAAAGGCAGGCTTGCCTCGTTCCAAGGGTTAAACCTCGTGTTCAGGTGTTTCACAGGTACCGCTGGCGCCACAGGCATAAGCGGCGAGCAAACTGCTCAATAAACTGTTGAAAGACATGACAGGCGCTCCAGATGAGAGATGACGGTCCTGATGATAGGGCCGTGCCAGACGTCTGGCTGGTAGATTGTTTCGATGAGTGTCATAGCCCGAAAGTTGTATACAATTTTTGATTCAGGTCATAGGAACTTGCGAAGATTTCAGGCAGTCTTCTGTCCATTAGCACTTTTGTTAACCCTGCCTTGGAGATTCACCATGTTTGCCAAACTTGTTGCGGTATCCCTGCTGACACTGGCCAGCAGCCAATTGATGGCTGCGGAATGCAAGGTCACTGTCGACTCCACTGACCAGATGTCCTTCGATACCAAGGACATCACCATCGACAAGAGCTGCAAGACGTTCACCGTGGAGCTGAAACATTCTGGCAGCCTGCCAAAAAACGTCATGGGTCATAACTGGGTGCTGAGCAAAGAAGCCGACATGCAGCCGATCGCCACCGACGGCCTGGCGGCAGGTATCGACAAGAACTACCTGAAAGAGGGTGATGCTCGCGTCATCGCTCACACCAAAGTCATCGGCGCGAAGGAAACCGACTCGGTGACTTTCGACGTGTCGAAGCTCAATGCTGCTGAAAAGTACGGTTTCTTCTGCTCGTTCCCGGGCCACATCTCGATGATGAAAGGTACGGTTACTCTGAAGTAATCGAATCAAGCGCATAAAAAAAGCGTCCGCCAGGGACGCTTTTTTTGTGTCTGACGGTTGACCGTCGTCATCGTTCTTCGCGGGCAAGCCACGCTCCCACAGGATTTGCGTCGTGCCCATTACCGGCGACCGACACAAAATCTGTAGGAGCGAGGCTTGCCCGCGAAGGCGTCAGCACAGGCACCAAAGTCCTCACGGCGCAAACGGCATCACGCGCTTGTGCTGGGTCTTTTTGTACGTGTCGCAGATGATCTTGAACGCTTCCTCACGCACCGGCTCGCCGTGCAGGAATGCGTCGATCTCGGCGTAGGTCACGCCGTGGGACGCTTCGTCCGGTTTGCCCGGCGACAGGTCTTCGAGGTCGGCGGTCGGGATTTTTTCCACCAGCGACTCCGGCGCGCCGAAGCTGCGGGCAATCGCTCGGACCTGATTTTTCACCAGGCCGCTCAGCGGTGCGAGGTCGCAGGCGCCGTCGCCGAACTTGGTGAAGAAGCCCATTACCGCTTCTGCCGCGTGATCGGTGCCGATCACCAGGCCGTGAGCCGCCCCAGCGATGGTGTATTGCGCGACCATGCGCATCCGCGCCTTGGTGTTGCCCAGCACGAAATCCTTCTGCACCGCCTCCTTGCCCTCGAAGGCCGCCACTTCGCTGGCCAGGGATTTGACCGCCGGGCCGATGTTTACGGTGTGGCGCTCATCGGGGGCAATGAAGTCCACTGAGGCCTGGGCATCATGTTCGTCGAACTGGACGCCATAAGGCAGGCGCACGGCGATGAACTTGTATCTGGCATCACCAGTGCGCTCGCGCAGTTCACGCATGGCGCGCTGGGCCAGCAGGCCAGCGGTCAGGGAGTCGACGCCGCCGCTGATGCCCAGCACCAACGTCTTGAGCCCGGCATTGACCAGGCAGTCCTGAATGAAGGTAATCCGCCGGGCAACTTCAGCCTCGAGGGCGAGTTGGTCCGCGAAGGGCGGTTGGACCTTGAGCTGTTCAGCAATCTCACGCTGTACGGCTTGCATGAATTCACTCCTTGCTAGATGGGCTGGAAATGGCGGCAGGTACTTGGAAAACATGTCGCAAATAGGCGACGAAATTCGGGTCTTTGCAGTGAGTCTTGCCAGGCTCATCAGAAATCTTGGCCACCGGCTGGCCGTTGCAGGCCGTCATTTTAAGCACGATGCTCATCGGTTCGACACCCGGAATATCGCAGGTCAGGTTGGTGCCGATGCCGAAGCTGACATTGATCCGACCGTGCAATGCCCGAAAAATCTCCAGAGACTTGGGCAGCGTCAGACTGTCGGAAAACACCAGGGTCTTGCTCATCGGGTCGATGCCAAGCTTGTGATAGTGGGCGATGGCTTTTTCCGCCCACTGCACCGGGTCACCGGAATCGTGGCGCAAGCCGTCGAAGAGCTTGGCAAAGAACAGGTCGAAATCGTTGAGGAAGGCATCGGAGGTGATGCAGTCGGTCAGGGCGATTCCCAGCAATCCCCGGTATTCTCGGACCCAACAGTCGAGGGCGGCAATCTGGCTGTCGATCAGCCGCGGACCGAGTTGCTGGTGGGCCATGATCCATTCGTGGGCCATGGTGCCCAGCGGCTTCATGTCCAGCTCCCGGGACAAGTGCACGTTGCTGGTACCGACGAAGCGACCGGGGAAGTCATGCTTGAGCACGTTCACCACTTCTTCTTGTACACGGTACGAGAAGCGACGGCGGGTACCGAAATCGGCTACTTGCAACTCGGACAATTCGTCCGCGCTGGCGTTGGCGGTCAGCCAGTCGAACTTGCGATAGAGCTGTTCGCGGGCCTGTTCCAGAATGATTTCCCGGTAGCGATAGCGGTTGCGTACTTCGCTGACCATGGCCAGCAGCGGCACTTCGAACAGAATCACGTGCAGCCACGGCCCGCGCAGACGGATGAACAACTCGCCGTTTTCAATGCCGGTGTGGATATAGCGCAGGTTGAAGCGGAACAGCCCGAGAAAACGCAGGAAATCCGGTTTCAGAAAGCTGATGCGTTCCAGGAAACTCAACTGATCGGCACTCAGGCTCAACTCGGCCAGGCGCTCGATCTGGAAACGGATCTCCGCCAGGTACGGGCGCAAATCCTCACTGTTACGGCAACGAAACTCCCATTCGACTTCCACATTAGGGTAGTTGTGCAGCACCGCCTGCATCATCGTCAGTTTGTAGAAGTCGGTGTCGAGCAGGTTCTGCACGATGCGATCGGCAAACACACTCTCGCTCATAAGGGGTCTCCAGGCTGGCCGCGGCCCGTGGCAGCGACGTTGCAGCTGTTTCAATGAATGGGGCTAGTGGCGCATATCAGCGGCAGGTATTGCCAGCGATTTTTGTATCAGCGCGAATTGCCTCCTACACAGAGTTAATCGTTAGATGTGGGACTATCTATCTGCTCCAGCATCCACTTCACAAAATCCCGCACCTTGGGTACTTCCGCCGAATGCTCCGGATACGCCAGGTAATAGGCGTCGGTGCTGGGCATCGCATGCTTCCAGGGAATGACCAGTTTGCCGTCGGCCAATTCCTCCTCCACCAGAAACTTCGGCAGCAGCGCTACGCCGCAGCCGACCTGGGCGGCGCGAATGCACATGTAGAAGGTTTCGAAACGCGGGCCGTGGTAGCTGTGTTCGGTGTGGTAGCCCTGGCTGTCGAACCAGTCGTGCCAGGCCTGAGGCCGGGAAGCATTTTGCAGCAGGACCAGGTCGGTGAGTTGCGTGGGGTCGGTGAACGGTGTGTCCGGCAGGCTGCCCGGCGCGCAGACCGGTACCAGTTCCTCGCCAAACAGCTTCAGGCATTCGGTGCCGGGCCGAGAGCCTTGGCCAAAGTAGAACGCCAGGTCGCTGCGACCTTGCAGCAGATCATCGGCTTCTTGCTCGCTGCACAGGTCCAGATGGATCGACGGATGTCGCAGGCGCCAGCCTTTCAAGCGCGGCACCAGCCAGCGCGCACCGAAGGTCGGAGGCGTCGAGACGCGCAAGACTTCGGTATCACCGCCGTAGGAGCGCAGGTAATGGGTCGACATTTCGACTTGGGTGAGGATTTTTCGTACCTCCACCAGGTACAAATCGCCGGCGGGGGTCATTTGCAGGCGTCGACGCACCCGGCGGAACAACAGGTGTTGCAGCAATTCTTCGAGTTGCGCGACCTGTTTGCTCACGGCGCTCTGCGTCAGGTTCAGCTCTTCGGCGGCACGGGTGAAGCTCAAATGCCGGGTCACGGCCTCGAAGCACTGCAACGCGGTGATCGACGGCAAGTAGCGTTTATTCAGCATGGGTGGTCCTTTTTCTTGTTTCTCTATGCTCTTTTTTACCGGCAGATTCGCAGCATGAATAAACGGAATGATATCTCTCTTAAAGGTCGTTTGTTGGGTAACCTCCAGAGAGCTAAAACTACAGGTCTGATCAGTCGAATAAATCCGGCTGAACGTCTTCTGTTTTTTGCTTGAGGAGTGACCCATGGTTGCCGCATTGCTTGATCGTCTTGGTGTGAACCCGGCCCTGTATCAGAACGGCAAAGTGCCGGTGCATTCGCCTATCGATGGCAGCCGTATCGCTGCCGTGAACTGGGAAGGCGCCGCTGAAGTCGAGCAGCACATCAGTCGCGCAGATCATGCGTTCGAACTGTGGCGCAAGGTTCCGGCGCCGCGCCGTGGCGAATTGGTGCGCCAATTGGGCGACATCCTGCGCGAGTACAAAGCCGACCTCGGTGAGCTGGTGTCCTGGGAAGCTGGCAAGATCACTCAGGAAGGTTTGGGTGAAGTTCAGGAAATGATCGACATCTGCGACTTCGCGGTCGGTCTGTCCCGTCAGCTGTACGGTTTGACCATCGCCTCCGAGCGTCCTGGCCACCACATGCGCGAAACCTGGCACCCGCTGGGCGTCGTCGGCGTGATCAGTGCGTTCAACTTCCCGGTCGCCGTTTGGGCCTGGAACGCGACGCTGGCGCTGGTCTGCGGCAACCCGGTGATCTGGAAACCGTCGGAGAAAACCCCGCTGACCGCGTTGGCCTGCCAAGCGTTGTTCGACCGCGTCTTGAAGAATTTCAGCGACGCCCCACCGCACCTGAGCCAAGTGATCATCGGTGGTCGCGATGCTGGCGAAGCCTTGGTCGATGACCCGCGTGTCGCGCTGGTCAGCGCTACCGGCAGCACCCGCATGGGCCGCGAAGTGGCGCCGAAAATCGCTGCACGTTTTGCCCGCAGCATTCTCGAGCTGGGCGGCAACAACGCGATGATCCTCGGCCCGAGCGCCGATCTGGACATGGCCGTACGGGCGATTCTGTTCAGCGCCGTCGGCACTGCCGGACAGCGTTGCACCACGTTGCGTCGCCTGATCGCCCATGAGTCGGTGAAGGAAGAAATCATCACCCGCCTCAAAGCCGCTTACTCCAAGGTGCGCATCGGCCATCCGCTGGAAGGCAATCTGGTCGGGCCGCTGATCGACAAACACAGCTTCGAAAACATGCAGGACGCGCTGGAGCAGGCCTTGAGCGAAGGCGGCCGCGTATTCGGCGGCAAGCGTCAGCTGGAAGATAAATTCCCCAACGCTTACTACGTTTCGCCCGCCATCGTCGAAATGCCGGAGCAGAGCGATGTGGTGTGCAGCGAAACCTTCGCACCGATTCTGTACGTGATCGGTTACAACGATTTTGAAGAGGCGCTGCGCCTGAACAACGCCGTGCCACAAGGCCTGTCGTCGTGCATCTTCACCACTGATGTGCGTGAAGCCGAGCAGTTCATGTCCGCTGTGGGCAGCGATTGCGGCATCGCCAACGTCAACATCGGCCCGAGCGGCGCAGAGATCGGCGGCGCGTTTGGCGGCGAGAAGGAAACGGGCGGTGGTCGTGAATCCGGTTCGGATGCATGGCGCGGGTACATGCGCCGTCAGACCAATACCGTGAACTATTCGCTGGAATTGCCGTTGGCTCAGGGGATTACGTTCGACTGAGGTTGAGTCAAGCAGTGATCCCCTGTGGGAGCGAGCTATGTGGCGAGGGGGCTTGCCCCCGTTGGGGCGCGAAGCGGCCCCGGCATTTTACGACTGTTTCGCAGCCGAACGGGGCGATGCGGCGTTCCGACAAGCCCCCTCACCACATAGAATTTTCCACATTGAATGGTGTGTTGGTTAGGTTTCTGTTGGAGTCTGGCAATGCCGTTACGCGAAGAGTGTCTGTGGGAAAAACTGACGCCGCAAAGGCCCGACAACGGGTTGCTCCAGGGCGAAGTCAGGGTGGATGTCTGCGTCATCGGTGCCGGTTTCACCGGTCTGTCGGCGGCGGTGCATCTGCTGGAACAGGGTAAAAGTGTCTGTGTGCTGGAAGCGCATCGCGCCGGGCATGGCGGTTCGGGGCGTAACGTCGGGCTGGTCAACGCCGGGATGTGGATTCCACCGGATGAAATCGAAGCCGGTTTCGGCGAGTCGGTTGGCAGTCAACTCAACCGCATGCTGGGTGCGGCGCCGTCTCTGGTGTTCAGCCTGGTCGACAAATACAACATCGATTGCCAGTTACGCCGCGAAGGCACGCTGCACATGGCGCACAACGCGCGTGGTGAAGCGGATCTGCGCAGTCGCGAAGAACAATGGAAACGTCGTGGCGCACCGGTTGAGCTGTTGACCGGTCAAGCCTGCGAACAAGCAACGGGCACCAAAAAAATCGCCGCCGCGTTGCTTGATCGGCGTGCCGGCACACTCAACCCGATGGCCTACACCACGGGGCTGGCCAACGCGGCCATCAGCCTCGGCGGTCAGCTATTCGATCATTCCCCGGTGACCCGACTTGAACGTCAGGGCCAGCGCTGGTCGGTGCAAACCGCCCAAGGCTCGGTGCTGGCCGAGCAGGTGGTCATCGCCTCCAACGCTTATACCGAAGGTGACTGGACGGAGCTGCGGCGCAATTTCTTCCCCGGTTATTACTATCAAGTGGCCTCGGTGCCGCTGACCGAAGACGCCGCGCAACAGATTCTTCCCGGCGGCCAGGGTTCTTGGGACACCCGGCAGGTGCTCAGTAGTATTCGGCGGGACAAGGACGGTCGTCTGTTGCTCGGCAGTCTCGGCAACGGCAACCAGAAACCGACCTGGTTCCTGAAAGCCTGGGCCGACCGGGTTCAGCAGCATTACTTCCCGTACCTGAAACCGGTGGAGTGGGAATGCACCTGGACCGGTTGCATCGCCTTCACCCCGGATCATTTGATGCGCCTGTTCGAGCCGGCACCGGGTCTGGTGGCCGTCACCGGCTACAACGGTCGAGGCGTGACGACCGGTACAGTGGTCGGCAAAGCCTTTGCCGATTATTTGTGTAATGGAGATCCTCAAGCCCTGCCGATTCCCTTCGCGCCCATGCAGCCATTGGCAGGTGTGGGGCTGAGAAGCTGCCTGTATGAGGCCGGATTTTCGTTGTATCACGCGGGCCAGTGCCTGCGGATCGTCATCTGATTGTTGAAATATGTTGCTGGAAGCGGCGCTTTTCAGCGAAGCGGCTAGCCTGTAATGGTGCGGGTTGTAGCAGTTGCGCACCAGCAGTGTGCAGTTCGGTGACGCGAGCTGTTACAGGCTGGTTGCACATCGTTTGGCGCTGCGGTTGCAATGATGGCGCGCGTGGGTTGCGCCTTTAAAAATAAATGGTTTCACCTCCCGCGGTTTAGACGGTTGCACGCCCAATGAAAATGGGCCCGAAACAGTCGAAAAAACAATAAGGCAGCGACTTTTCCCAGAATAAAAAACCGATGGCACGGCCCTTGCTCTGAGCATTCAGTGAAGTCGCAGTGCCAACTAAAAAAAACCTTGGAGCACCACCTCATGTCCCAGACGTTTTACAAGAAAGGCTTTCTGGCCCTCGCAGTGGCAACTGCGTTGGGTGTTTCTGCGTTTGCTCAGGCTGACATCAAGATCGGCGTAGCGGGTCCAATGACGGGCGCCAACGCGGCATTTGGCGAGCAGTACATGAAGGGTGCGCAGGCAGCGGCTGATGCAGTCAACGCCTCTGGCGGTGTCAACGGGGAAAAAATCGTACTGGTCAAAGGCGATGACGCCTGCGAACCGAAACAGGCTGTGACGGTCGCCAAGGACCTGACCAACCAGAAAGTCGCTGGCGTAGTCGGTCACTTCTGCTCCTCATCGACCATCCCGGCCTCCGAGATCTACGACGAAGCAGGCATCATCGCGATCACTCCAGGTTCCACCAACCCGGCTGTTACCGAGCGCGGCCTGAGTGCCATGTTCCGTATGTGCGGGCGTGACGACCAGCAAGGCATTGTGGCCGGCGATTACATCGTCGACGTGCTCAAGGGCAAGAAAGTCGTGGTTCTGCACGACAAGGACACCTACGGTCAAGGTCTGGCGGATGCTACCAAGGCTCAGTTGGCCAAGCGTGGCGTGACGCCGGTCCTGTACGAAGGCCTGACCCGTGGCGAAAAAGATTTCAGCACCATCGTCACCAAAATCCGCGGCGCTGGCGCCGACGTCGTTTACTTCGGTGGCCTGCACCCGGAAGCCGGTCCTCTGGTTCGTCAACTGCGTGAGCAAGGTCTCAAAGACGTCAAGTTCATGTCCGATGACGGTATCGTAACCGACGAACTGGTGACCACCGCTGGCGGTCCGCAATTCGTTGACGGCGTGCTGATGACCTTTGGTGCCGACCCACGCCTGCTGCCAGACAGCAAGACTGTAGTGGACGAGTTCCGCAAGAAAGGCACCGAGCCTGAAGGCTACACCCTGTACGCCTATGCTTCGGTCCAGGCTCTGGCTGCAGCCTTCAATGGCTCCAAATCCAACAATGGCGAGAAAGCCGCCGAGTGGCTGAAGAAAAATCCGGTCAAAACCGTGATGGGCGAGAAGACCTGGGACGCCAAGGGCGACCTGAAAGTCTCCGACTACGTGGTTTACCAGTGGGATAAGGATGGCAAATACCACCAGCTGGAAAAACAGAAGTGATATGACTGGCTGATTGCCCGGCGTCTTGTGCGCCGGGTAATCAAAGAACATGTCCGTGCTGTACCTGTCTTTTCTCGTAGAGCTGCATACAACCGTGTTGCGTCGGCGGCTGAACCCCGGTCTGGCGCACCCGGTTTTTGTGCAGCCTCTCAAATGCGTGAGATTGCGTTATGGATGGTATTTTCCTGCAGCAACTGGTCAACGGCCTGACCCTCGGGTCGGTCTATGGCCTGATCGCCATCGGCTACACAATGGTCTATGGCATCATCGGCATGATCAACTTCGCCCACGGCGAGGTTTACATGATTTCCGCTTACCTCGCGGCAATCAGTCTGGCTCTGCTGGCATACTTCGGTATTGAATCCTTCCCCTTGCTGATGCTTGGCACACTGGTCTTCACCATCATCGTCACGGCGGTGTATGGCTGGGTCATCGAGCGCGTCGCCTACAAACCGCTGCGCAACTCCACCCGACTGGCACCGCTGATCAGCGCCATCGGTATTTCGCTGATCCTGCAAAACTATGCACAGATTTCCCAAGGGGCCCGTCAACAAGGCGTACCGACACTGCTGACCGGTGCATGGCGCGTTGAAGTCGGGACCGGCTTCGTCCAGCTTACCTACACCAAGATCTTCATTCTGGTCGCAGCGTTTGTCGGGATGGCCCTGCTGACCTACGTCATCAAGTACACCAAGCTCGGCCGTATGTGCCGCGCGACCCAGCAAGACCGCAAGATGGCCTCGATCCTGGGGATCAACACCGATCGCGTCATTTCCTACGTGTTCATCATTGGTGCCGCGATGGCGGCGTTGGCCGGCGTGCTGATCACCATGAACTACGGCACATTCGACTTCTACGCGGGCTTCATCATTGGCATCAAGGCGTTCACCGCCGCGGTGCTTGGTGGGATCGGCTCGCTGCCCGGGGCGATGCTCGGCGGGATCATTCTCGGGATCTCCGAGTCGCTGTTCTCAGGATTGGTCAACTCGGACTACAAAGACGTTTTCAGCTTCTCGCTGCTCGTTCTCGTTCTGGTCTTTCGGCCTCAAGGCCTGCTCGGCCGTCCTCTTGTGTCGAAGGTGTAAGCGATGTCTTCAACCACTAAAAAAACCATTGATCTCAAAAGAAGCCTGGTTGACGCGATTCTTGCCGGCCTGGTGGCCCTGATTGTGTTCGGCCCGATTGTCGGCGTAGTCCTCGACGGCTACGGCTTCAACCTGGAAGCGACCCGGGTGGCATGGATTGTCGCCATCGTCATGGCCGGCCGCTTTGCCTTGAGCCTGTTCCTGCAAACCCCCAAGGGCCTGAGAATTCTTGAAGGTTTTGAAAGTACCGGCTCCGGGGTTCATGTACTGCCGCCTGATTACAAATCCCGCTTGCGCTGGATCATCCCGGTGATGATCGTTATCGCCGTGGTGTTCCCGTTTTTCTCCAACTCCTACCTGCTGGGCGTGGTCATCCTCGGGCTGATCTACGTGTTGCTGGGCCTGGGGCTGAACATCGTGGTCGGCCTGGCCGGCCTGCTCGACCTGGGTTACGTGGCGTTCTACGCCATCGGTGCCTATGGGCTGGCGCTCGGTTATCAATACCTGGGGCTGGGTTTCTGGACGGTGCTGCCGCTGGCGGCAATCACTGCCGGGTTGGCCGGTTGCATCCTGGGTTTCCCGGTGCTGCGTCTGCACGGTGATTACCTGGCGATCGTGACCCTGGGGTTCGGTGAAATCATCCGGTTGATCCTCAACAACTGGCTGTCCCTGACTGGCGGCCCGAACGGTATGGCGGCTCCGTTGCCGACGTTCTTCGGCCTCGAGTTCGGCAAAAGAGCGAAGGAGGGGGGCGTCCCGTTCCATGAGTTCTTTGGCATCGCCTATAACCCGGACGTGAAGTACTACTTCATATACGCGGTGTTGTTCCTGGTGGTACTGGGCGTGCTGTACGTCAAGCACCGTCTGACCCGCATGCCGGTCGGTCGCGCGTGGGAAGCCTTGCGTGAAGACGAAATTGCCTGCCGTTCCATGGGTCTGAATCACGTACTGGTCAAGCTGTCGGCGTTCACCATTGGTGCATCGACGGCCGGTTTGGCCGGTGTGTTCTTCGCCACTTATCAGGGTTTCGTCAACCCGACCTCATTCACCTTCTTCGAATCGGCACTGATCCTCGCCATCGTGGTACTCGGCGGCATGGGTTCGACCATCGGCGTGGTGATTGCGGCGTTCGTGCTGACCGTTGCCCCGGAACTGCTGCGCGGCTTCGCTGAATATCGCGTGCTGCTGTTCGGCATCCTGATGGTGTTGATGATGATCTGGCGACCGCGCGGCCTGATTAGGATCAGCCGCACCGGTGTGACCCCACGTAAAGGAGTGGCGCCATGAGCGAAGAAATCGTTCTCTCGGTCGAAAATCTGATGATGCACTTTGGCGGCATCAAAGCCCTTAGTAACGTGAGCCTGCAAGTCAAACGCAACTCGATTTTTGCGTTGATCGGCCCCAACGGTGCGGGCAAGACCACGGTGTTCAACTGCCTGACCGGGTTCTATAAAGCGTCCGGCGGGCATATCGAACTCAATGCCCGTGGTGTGAAAACCGACGTCATCAAAATGCTCGGGGAACCGTTCAAGGCCATCGATTTCGTTTCGCCGAAAAGCTTCATCGGCCGGCTCCACTACAAAATGTTTGGTGGCACGCACCTGATCAACCGTGCCGGTCTGGCGCGTACTTTCCAGAACATTCGCCTGTTCAAGGAAATGTCGGTGCTGGAAAACCTGCTGGTGGCCCAGCACATGTGGGTCAACCGCAACCTGCTTTCGGGCATCCTCAACACCAAGAGTTACCGCAAAGCCGAAAGCGATGCGCTGGACCACGCCTTCTACTGGCTGGAAGTGGTGGATCTGGTGGACTGCGCCAACCGCCTGGCCGGTGAACTGTCCTACGGTCAGCAACGCCGTCTGGAGATCGCCCGGGCCATGTGTACCCGGCCGCAGATTATCTGCCTCGACGAACCGGCCGCCGGCCTCAACCCTCAGGAAACCGAAACGCTGAGCGCGATGATCCGGCTGCTGCGCGACGAGCACGATCTGACCGTGGTGCTGATCGAACACGACATGGGCATGGTAATGAGTATTTCCGACCACATCGTGGTGCTGGACCACGGCGTTGTCATCGCCGAGGGCGGGCCTGAAGCGATTCGACACGATCCGAAAGTGATTGCCGCCTACCTGGGCGCCGAAGAAGAGGAAGTGGTATGAGTGCACCCATCCTCGAACTCAAGGATCTGGACGTGTTCTACGGGCCGATTCAGGCCCTGAAGAAAGTTTCGTTGCACATCAATGAAGGCGAAACCGTCAGCCTGATCGGCTCCAACGGGGCCGGCAAATCGACCCTGTTGATGTCGATCTTCGGCCAGCCGCGGGCCGCTGACGGGCAAATCATCTATCAGGGTGTGAATATCACGCACAAGTCGTCCCACTACATCGCGTCCAACGGTATCGCTCAATCGCCGGAAGGTCGGCGGGTGTTCCCTGACATGACCGTCGAGGAAAACCTGTTGATGGGTACGATTCCAATCGGTGACAAGTACGCCAAGGAAGACATGCAGCGCATGTTCGAGTTGTTTCCACGGCTCGAAGAGCGACGCACCCAACGCGCCATGACCATGTCCGGCGGCGAGCAACAAATGCTCGCCATCGCCCGGGCGCTCATGAGCCGGCCGAAGCTGTTGCTGCTCGACGAGCCGAGCCTGGGGCTGGCGCCGATTGTGGTGAAACAGATCTTCGCGACCCTGCGGGAACTGGCCAGCACCGGCATGACCATCTTCCTGGTGGAGCAGAACGCCAACCACGCCCTCAAACTGTCGGACCGGGCGTACGTGATGGTCAACGGCGAGATCCGCCTCAGCGGCACCGGCAAGGAGCTGCTGGTGAATGATGAGGTGCGCAACGCCTATCTCGGCGGCCACTAAACTGAAGAGCCCAAATAACGCCCTGACGCACTCAACGTCAGGGCGTTTTTTTATGCCCGCAGAATCCCCGTAGGAGCTGCCGAAGGCTGCGATCTTTTGATCTTGCTTTGAGGTGTCTGTGGAAAAGATCGCAGCCTTCGGCAGCTCCTACACAGGATGGTGCTTTGAGGTAAAGGGAAATTGTGGAAAACAATATTCACGACCTCTCAAAGCGCGACATAAAGCCGCTGCAAATTGCTGTTTTATCACGGTTTTGACTTGTCCCCGTTTGCTGTGGAGCTGGCTGTGAATAACGTGGGAGTAGCTGGCTGCAAGCCTTTGAATCCGTGGCTTGTAGAGATATGGTTGTTTTTTGATCAGGTGTTTTTGCTGGACCTCGAGCCGGCTTTGTCAACCTTTTTGTTCGGGGCAAACACGGTGCGAATCGAGGTGCACAAGCCTGTGGATAAGTCTGTGGTTAAACTCTGGAAAGAGTCGGCTGAGGGCCGTAGTTACTGGCTTGGAGCCACCGTCGGTTTGACCGCCCGGTCGTGCAAATTGCCCGGGGTTACACAGCAGGCACCCGAGGGTCAAGCAAAAAACTTTCTAATCTGCCCGCAAAGCCTTGTGGACAGCGGCTTGCAGCTTTTGCACTTGCCCCCGGAAACTGTGGACCGGCCTGTGGATAAGGTGCGCGTACATGGCTGCAAGCCACAGTGCATATGGCGTTGCCGGTGTTGATTGTTTTTTGTACGGTTTTTGCGAAGGTTGCCGCTGTGGACAAGGCCGGGCATGCTGGCAACTGATTTTCTATTCCAAGGGCTGTCGATCAGCCGAAGCAAGGAGAACACGATGTCCAACACCCTGTTTATTACCGGCGCGACCTCCGGTTTTGGTGAAGCCTGTGCCCGTCGTTTTGCCGAAGCCGGCTGGAAACTGGTGCTGACAGGTCGTCGTGAAGAGCGCCTCAATGCCCTGTGCGCCGAGTTGTCGAAGCAGACCGAGGTTCATGGCCTGGTGCTCGACGTACGCGATCGCAAGGCCATGGAGGAGGCGATTGCCAACCTGCCGCCATCCTTCGCCAAGCTGCGCGGGCTGATCAACAACGCAGGCCTGGCCTTGGGCGTGGACCCGGCCCCCAAGTGCGATCTTGACGATTGGGACACCATGGTCGACACCAACATCAAAGGCCTGATGTACAGCACTCGCCTGTTGTTGCCGCGTTTGATCGCTCACGGTCGTGGCGCCGGCATCGTCAACCTCGGTTCCATCGCCGGCAACTACCCGTACCCGGGCAGCCACGTGTATGGCGCGAGCAAGGCGTTCGTCAAACAGTTCTCCCTGAACCTGCGTTGCGACCTGCAAGGTACGGGCGTGCGGGTCAGCAACATCGAGCCGGGCCTGTGTGAGAGCGAGTTCTCGCTGGTGCGTTTCGCCGGTGACCAGGAGCGTTACAACGCCACTTACGCCGGTGCCGAGCCGATCCAGCCGCAAGACATTGCCGAGACTATTTTCTGGGTGCTCAACGCACCGGCCCACATCAACATCAACAGCCTCGAGCTGATGCCGGTGAGCCAGACCTGGAGCGGGTTTGCCATTGAGCGTAATACGAAGGCTTAAGACCGCGTAACGGCCATCGCGGGCAAGCCACGCTCCCACAGGGTTTGTGTTGACTCGCTATTTCGCGAACGACACAAACCCTGTGGGAGCGGGCTTGCCCGCGATAGCTATCTATCAGTCAGCTAAGATATTTGACCAACCCGCGATAACAGGTCGCCAAATGATAAGGCGTGGTCGAAGGCATGTCCTTGCGGCTCACTTCGCCCTGTTCATCGCGACACTCATACCAGCCGCCCGCATGCAAAAAGCGCTGTTGCAGCGCCTGCAATTGGTGCTGCACAGAGGCTTCTCTGCCCGGGCGCAAGGTCAGAGCGCGCAGGTATTCAGCCTGGGCCCAGATGCGTTGGGTCGCATCACGAGGGTGGTCGTCCAGCTCCAGCATTGCGCGCACAGCCCCGGTCTGCTGGTCCACGCCCTGTTGCTCGGTAAACGTAAAGGCGCGGTCCAGCGACGCATGCAATTTGGAGCCGCGCAGCAAGGGTGAGGACTCCAGCAGGAAATACCACTCGAACTGATGGCCTGGCTCGAACCAGTTATCCACAGCGCCCAGCGGCTTTTCCATCAATACCGCGTGCTGCGGATCGATGAAGCGCTTCTGCATGGCTGTGCATAACTTGAGAAGCGCGCTCTGCACAGCAACGTCCTCGCGCACCGAAAGGATGGCGAGGAAGGCTTCGGCCAAATGCATCAATGGATTCTGCAGCGGCCCGGAGTTGAGCGAGGACCAATCACGGTCCAGGCTGGCTTCGTACAGGCCGTCGCCTGTGGCGAAGCGCTGCGCCAACACTTCCAGCGTGGCGTTGAGCACCGACTCCACCAGCGGTTCGCGAACCTTGTCCCAGTAATGGGCGCAGGCGAACAGGATGAAGGCGTGGGTGTAGAGGTCTTTGCGCTGATCCAGCGGCGCACCTTGCGGGTCGATGCTGTAGAACCAGCCGCCATGCTCGGCATCGTGGAAATGCTGTTGCAAGGAGCGGAACAGTGCCGCCGCCCGTTCTTCGGCCTCAGGCACTTGGCCGATCAGGCTGGAAAACAGGTACAGCTGCCGAGCGCAAGCCATGGCCCGGTAGCGCTGCGGTGGCAGCGGCTGATGCTCGGCGTCCAGCGCTTCATACGGCAATGCCATGTCGGCGTTCCAGCCGGGGCCTTGCCAGAGCGGCACGATCACGTCCTGGAAGTGCTGTTGCACCGAGGCGAACAGGGCGGTCAATTCAGGCTGGGAAGCAGAGCGGGAAACAGAGGGCATTGGCTGGCGTCGTCACGGCAGGGGCGATTGCGCGACATGGTAGCAGAGAGGCAGGCTTGAGAGAGGCGGTGTCTGATCGGACGCCA
>NZ_JAEKFD010000017.1:0-28434 GCF_016650735.1 Pseudomonas sp. TH37
GCCACCCTTGGCGTCGTCGATTTTCACACTCAGCGAACCACCACCAGTCAGGGCATCGTTCGGGGCAGTGAAATTGACGCTGGCGCTGCTCGAGCCGACCGGAATGGTGATGGTCTGGCCATTGGACAAAGTGACAATCACCGGCGAACCGGTGACCGGCGATGTCACGGACGCGGTGTAAACCACGGTCCCGCCTTCAGCCACAGTGCTGGTCGCAGTGAGGTTGACGGTCGAAGTATCGAGGGTGTCGGTCACCTCGGTGACCGCTGCCGCCGGGTTGGTCGCCAGGTTTTCGAAGTTGCCGCCCGTGGCATCCTTGATGGTGACTTCAACTTGGCCGGCGTCTTTGTAAACGTCGTCCTTCGGTGCGTCGACGGTTACAGAACCGGTGGTCGCACCGGCGGCGATGGTGATCACGGCGCCGTTGCTCAACGTGACGGTGACCGGAGTCCCGGCTGTGTTGGTCAGGGTCGCGGTGTAAACGATCGAACCGCCTTCGGCGACCGAGTCAGTCGCCGAAAGGCTGAGGGTAGTGGTGTCCTGGGTATCGGTGATCGAGGTGTCGGCCGACTTGCCGTCGACATCCAGCTTCTCGTAGTTACCACCTTTGGCATCGTCGATCTTGACGCTCAGCGAGCTGCCACCGGCCAGCGCATCGTTTGGCGCAACGAAGTCGACAGAACCGCTGCTCGATCCGACTGGGATGGTAATGGTCTGGCCGTTGGACAGGGTGACAACCACTGGCGAACCGGTGACCGGCGCCGACACGGAAGCGGTGTAAACCACAGTCCCGCCTTCGGCAACGCTCGATGTGGCACTCAGCGAAACGGTGCTGGTGTCGATGGTGTCGTTAACGGTGGTCACCGCCGGTGTATCGCTGGCGACCAGGTTCTCGAAGTTGCCGCCGGTCGCGTCTTTGATGGTCGCTTCAACGGTGCCGGTGTCTTTATAGACGTCGTCCTTCGGTGCATCGACGGTCACGGAACCGGTGGTTTTGCCCGCTTCAATGGTGATCACGGCGCCGTTCGACAAGGTCACGGTCACTGGTGTACCGGCCGCATTGGTCAGGGTTGCCGTGTAAGTGATCTGGCCGCCTTCATCCACCGAACCGCTGGCGGTCAGCGACAGATTGGTGGTGTCCGCAGTGTCAGTCACCGAGGTATCAGCCGACTTGCTGTCAACGTCCAGCTTCTCGTAGTTTCCGCCCTTCGCATCGTCGATCTTGACGCTCAGCGAGCTGCCACCGGCCAGTGCATCGTTTGGCGCAACGAAGTCGACAGAACCGCTGCTCGAGCCGACCGGAATGGTGATGGCCTGGCCGTTGGACAGGGTGACAACCACCGGCGAACCGGTGACAGGCGAAGTTACGGACGCGGTGTAAACCACGGTCCCGCCCTCAGCGACAGTAGACGTTGCCGTCAGATTGACCGTCGAAGTGTCGAGGGTGTCAGTCACATCGGTGACCGCGGCTGCCGGGTCAGTCACCAGGTTCTCAAAGTTGCCACCGGCGGCGTCCGTGATGGTCACTTCAACCTTGCCGGCATCTTTATAAACATCATCGGCAGGCGCATCGACGCTCACGCTGCCGGTGGTTGCGCCGGCGGCGATGGTGATCACCGCTCCGTTCGACAAGGTCACGGTGACCGGCGTACCGGCCGGATTGGTCAGGGTCGCGGTGTACAGAATCTGACCACCTTCGGCCACTTCGGTGGACGCCGACAGGCTCAGGCCGGTGTCGTCTTTCGAATCGGTAATGGTGGTGAGCGCCGGCTCGGTACTCGGGGTCAGTTGCTCGAAATTGCCACCGGTGGTGCCGGTGATCGTAGTGCTGACGGTGCTGCCATTGTTGTAGACGTCGTTGGCCGCGGTGTCGACAGTCACACTGCCGGTGGTCTTGCCCGCTTCGATGGTAATGACCGAGCCGTTGCTCAAGGTCACAGTCATCGGCGTGCCGGCCGGATTGGTCAGGGTGGCGGTGTAGGTGATCTGGCCGCCTTCGACGACGGTGCCGGTGGCGCTGAGGCTCAGGCCGGTGTTGTCGATCGAGTCGGTGATGGTGGTGACTGCCGGCGTGGTGTTCGGTACGAGATTCTCGAAGTTGCCGCCGGTAGCGCCAGTGATCGTGGTGCTGACGGTGCTGCCGTTGTTGTAGACGTCATTGGCCGAGGTATCGACGTTCACGGAGCCGGTGGTTTTACCGGCTTCGATGGTAATGGTCGAACCGTTGGACAAGGTGACGGTGACCGGCGTCTGCGCCGGGTTGGTCAGGGTCGCGGTGTAGGTGATCTGGCCGCCTTCAGTGACGTTGCCGGTGGCGGACAGGGTCAGGCCAGTGTCATCGACCGAATCGGTAATGGTGGTGACCGCCGGAGTCGGGTTCGGCACCAGATTCTCGAAGTTGCCGCCGGTAGTCCCGGTGATCGTGGTGCTGACGGTGTTGCCATTGTTGTAGACGTCATTGGCCGGCGTCGGAACGTTCACGCTGCCGGTGGTGTTGCCAGCGGCGATGGTGATGGTCGAACCGTTGGACAGAGTCACGGTGACTGGCGTCTGCGCCGGGTTGGTCAGGGTCGCGGTGTAAATGATCTGACCGCCTTCGGTGACGGTCGAGCCCGCCGTCAGCGTGACGGTGGTGGTATCAGGCGAATCGGTAATGGTGGTGACGGCCGGGGTCGGGTTCGGCGCCAGATTTTCGAAGTTGCCGCCGGTAGCGCCGGTAATTGTGGTGCTGACGGTACTGCCGTTGTTGTAGACGTCGTTGGCTGGTGTTGGAACGTTCACGCTGCCGGTGGTGTTGCCAGCGGCGATGGTGATGGTCGAACCGTTGGACAAGGTGACGGTGACCGGCGTCTGCGCCGGGTTGGTCAATGTCGCGGTGTAGGTGATCTGGCCACCTTCAGTGACGGTCGAGCCTGCTGACAGTGTGACGGTGGTGGTGTCGACGGTGTCGGTGACCTGGGTCACGGCCGGAACGGTCGGCGGGGTGACCACGATACCGCTGCCGCCCGTGGTGCCGGTGACGGTCACGTTGATCTGGGTCGGATCGTTATAAACAGTGTCGTTCGGTGCCAGCGGAACGTTGACGGTGCCGGTGGTTTGGCCGGCCGCAATTACGATCACCGAGCCGTTGGACAAGGTGATGGTCAGGTCGGTCAGCGGCGCCTGGGTCAGGGTCGCGGTGTAAACCAGCACGCCACCGGCCTCGGTGATGGTCGGCGTGGCGCTCAGGCTCAGGGTCGATTCGCGCAGGGCATTGGCGCTGGTATCAGCAGTCTGGCCGCCGGTGGTGTCTTGGGTTGCCAACGCGGCAGTGGCGAGACCCTCAGTCGGAAAGCCGATAGTCGGGTCGACCCGGGCAGCGGTTGCCTCCAGGGCCACGAAGGTATGGCCACCACCGGCAGCACCACCCGTGCCCGCAGCCGTAGGGCCGGCCGCGGTGGCTTCAAGAGCAGTGGTCGGGTCGACGCCGGCGGCGATGGCTTGCTGCAATTCGTCAACCGATGGCGCGGCTTGTGCAGTGGCTTGCGCAAGGTCGGTGCTGGAATCCGGATCGCTGCCGCTCCACTGAGTGTCGCGGCCCAGGTCCAGGGTGCGGCCATCAGCCAGTTCGAGCGTAATGGCGCCGGCGGCACCGGTGTCTACCTGATCGCCGACCAACAACCGGTCGCCTTCAACGAGTACGCGGCGGATGCCTTCTGGCGACACCGCGAAAACCTGACCAACAATGCTTTTGACGATGGCAACAACACTGCTCATTGAAGACTCTCTGGGTGTCACGTTCAGTTGACCTCCATGAACCGCTCGGCGTGTTCGCCGATCGGGGCTGGACGTACTTTCTAAGATGTTTGATGCATAACTTTGACGCGGTAATCGTCAATAATTTGGCTATATTTTTTCGAAATTAACTTTATGCCAAACTATTGACCTTATGGGAGCCATCCTAAACAATCGCCCCAGTAATGTCACATTGATATTTAAGCGGCGACCTGTCCTACAGCGTGTGATCCAGTTCCGATTTTGAACTTTCCGACATACGGTCATTCCGGTTGCCATCATCCGATGCAGCGCCACGTTCTGCAGTGATTCAAGACAAGAAGTCTCGGGAAATTCCAACTATGCGTTTGCACCTGTTCAAGGTTCTACCCTTCGCCCTTGCCGCCAGCTTTGTTCAGGCGCAAAGCCTCCCGCAGGCCATGCAGCAGGCGCTGGATGTCCATCCGGAAATCCAGGCAGGGGTTAACAGCCGATTGGCCGCGGATTATCAGTTAAAGGCCGCTAAAGGTGGATACCTGCCGAGGGTCGATCTGCTGGGCGGTTATGGTCGTGAAGGCACCGACAGCGTCACCACACGTGCCGCCGGTAACAACAACCACTGGGAAACGCTGAACCGCAGCGAGTCAAGTTTACGTCTGTCACAGATGGTTTTTGACGGTTTTGCGACGTCCAGCGAAGTGGGGCGTCAACAAGCCACCGTTAATTCTCGCGCTTATTCCTTGCTGGGCACCTCGGAACGTACCGGACTGACCGTCGCTCAGGTCTATCTCGATGTATTGACCCGCCGCGAATTCGTGCGCCTGGCCGAAGACAATCTGAAGAACCACGAACGGATCCTTGACCAGATCAAGTTGCGCACCCAGCGCGGCGTGGGTAGCGGCGCCGACCTGGATCAGGCTGACGCGCGTATGGCCCAGGCCCGCAACAACCTGATTACTGAACAGACCAACCTGGCGGATGCCGAAACCAACTACCTCAGCGCCGTCGGCCAGATGCCCGATCAACTGGAGCGGCCTGCCGATTTCATGGCGCTGTTGCCGGCCAACCTGAATGAAGCCCAGGCGCAGATGCTGGAAAACAGCCCGATCCTGCGCTCCGCCGAATCCGATATCGCTGCCGCCGAGAAGCAGTACGAAGCCGCCAAGTCGAGCTTCTACCCGCGCTTCGATGCCGAATTGGGTCGCACCGCCGATAACGATATCGACGGCCAGAACGGTCACAACAATGAATGGCAGGCCATGCTGCGCATGCGCTTCAATCTGTTCGCCGGTGGCAGCAACAAGGCTGATCTGGAATCCAAGTCCTACCTGTCGAACCAGGCACTGGATATTCGCAACAACGCCCTGCGCGTGTTGAACGAAGAACTGGGTCTGGCCTGGAATGCCCTGAACAACGCCAACGCCCAGGTGCCGATCGCCCAGCAATATGTCGATCGCAGCGCCAGTGTGCGCAGCGCGTATCAGAAGCAGTTCAGCCTCGGCGAGCGGACATTGCTCGATCTGCTCGACAGTGAAAACGAGCTGTTCAGCGCTTCCCGTCGGCTGGCCGAGATCAAAAACATTCAGTTATTTACTCAGTACCGAATCAAGGCGACCATGGGCGAATTACTCAAAAGTCAGGGCGTGGTCGCACCATTGGCATCCGTTGTGCAAAACGACGTGAAGCCCAAGGTTCAGCTGCCCGGGATGAATTGAGTCCTGCCCCATTTCAATTGTTAGCCAAGAGTGTCGAGCGTGGAATCAGAAGTCAGTCGAGTTCAACTCATTCATGATCCGCGCGCGCTGCATGACGATCCGTTACTGGACGGCCTGTTAGCCCTTTGCACTTTGCACCAGAAACCGGCCAGCGCCGCGATGCTGACCACCGGCCTGCCGTTACCCAAACAACGCCTGAGCGTCGAACTGCTGCCCCGTGCGGCTGCTCGCGCCGGGCTGCAAGGGCGGGTGTTGCAACGCAAGCTGGAGCAGATTCCGGCGATTGCCATGCCGGCGCTGTTGCTGCTCAAGGACGGTCGCAGTGCGGTGCTGCTCGGCTGGCACGGTGAAGACCAGGCCCGCCTGCTGCTTAGCGAAAGCGATGGTGGCGAGGTCTGTGTCAGCCGTGAACTGCTCGCCGACGATTACAGCGGCAAAGTCTTCTTCGCCCAACCCCAACACAAATTCGACGTTAACCACGGCACGCTGATCCCGCGCGCACGTTCGTGGTTTCGCGACACCCTCAAGCGTTCGCGCTGGCTGTACGTCGACGCCATCGCTGCCAGTTTCCTGATCAACATCATTGCCATGGCCGCGCCGCTGTTCGTGATGAATGTCTACGACCGCGTGGTGCCGAACCAGGCCGAGTCGACTCTTTGGGTTCTGGCCATCGGCATCACGGGCGCTTACCTGTTCGACCTGATCCTCAAGAGCCTGCGCAGTCTGTGCCTGGACCTGGCCGGCAAGAAAACCGACCTGATCATCTCCGCGACGCTGTTCGAGCGCATCGTCGGCATGGCCATGAAGTACCGCCCGGCCCGGGTCGGCAGCTTCGCCCAGAACATCCATGAGTTTCAGAGCCTGCGGGACTTTCTCGCGTCGCTGACCCTCACCAGCCTGATCGACCTGCCGTTTACGCTGCTGATCTTCATGGTCATCGCGATTCTGGGCGGGCATCTGGTGTGGATTCCGGTGTTGGCGTTCCCGATTGCCCTGCTGATCGGTTATGCCTTGCAGAAACCGCTGGTGGCGACCATGGAACGAACCATGGCCCTGGGCGCCGAGCGCCAGTCGAGCCTGATCGAAACCCTCGCCGGTCTCGATGCGGTGAAGGTCAATAACGCCGAAAGCGAACGCCAGTATCAGTGGGAACAGACCATCGGCACCCTCAGTCGCCTCGAACTGCGGGTGAAAATGCTGTCCGGTCTGGCGATGAACATCACCTTGCTGATTCAGCAACTGGTCGGGGTGATCATGATTGTCTTTGGCGTGTACCAGATCATCGATGGCCACCTGAGCATGGGCGGCTTGATCGCGTGCTACATGCTCAGCGGTCGTGCCCTCAGCCCACTGGCTTCGTTGTCCGGCCTGCTGACCCGCTACCAGCAGGCCCGCGTGACCATGACCTCGGTCGATCAGATGATGGAGCTGCCCCAGGAGCGCAATTTCGACGAGCGCCCTCTGAGCCGCAAAGTACTGCAAGGCGCCATTGAGTGCCGCCAGCTGAGCTTCACTTACCCGGATCAACAGAACCCCGCGCTGAAGAACATCAACCTGATCATCAAGCCCGGCGAGAAGATCGGCATCATTGGTCGCAGCGGCTCGGGCAAAAGCTCCCTGGCCAAATTGCTGGTGGGCCTCTATCAGCCGGACGACGGCGCGTTGCTGGTGGATGGTGTGGATATCCGTCAGATCGACGTCAGCGAATTGCGCCACAACATCGGCTACGTGCCCCAGGACATCCAATTGCTCGCCGGTACCTTGCGCGACAATCTGGTCTCGGGCGCGCGCTATGTCGAAGATGAACTGGTGCTGCAAGCCGCGGAACTGGCCGGCGTTCACGAATTCGCCCGTCTGCACCCGCAAGGTTATGAGCTGCAAGTCGGTGAGCGTGGGCAGAACCTGTCCGGCGGTCAGCGTCAGAACGTCGCCCTGGCCCGAGCGCTGCTGCTCAACCCGCCGATCCTGTTGCTGGACGAACCGACCAGCGCCATGGACAACACCGGTGAGGAACGCCTCAAGCAACGCCTCGCTGCAGTGGTTGAAAACAAGACCGTGGTGCTGGTGACGCACCGGGCTTCGCTGTTGTCGCTGGTAGATCGTCTGTTGGTGATCGACCGTGGGCAGATTCTCGCCGATGGCCCGAAAGCCGCCGTGATGGAAGCGTTGAAGAAGGGGCAGATCAGTGTTGCTTAAGTCCGGGGTCAAAGATTCCATCCGCCGCTACTTCAAAGGCTCCGCGTCGCTGCAAGGCCAGCCTCTTCCCGAGGTCAACAAAGCGCTGATTGAAGACGCCCCGCGCGTGGTGCGATTGACGATTTGGGCGATCATCGGCTTCTTCGTGTTCCTGATGCTCTGGGCCAACTTCGCGGTGATCGATGAAGTCACCAAGGGCGACGGCAAGGCGATTCCGTCGTCGAAGATCCAGAAAATCCAGAACCTTGAGGGCGGCATCGTCTCCGAGTTGTTCGTCACCGAAGGGCAGATCGTCGAGGCCGGCGCGCCGTTGATTCGTCTGGACGACACGCGGTTTGCCTCCAACGTCGGTGAAACCGAGGCCGATCGGCTGTCGATGCTGCTGCGTGTGGAACGCTTGAGCGCCGAGGTCGATGACCGTCCGCTGAACTTCCCCGTCGACGTGCTCAAGGCTGTTCCCGTCCAGGCAGCCAGTGAAGAGTCGCTGTACACCAGCCGTCGTCAGCAATTGCACGATGAAATCGGTGGCTTGAAGGAGCAGTTGATCCAGCGTCAACAAGAGCTGCGCGAGTTCACCTCCAAGCAGGCTCAGTACCGCAGCGGTCTGGCCTTGCAGCGCCAGGAAATCAACATGTCCGAGCCGTTGGTGGCTCAGGGCGCGGTGTCACCGGTGGAGGTTTTGCGACTCAAGCGTGCCGAGGTCGAAACCCGCGGGCAACTGGACGCCACTACCCTGGCGATCCCTCGCGCCGAATCGGCGATCAAGGAAGTGCAGCGCAAGATCGACGAGACTCGCGGTAAATTCCGCAGCGAAGCCCTGACCCAACTCAACGAAGCGCGTACCGATCTGAACAAGGCCCAAGCCACTGGCAAGGCCCTGGAAGACCGGGTTAGCCGGACGCTGGTGACATCGCCGGTGCGGGGTATCGTCAACAAGTTGCTGGTGAACACCATCGGCGGTGTGATCCAGCCGGGCAGCGATCTGGTGGAGATCGTGCCACTGGATGACACCTTGCTGGTGGAAGCCAAAATTCGTCCGCAAGACATCGCCTTCCTGCATCCGGGGCAAGAAGCGACGGTGAAGTTCACAGCTTACGACTACACCATTTACGGTGGGCTGAAGGCCAAGCTGGAGCAGATTGGTGCTGACACCATCACCGACGAAGACAAGAAGACCACGTACTACATCATCAAGCTGCGTACTGACCGCAGCCACCTGGGGACGGATGAGAAGCCGTTGCTGATCATCCCGGGGATGGTGGCGTCGGTGGATATCATTACCGGCAAGAAGACCGTGCTCAGTTATTTGCTCAAGCCGATTATTCGGGCTCGGGCCGAGGCGTTGCACGAGCGGTAGGACGCTAAACCTGTTCTGCCATATCGTTATTCGCTAACGGTATTTAAATTTAAATTCTTATACCTATAAAGTCACTCCCCTGCGTACCTGCCGACCAATCGGCGCGCCGCACGACACGAACCAACACGGGACCTCCGTGAGTTTCTGATCGACGCGCGCCTTTGAGAGCGTGCCGTGCGTGGGAGTGATTTTTATGTCAGCCGTCTCTTTTTCTCCAAAACCTGCATCTACAAACGCCGCCACCATCGCGTCGCAAGTCTTCGAAGTCCGTCCGTTCAGCGGCGCTGTCGGTGCCGAAATCATCGGCCTGGACCTGTCCCGCCCGATCAATGACCAGGACTTCGCCCGCGTCCATCGCGCGCACCTGGACCATCACGTGGTGGTGTTCCGCGACCAGCGCATTACCCCCGAACAGCAGATCGCCTTCAGCCGCCGTTTTGGCGTGTTGCAGATCCACGTGCTCAAGCAGTTCCTGCTGGCCGGGCATCCGGAAATCCTCATCGTTTCCAACATCATCGAAAACGGCCAATCCATCGGCCTCGGTGACGCCGGCAAGTTCTGGCATTCGGATCTTTCCTATAAAGAACTGCCGAGCCTGGGTTCGATGCTGCATGCCCAGGAGCTGCCGTCCGAAGGCGGCGACACGCTGTTCGCCGACATGCACAAAGCCTGGGACAGCCTGCCCGAGGCGCTGCGTAAAGCCGTCGACGGCCGCTCGGCCGCGCATTCCTACACAGCGCGCTACAGCGAGACAAAGTTTGAAGGTAACTGGCGCCCGACCCTGACGCCGGAGCAACTCGCTCAGGTCGCCGAGGTGGTTCACCCCATCGTCCGCACCCACCCGGAAAACGGCCGCAAGGCGTTGTTCGTCAGCGAAGGCTTCACCACCCGTATCGTCGGTTTGCCGGAAGACGAGAGCAAACAATTGCTCGATGAGCTCTACGCCCACAGCGTGCTGCCGCAAAACATCTACCGCCATCAATGGCAGGCCCACGACCTGGTGTTCTGGGACAACCGTTCGCTGATTCACCTCGCCGCCGGATGCCCCAGCCATCTGCGCCGCAAGTTGTATCGCACCACCATCCAGGGCGACGCGCCTTTCTGATTTCGGAGAATTCCCATGTCCAAACGTCTTCCATTTGCACCATTGGCTGCGGCCATCGGCTTGGGTTTCAGCCTGCTCGCCGGCAGCCTGGTAGCGCCGACCGTGGCTCACGCCGAAGGTGAAATCCGTATCGCCGAACAGTTCGGCATCGTGTATCTGCTGCTCAACGTGGTGCGCGATCAGAGCCTGATCGAGAAGTACGGTAAGCAGGAAGGCATCGACATCAAGGTCGACTGGACTCAGCTCTCCGGCGGCTCGGCAGTCAACGATGCGTTGCTCTCCGGCTCCATCGACATTGCCGGTGCTGGTGTCGGCCCGCTGCTGACCATCTGGGACCGCACTCACGGCAAGCAAAACGTCAAAGCCGTGGCTTCCCTGGGCAACTTCCCTTACTACCTGGTGAGCAATAATCCGAAGGTCAAAACCATCGCCGACTTTACGGAGAAGGACCGCATTGCGGTGCCGGCGGTCGGGGTTTCGGTGCAGTCGCGCTTTCTGCAATACGCGGCGGCCAAGCAATGGGGTGACAAGGAATTCAATCGCCTCGACAAGTACACCATCGCCGTTCCGCACCCGGATGCCACTGCGGCACTGATCGCCGGCGGTACTGAATTGAGCGGGCACTTCTCCAACCCGCCGTTCCAGGATCAGGCACTGGAAAACCCCAACGTACATGTGGTGCTGAATACCTATGATTTGCTCGGCCCGAACTCGCCGACCGTGCTGTTCGCCACCGAGAAATTCCGCAACGAGAACCCGAAAACCTACAAAGCCTTTATCGCTGCGCTGACCGAAGCGGCCGAGTTTGCGCAGAACGATAAAGGTAAGGCGGCCGACACTTACATCCGTGTCACCAAGGCCAAAATCGACCGCGCGGCGTTGCTGAAAATCATCGACAACCCGCAGTTCGAATTCAGCATCACACCGAAAAATACCTACCCGCTGGCGGAGTTCCTCTACCGCGTCGGCGCGATCAAAAACAAACCGGATTCGTGGAAGGATTACTTCTTCCAGGACGCCCAACCGCTGCAAGGGAGCTGACCGACATGAACGCCCCTTTGCAGGGCCACACGGTCAGCAAACCGATCACGACAGCTCAAGCGCTGTTGTCGGTCGACCAGGTCAGCCTGGAATACCGCACGCCGGCGCGTGTGGTTCGAGCGACCCATCAAGTCAGTTTCGAGATCGATCCGGCGGACCGCTTTGTGCTGCTCGGTCCTTCCGGCTGCGGCAAGTCGACGTTGCTTAAGGCCGTTGCCGGGTTCATCCAGCCCTGTGAGGGCGAGATTCGACTGCAAGGTCAGCGGGTCGATGCGCCAGGGCCAGACCGGATAGTGGTGTTCCAGGAGTTCGATCAGCTGCCGCCGTGGAAAACCGTCAAACAGAACGTGATGTTTCCGCTGCTCGCTTCCAAAACTCTCAAGCGCAAAGAGGCTGAAGAGCGGGTGCTGCACTATCTGGACAAGGTCGGTCTGGCGGCGTTTGCCGATGCCTATCCGCATACCTTGTCTGGCGGCATGAAAGCTCGCGTGGCCATTGCTCGCGCCTTGGCGATGCAGCCGAAGATCCTGTTGATGGACGAGCCCTTCGCCGCCCTCGACGCGCTGACCCGGCGCAAGATGCAGGAAGAGTTGCTGCTGCTCTGGGAAGAGGTGCGTTTCACGCTGCTGTTCGTCACTCACTCCATCGAAGAGGCGTTGGTGGTGGGCAACCGGATTTTGCTGCTGTCGCCCCATCCGGGTCGGGTGCGGGCGGAAGTCCACAGCCATCAATACGACTTGCACAGTTTGGGTGGCGTGGCGTTCCAGGAATCGGCGCGACGGATTCATCGGCTGTTGTTCGATGAAGGTCAGTCGCCGGAAACCGAGCGTGAACTGGACTTCGCCGACATCCGCATCGCTTATTGAGCCATTGGAGGATTGCCCGATGAGCCATTCATCATCTGCGCGTAAAGAGTACGAAACTGTTTTGCAGCCGCTGACGAGTGTGCCGCTGGAGCGTGAATTGCCGCTCGGCCAGCGCCTCTGGCAGCAGGGTTGGCTGCGCAAAAGTCTGATCCTGATTTTGCTCGCGGCGCTTTGGGAGGCCGTCGCCCGATATCAGAACAACGACCTGCTGCTGCCGAGCTTTTTGCAAACCGCCAGCGCGCTGCAGGATGGCCTGCTCAGCGGCGAACTGCTGAGCAAGGTGTGGATTTCGCTGGTTGTTTTGCTCAAGGGTTACCTGATTGGCATCGTTCTGGCGTTTGTCCTGACGACTCTGGCGGTGTCGACCCGGTTCGGTCGTGATCTGCTGAGTACGTTGACCTCAATGTTCAACCCGCTGCCGGCCATTGCCCTATTGCCACTGGCGCTGCTGTGGTTTGGCTTGGGGCAGAACAGCCTGATTTTTGTACTGGTGCATTCGGTGCTCTGGGCGTTGGCCTTGAATACCTATGCCGGGTTTCTTGGTGTCTCGGAAACCTTGCGCATGGCCGGGCGTAATTACGGTCTCAAGGGCATGCGTTTCGTGCTGTTCATCCTGATTCCGGCCGCGTTGCCGTCGATTCTTGCCGGGCTGAAAATCGGCTGGGCCTTCGCCTGGCGGACGCTGATCGCCGCCGAACTGGTGTTTGGCGCTACCAGTGGCAAGGGCGGTTTGGGTTGGTACATCTTCCAGAATCGCAATGAGCTGTATACCGACAAGGTGTTTGCCGGGTTGGCGGTGGTGATCTTGATCGGGTTGCTGGTGGAGAATCTGGTGTTTGATACGTTGGAGCGGGTGACGGTGAAGCGGTGGGGGATGCAGCGCTGAGTTTTGCAGTGTCTGATCTGGCGCCATCGCGGGCAAGCCCGCTCCCACAGGGTTCTGTGTCGAACACATAGTCCGCATCCACTGAAGATCACTGTGGGAGTGGGCTTGCCCGCGATGGCGCCAGACCTGCCAATACATCAGTCAGGAGGATGTTTGCTAGCATTGCGTCTGAATCAATCCAGATCAGACATGAGTGCTCAGCATGCAACTCCCGGACATGAACCTGTTAGTCGCCCTCGACGCCTTGCTCGACGAGGGCAGTGTGGTGGGCGCTGCGCGGCGGATGAACCTCAGCCCGGCGGCGATGAGCCGGACGCTGACGCGAATTCGCGAGGCCATCGGCGATCCGATTCTGGTGCGCGCCGGTCGTGGTCTGGTGCCGACGCCCAAGGCGCTGGAGTTGCGCGAGCAGGTGCGGGATCTGGTGGAGCAGGCCGCTTTGCTGTTCCGCTCCGCCGATGATGTGGATCTGGGCAGTTTGCGCCGGCGGTTCAGCATTCGCGCCAATGATTTCTTTGTTGGCGTCTACGGCGGCAAGCTATTCGACACGATGGAGCGCCAGGCCCCGCATTGTGAATTGCGCTTTGTCCCCGAGGGCGATGGGGACGACGAAGCGTTGCGTGAAGGACGCATCGATTTAAGCGTCAGCAACAACCGGCCACTGATGCCGGAAGTGAAAGTGCAGAACCTGTTTTCCACTCACTTTGTCGGGCTGGTGCGTGAAGATCACCCGTTGTTCGATGAAGAAATCACCGCCGAACGTTACGCCGGTTTTTCCCATATCAGCATGTCGCGCCGGGGAATCGCCCGCGGGCCGATCGACACGGCACTCAACGCCTTGGGGCTGGAGCGGCGGGTGGCGGTGATTGCGCCGAGCTTCCATGCGGCGATGTTCGCCTTGCCGGATTCCGATTTGATTCTGCCGGTGCCCAAGGAAGCTTTGCTGAGCGTGCGACGCCTGGGCTTGAAACTGCGCTCATTCACCCTGCCGATTCCGTTACCAACCCTGATGTTGACCCAGGCCTGGCATCCGCGTTTCGACAAGGATCCGGCGCATCGCTGGATGCGTGAAACGCTCAAGACCTGTTGCGATGAGACCTGGCTGGCCGCACAGCCGGTTTAAAGATCAAAAGATCGCAGCCTTCGGCAGCTCCTACCAGGGATGTGTGTTCGCCATGCTTTTGTAGGAGCTGCCGAAGGCTGCGATCTTTTGACCTTACGATTGCGTATGGCGCACTTATAAGCTGCCAATAAGTCAATTTTCGTAAGCTTCCACGCTCCCTAAAATGCTTCGGTATTCCCCTTCCGGAGCTTGCAGTACATGACTTCCCTCACGGTCACGGCGCCTCTCGCTGCGGCCAAACCAGCGACCGCCGTCACGCCTCCGGTCTTCGGCCCGCGAATCATCATCGGCCTGGTGGGCGTGTTGCTGGCGGTGCTGGTGTCGGGCTTGAACGAGATGGTAACCAAGGTCGCCCTGGCCGATATCCGCGGCGCGTTGGCCATCGGTTACGACGAAGGCACCTGGCTGGTCGCCAGTTACACCGCGACCTCGGTGACTGCCATGGCATTTGCCCCTTGGTGTTCGGTGACGTTCTCGTTGCGCCGCTTCACCCTGTACGCGATCAGTGCGTTCACCCTGTTGGGTGTGTTGTGCCCGTTCGCCCCGAATTACGAAAGCCTGCTGGTCATGCGCACCTTGCAAGGTCTGGCCGGCGGCGCGCTGCCGCCGATGCTGATGACCGTTGCCCTGAGGTTCCTGCCGGCCAACGTGAAACTCTATGGCCTGGCCGGTTATGCCCTGACGGCGACCTTCGGCCCCGGTCTCGGCACGCCGCTGGCCGGGTTGTGGACCGAGTACGTCGGCTGGCAATGGACCTTCTGGCAAATCGTCGTGCCGTGCCTGATTGCCATGGCAGCGGTGGCTTACGGTTTACCCCAGGATCCGCTGCGGCTGGAACGCTTCAAACAATTCAACTGGCGTGGCTTGCTGCTGGGGTTTCCGGCGATCTGCATGTTGGTAATCGGCATTCTGCAGGGCAATCGGCTGGACTGGTTCGAGTCGAGCCTGATTTGCGGACTGCTCGGCGGCGGGCTGCTGTTGCTGGTGCTGTTTCTGATCAATGAGTGGTCGCAACCGATTCCGTTCTTCAAGTTGCAGATGCTCGGTATCCGCAACCTGTCGTTCGCGCTGTTGACGCTGGCCGGCGTGCTGGTGGTGTTGCTCGCGGTGGTCATCATTCCCTCCAGTTACCTGGCTCAGGTCCAGGGTTATCGCCCGGTGCAGACTGCGCCGATCATGCTGCTGGCGGCGCTGCCACAGTTGATCGCGCTGCCGTTGGTGGCGGCGCTGTGCAACCTGCGCTGGGTCGATTGCCGCTGGGTGCTGGGGATCGGCCTGAGCATGTTGGCGCTGTCTTGCATCGGTGGTTCGCAGCTGACGTCGGCGTGGATTCGTGACGATTTCTATGTCCTGCAATGGCTGCAGATTTTCGGTCAGCCTATGGCCGTGCTGCCGCTGTTGATGCTCTCCACTGGCAGCATCACTCCGATGGAAGGGCCGTACGCCTCGGCCTGGTTCAATACCGTGAAAGGCCTGGCGGCGGTGATTGCCACCGGGGTGATCGAGGCACTGACCACTGCAAGGCTGCATTTCCATTCGACCATGCTGGTGGACAACCTGGGTAATTCGCCCTTGGTCCAAAGCGACAACGCAGGCCTGGCTCACCGACTGCATCAACAGGCCTTAGTGCTGACCTCCTCCGATCTTTATCTGTGCATGGCCGGCGTCGCAATGGCGCTGATCCTGATGATTTTCTGGCTGCCGACGCGGATCTATCCACCGCGCGCGCCGACTTGAATGCTTCACTGAAACAGAAGGTTTTTATGACGACTCAATCAAAGCAAAAAGTTGCTGTCGGCGTTGCCGCAGTGATGGCGGTAGGGGTGTTGGTTTACCTGCTGGCGCCGGGCTTGTTCGGCAAGCGCACACAGCAGAGCACCAACGATGCTTTCGTCGCAGCGGACTTCACACGGGTGGCGCCGCGCGTGGCGGGGTTCATCAAGGACGTGCTGGTGGAAGACAACCAGCTGGTCAAGGCCGGGCAGTTACTGGCGTTGATCGACGATCGCGATCTGCGCGCCGCCGCTGAGGCCGCCGACGCGGAAACCCTGGTGGCCAGGGCGCAGCTGCAGAACGCTCGGGCCACCCTGGAGCGCCAGACATCGGTGATCGCTCAGGCCCAGGCCACGGTGGTTTCGGCGAAGGCTGAAATGGCTTTTGCCGAGCATGAACTGAACCGCTACAACCACCTCGCCGGGGTGGGTGCCGGTACGGTGCAGAACGCTCAGCAAGCGCGGACGCGCATCGATCAGGCCTCCGCTCGCTTGGCCAATGCCACGGCGGTGCTGGCGGCGGAACGCAAGCAGGTTGAGATTCTGACCGCCCAGCGTGATGCGGCCGAAGGAGGGTTGAAACGAGCACAAGCGGCGCTGGAAATGGCCAGCTATGAGCTGTCCTATACGCGCATCGTTGCGCCCCAGGACGGGATGGTCGGCGAGCGCGCGGTGCGGGTCGGCGCTTATGTCACACCGGGCAGCAAGATTCTGGCCGTGGTGCCGTTGGAGCGGGCCTATGTGGTCGCCAATTTTCAGGAAACCCAACTGACTGACGTACAGCCGGGGCAGAGCGTGCAAGTGCACGTTGACAGCCTCGGCGGCGAAGCCCTGCGCGGCCGCGTGGAGAGCATTGCACCGGCTACGGGCGTGACCTTCGCCTCGGTCAAACCGGACAACGCCACTGGCAACTTCACCAAGGTTGTGCAACGGATTCCGGTGAAAATCATCCTCGATCCGGGGCAGCCATCGGCCGAGCGGTTGCGGGTGGGGATGTCGGTGGAGGCGAGGATTGATACTGCAAGCGCCAGCGAGCATGAGGTTGCGCAACGATGAACTTTGTTAATCGCACATCCCTGTGGCGAGGGGGCTTGCCCCCGTTCGAGTGCGCAGCGCTCGCAAATTTTGGGTCCGCTGCGCGGCCCAACGGGGGCAAGCCCCCTCGCCACAGGGTCAGCATTTATTCAGTGGTTGTTGTGTTGAGTCTGCTTTCATTGAGTGCCTGCACCGTCGGCCCAGACTTCCAGAAACCTCAGCCGCACCAAGTGGCCGAATGGTCCAAACCAACCAAAGCCGCCGCCAGTCAGGTCGTTCCCGCTGAAATGGACGAACGCTGGTGGGAGGTATTCCACGACCCGAAACTCTCTGCCCTGACCCAACGTGCCCTGACCGACAACCTCGACCTGAAACTCGCCAGCAGCCGCTTGCAGCAAAGCCGCGCCGCGCGCCAGGTGATCACCGCCAACCGCTATCCCAATACCGCCGCCAGCGGCAGCTATGGGCGCAAACGCAACAGTGGTGAAGGCCTGAACGATCCGTCGGGCAACAACGGCGACTTGGCGTTCAACCTGTGGGACGCAGGCTTTTCCGCCTCTTGGGAGCTGGATTTCTGGGGCCGTGTGCGCCGCGAAACCGAAGCCGCCGATGCCACGCTGGAAGTGGCGGAAAACGATCGTCGTGGCGTGCTGCTGTCGGTGCTCGCCGAAACCGCTCAGGACTACATTCAACTGCGCGGTGTGCAAAGCACGCGGGCCGTCACCGAGCAGAACCTCGACGTTGCCCGGCATAGTTTGAAACTCTCGCAATTGCGCCTGGCCGACGGTGTGGCGACGGATCTGGACGTTGCCGAAGCCGCTGCGCAAGTCGCGGCCATCGAGTCACGTTTGCCGGCGCTTGAGCAGCGTCAGTCGCAACTGATCAACGCCCTGAGCCTGTTGATGGGCGAACCGCCGCAAGCGCTGTCCGCTGAGTTATCCACAGACGCCCCGGTGCCGCAAACCCCGCGTCAGGTCGCCATCGGCTTGCCGTCGCAATTGGCCGAGCGCCGCCCCGACATTCGTCAGGCCGAAGCCCGTCTGCATGCCGCGACCGCCAGCATCGGCGTGGCCAAGGGCGACTTTTATCCACGGATCACCCTGTCGGGCAATATCGGTTCGCAAGCCATGCAGTTGAGCGACTTCGGTTCCTGGAGCTCGCGCTCGTTCGGCATCGGTCCGCAGTTCAGCCTGCCGCTGTTCGACGGCGGTCGCCTGCGCGGCATGTTGTACCTGCGCGAAGCCCAGCAACAGGAAGCAGCGCTGGCCTACCAGCAAACCGTGCTGCGGGCCTGGCATGAAATCGACGATCAACTCACCGCCTACAACGCCAGCCAACTGCGCCGCGACAGCCTCGCCGAAGCTGTGCGCCAGAACCAGATCGCCCTGCGCACCGCGCAACAGCAGTACGTCGAAGGGGTGGTGGATTTCGTCAACGTCCTCACCGTGCAGAGCGAATTGCTGGCGACCCAGCAGCAGTGGGTCGAGAGCTCGACCGGGGTGGCGTTGGCAATGGTTGGTTTGTACAAGGCGTTGGGTGGGGGATGGGAGTCGGTGTATCCGGTGGCAGAGACGGCGCAGCTCTGATCAGCGAGCCCGCTCTTTCAACCAATGATGGCCATCCGGCTTGACGCTCACCCCCGCTGTCATAGACTCCGCTAATCCGTCAGGGAGTTACGGTTATGCGGCGTGTTCGTATTTTGGTTATTGGATTGACCTTTGTAACGTGCGTAGTACAAGCGCAAACGCCTACACCAGACGATCCGTTGCTGGAAAGCAGCGCGCTCGGCGGTAATGCGTCGGCCAGCAGTGAAGCCCGTGGTGTGCTGCGAGCCCGGGATCAGGCGGTGCTTGCCAGTGAGTTGTCGGGGCGGATTGTGGAGTTGCCGTTCAGTGAGGGCGAGTCGTTCAAAAAGGGCGACACCCTGGCGCGGTTTGACTGTTCGGCTTATCAGGCTCAGCTCAACGCGGCTCAGGCCGCCAGCCGTGGTGCCGGTGAAGAGCTGGCGCACAACAAACAACTGGCGGCGTTGAATTCGGTCGGGCGCTTTGAAGTGGCGCGGGCCGAGGCCAAGGTCAGCGAGATTCAGGCGCAGTCTCAGGTCTATCAGGTTCAGGTCAAACGCTGCAATGTGGTGGCGCCGTTCGATGGTCAGGTCGTCGAGCGCAAGGTCAAGCGCTACGAAAGCGTTGCTGCCGGTGCGCCGTTGCTGGACGTGGTCGACAACCGCACTCTGGAAATTCACCTCTTGGTGCCGTCGCGCTGGATGGGCAAGCTCAAGCCCGGCCAGACGTTCAGTTTTGTCCCCGATGAAACCGGTCAACCGCTGGATGCGACGGTCAAACGCCTCGGTGCGCGGATCGATGAAGGCAGCCAGACTTTGCTGCTGGTAGCGGCGCTGCCCAACGCCAACGGTCTGTTGGCCGGCATGAGCGGAACGGCGCATTTCGCGGAGTTCAAATGAACGCCCCGGTGACCGGCGGCGCCGAGCAGGTGTTCGCAAGGTTTCTCGACCTCGAACGCCAGACCCGCGCCGCGCGCACGCCTTCGCAACTGGCTTACAGCCTGGTGAATGACGGTCAGGCGCTGTTCGGTTTCCGCCATGCCGCGCTGTTGATCGCCGGCAAGGTGCAGGCGGTCACCGGTGTCAGTGCCGTGGAACCGAATGCGCCGTTCGTGGCGTTTGTCGAGCAAGCAGTCGCGCAGCTGTTCAAGCTTGAGGTGCTGAAACAGGCGCGGGTGATCACACCCGATCTTCTCAGTGAATCGATTCTGGCCGATTGGCAAAGTCTGTCAGCCGCTCAGGTGTTCTGGCTGCCGCTGATCGATCATCAGGGCGAGGTGTTCGGCGGTCTGTGGCTGGCGCGGGATGTGCTGTGGAACCCTTCCGAACAAGTGCTGCTGTCGCAACTGGGCGACACCTACAGCCATGCCTGGCTGGCGCAGCAACCGCACAAACCCTGGCGACTGCGCTGGACGCGCAAGCGTCAGGTGGCGCTGGTTGCCGTGTTATTGCTCGGGTTGCTGATCCCGGTGCGCCAATCGGTGCTGGCCCCGGCCGAAGTCGTCCCGTTGGGAGGTCGGGTGGTCACGGCGCCGCTGGACGGGGTGATCGCCGAGTTTCTGGTCAAACCCAACCAGACGGTGAAAACCGGCGACCTGCTGCTGCGCTTCGAAAGCACTACGCTTAACGCTCAGGCCGATGTGGCCGAGCGCGCCCTGGGCGTTGCCGAAGCGGAACTCAAGGCCAATTCTCAACGCTCCTTCGCCGATGCCGAATCCAGTTCGAAGATCGATCTGCTGGCGGCCCGCGTCGAGCAAAAGCGCGCCGAACGGGATTACGCCCGTGAATTGCTCAAACGCAGCGAGGTACGCGCCGAGCGGGACGGCATCGCGGTGTTCGCCGACGCCGAGCGCTGGACCGGCAAACCCGTGCAAACCGGCGAGCGGCTGATGGAAATCGCCGACCCGAACCAGGCCGAGTTGCGCATCGAATTGGCCGTGGGCGATGCGATTGCCCTGGAACCGGGTGCGCAGGTCGCACTGTTTCTCGACAGCGATCCGCTGCAGCGGCATTTGGCGAAACTCGAACGTTCGGCCTACGAAGCGCAGCCCACTGCTGCCGGGCAACTGGCTTATCGACTGGATGCGACGTTCGACGCCGCACCGCCACGTATCGGCCTGCGCGGCACCGCGAAAGTCTTCGGCGACCGGGCGCCGCTGGCGTTGTACCTGTTGCGTCGACCGCTGGCCGGGTTGCGTCAGAGCGTGGGCCTGTAGATGAGCCTGCCGAGCCTGCGGGCAGACCTGCAGTTGTCGACGGCGGCCCCGGCCCTCGACGGGTCGCCGCGCTGGACTTTGGCCGACCCGGTGCGTGGGCGGTATTTCAAACTCGGAGCGGCGGCGATGCGTCTGCTGCGCCATTGGTCCCTGGGCGATCCGGAGCAAGTGCTGCGTGCCGCCAACCGCGAACCGGGGCTGCCGCTGGATGGCGTGGCGCTTGAACAATTGCTGGAGTTTTTGCGCGGCCACGACCTGATCAGCGCCCTCGACCCGTCGCAGCGCGCCAGTTACAGCCTGAAGGCCGCAGCTCAGCGCCAGAGCCTGTGGCAAATCCTGCTGCATCAATACCTGTTTTTCCGGATTCCGCTATGGCGTCCGGACGCCTTTCTCAATCGAGCCTGGCCGTGGCTGGAGCGTTTCGGCCCGCGTGTATTGCGCTACGGATTGCCCGCGACGCTAGGCCTCGGGGTGTCTCTGGTCTCGCGGGACTGGCAGCGGTTTATCGCTACCTTTCCGCACCTGTTCAGCCTCGGCGGTGCGCTGGCGTTTGGTGTGGCGCTGTTTTTCGCCAAGCTTTGCCACGAGTTCGGCCACGCCTTCATGGCCAAGCGCGCCGGTTGTCGGGTGCAGAGCATGGGCGTGGCGTTTATGGTGCTGCTGCCGATGTTTTACACGGACGTCAGCGACGCCTGGCGCGTCAATGACCGCCGTGCGCGGTTGCTGATCGGTGCCGGCGGGGTGCTGGCGGAACTGGTGTTGGCGTGTATCGCGCTGCTCGCCTGGTCGCTGCTGCCTGACGGCCCCGGGCGCACGGCGGCGTTCATGCTCGCCAGTGCGACCTGGATCACCACGCTGGTGATCAACCTCAATCCTTTTATGCGTTTCGATGGCTACTTCTTGCTCAGTGATTTCTGGGAAGTGGACAACCTTCAAGGGCGGGCCTTTGCCTTGTGTCGCTGGCGGCTGCGCGAATTTTTGTTCGGCTACGCAGCCCCGGCGCCGGAGCCTTGGTCGCCGAAGATGCAGCGGCGTTTGTTGATCTGGGGGTATGGCGCTTGGTTGTGGCGCGCGGCGCTGTTTTTCGGGATTGCGCTGGCGGTCTATCACCTGTTCTTCAAAGTGTTGGGGATCTTCCTGATGCTGGTGGAGCTGGTGTGGTTCATCTTTCTGCCGATCCTGAACGAGTGGCGGCAATGGTGGAGCCGTCGCGAACAGGCGCATGCGCCTCGGGTACTGCTCAGCGGTCTGGCGTTGCTTGGGTTGTTGCTGCTGCTGGCGCTGCCATGGCGCAGCGCGGTGGAGTTACCGACGATGCTTGAGGCTGGACGCGCCAGCGCCCTGCACGCGCCGGTGGCGGCGCGGGTCAAGACGGTGAATGTGCATGACGGCCAGATCGTCGCTCAAGGTGAGGTGCTGATCGAGCTGGAATCACCGGATCTGGACTCACGCCAGGCCATCGTCCGTCGCGAGATCCAGATCCAGCAATTGCAGATGCGCCGTCAGGCCGGCCGCAGCGAAACCGCGGCCGATGCCGGTATCGTCGAACAGCGCCTGGCGGAAGCGGTGGCCGAATATCGGGGCCTGGCCGCCCAGCGTGAACGTCTGCTGCTGCGCGCCCCCCACGGCGGCAAGGTGCGCGACCTGCTGCCCCAGTTGACGGTCGGTCGCTGGCTTTCGACCAAAGATCCTTTGGCGCGGGTGGTCGAAGACGGCGCGCGGTTGCGCGGTTATCTGGCTGAAGCCGAACTCTGGCGTGTCGCCCCGGGTGCCAGCGGACGGTTCATCGCCGATGACCCGATGCACCCGGCGATCAAGGTGCAATTGAGTGAAATCGATACCAATGGCGTGGCTTATGTCGATCAGGAAGCGCTGACCTCTGATCATCACGGGCCGATCGCCGTGCGCCGGGATCAACATCAGCGCGCCGAGCCAGTACAGGCGCAGTACGGCGCGCGGTTGAGCATCCTCGAAAATACGCCGACACCGGTGCAACCCTTGCGCGGCATTGTGGTGTTGCAGGGCAGCGGCGAGTCGTTGCTGGGCGTTGCCTGGCGGCGCTTGGCGGCTTTGGGGGTCAGGGAAAGCGGCTTCTAAGGGTGAATAGCTAAGGGAGAACAGCGATGGCGAAAACCGATTCAGTGGCAGCGGACGGCTTGGTGGTCAGGCCTTCGCGGACCAGCGATGGACCTTTTCTGCACAGCCTTTACCAAGCGGCGCGGCCGGATCTGCAATGGATCGACGGTGAGCAAGAGGTGGTCGAGCAGGTGGTTGCCCAGCAATTCAAAGTGCAGGAACAAGGGCTGGGGGAGAACTTCCCCAATGCCATGCATTACGTGATCGAGAAACTCGACACCGCCATTGGTGCGCTGACCACTGACTTCGGCCCCAATGAGATTCGCGTGCTGTACCTGGCGTTTATCCCACAGGCCCGAGGCAAGGGTTACGGTCGGACGGTGCTGCAAGGCGTGCAGAAAGCCGCGCAACAAATCCGCTGCCCAGTGGCGACCGTGGTTTGGGCCAACAATCCCCATGCGCGCCAGCATTACCTGGCGCTGGGGTTTCAGGTTGAAGAGCGCAACCCGGCTGCGGAGCGGTTGGTGTGGTACCCACAGGGTTGAACACACCGCCGATCAACTGTGGGAGCGGGCTTGCTCGCGAAAGCGGTATAACAGCCAACATTATTTTTGAATGTTAAGCAGTCTTCGCGAGCAAGCCCGCTCCCCCATTGTTCAGTTGAACGCGATGTAGAAGTACCCCAGTTGCGGATCACGCCCCATGGCCGGTACTCGCGAAACAAAAATATCTTCTACCTGACCCAGCTCCGGCAACTCCAGCGCACACAAGCCATCGACAAAATCGGTGGGTTGCAGGCTGTTGAGCTCGACGCTGAACGGCATGCGCTCGCTGTTTGGCATCTGTGAGCGGGGCGTTTCTGCAAGGGTGTCGATATGGATCGGCAATTCACTGCCATCGGGCAGCCGCAACGTCCCCGTCTTGCCCAGCAGTGCCTGAAAGTGTTGGCTTTGAACCTGTTGCAGCATGGCATCACTCCATCAGCAAAAGTGGCCGGGGGATTTGCATCCCCCCGGCCAGACCCTCAGTTACGCGAAGGGAAAAGACCGTTCAGGGCGATGCTGAAGTTAAGCACCAGGAACGGGTTCATCACCGCCATGGGCAAGCCGTTGCCGGCAGACGAGATTTCTCCCGCTACCGTGGTGGCTACGCCCTTGAGCGGCACGGCCGCAGCACCTTGCTGATCGGAGTAAATACTCGCCGAGCCCGGCCCGCCTCCCGAGGCGCCGATGTAGGCGTTGGTGGCGGTCGGGTTGGTGACCGGGTTGCTCGCCGGGCTGGCCAGTTGCAGGGTGGTGGTGGCCGTGAGCCCGGCCATGGCGTGGGTGTGGTTGGGCAGGTTGGTGATGGTCGCGGTGACGTTCTCGGTCCCGGAGACTTCGCCGATGACGCGCGGGGTCAGGCCCAAGCCGTTGCCCATGGCGACCGGCATGCGACCTTGCAGGTTGGGCAGCATGAAACTGGTGGTGCCATTGCCTCCGAAGTTGACTCCCAGCAGTGCGAAAACCGTGTTGTATTGTGAGATCGCCAGCGTCTGGCCGTTGCATAGGGCCCAGCCGTTGGGCGCGAAGTTAAAGGCGAAAGGCTGGATAGTGCCGATGAATACTTCCATGGTTCCTCATCCCTCAGGTTAGTGTCTGATACGTCACGTTGCAGGCCCGGTTATCCGGGCAGTTCGCGCTGATCAGCCGACTCCTTTCATCTCCGTGGCTGGGTCACGCCACGCCAAAGCGTAGACGCTGATCGGAATGATTGCCGGACGTCGTCCGCCGCAAGGCCAGCATCGACGTCAGGCTCGCGCCTGTCCTACAGTGCTCGTGAAGCTTCGGTTTTCACATGGCCGTTGCAAGGGGAGGTAATGGAGGCGCGCAGAGAAACACCGCTGGGCGATACCCAGGACCCGCATGCGATGCCGGGGTTGTGGGCGGCTGTCCGTCGCTTGCTGCAATGGGCGCGGGAGCACTGGCTGTTGCCGATCCTGGTATTGGCCACGCTGGTGCGTTTTTACGACCTGACGGCGGCAGCGATCTGGGGCGACGAAGGGGCCAGCCTGTTGCTGAGCCAGTATTCCTTGGCCGGGATCTGGGAACATGCGGCTCATGATGTGCATCCACCCCTGTATTTCATGCTGCTGCACGGCTGGATCGGCCTGTTCGGCGACGGCATTTTTTCGATTCGCAGCCTGAGTGCGTTGCCGGGGATTGCCACGGTGGGACTCGGCGTCTGGCTGGTGGACTTGCTCGCCACCCGCCGCGCCGCATTGCTGGCCGGGGTTCTGCTGGCGCTGCTACCCACGGCGGTGCGTTACAGCCAGGAAGTGCGGATGTATTCGCTGCTGGGGCTGTGGCTGATCGGTGCCACGATCGCCTTGATGTATTGGATCAGGCGGCCGCAACGCACGCGCTATCTGGTGATTTACACCTTGCTGATGAGTGCGGCGTTCTACACCCATTACTTCACGGCGCTGTGCGTGCTGTGTCACTGGCTGTATCTGGGACTGATCCGCGTGCAATCAGGGTATCGATTGCGGCACATTCAGCGCTCTGGGTGGTGGCTGGCCAATGTGGCGATTGTGGTGTTGTACCTGCCGTGGGTGCCCAATCTGCTCGATCTTGTGCAGCACATGGATCAGCTCAAGGCTAATGGCGATGTGGGGTGGGAGGCGCCCGTCACGCTCGGCTCATTGCCTTCGATGATTTGGTCGTTCCTGATTCAGGACGATGGCGAGAACCTGCCCACGCTGGTTTTTATCGCGCTGCCAGTGGCGCTGCTGACCCTGGCGGGCGTGGCGCTGGCGCGGGATCGCAGTGTTTTCCGGGGCAGTGCACTGGCGGTGATCTACACCGTTCTCCCAGTGTTGCTGGTGTTTGTGGTGTCGTTCATATCGCCGGTGTTTATCGAGCGTTACCTGACCGCTTATGCCCTGGGCTTGCCGATGCTGGTGGCGCTGGCCATCGATCGCTTGTACGCGGGCTCCAAGGTATTGGCGCTGGCGGTGCTGATGCTATTTATCGGCATCGAACTAGTGGGCCTGAAGAACAATGCCACGGTGGATACCGACGATCAGATCAGCGTCATGGTCAACTACGTGAACCAGCACTTCACCCCCGGCGACCGAATCGTCACCAGCGACATGCTCTGGTACTTGAGTTATGTCTATTACAACCGCACTGACGCCAAACCATTGCTGTACACGCCGCCGTTGGCCGATGGCAGGTCGAGCCGGCCGAACGCTTATGGTTTCGGCACGTTGGTGGCCGAGGACGTCTATCTGGATAGCCTCGGCGGCTTGCCCAAAGGCACTGGTCGCGTGTGGCTGGTCGGTAGCGTCGATGGACCGGACGAGTTCGCGCCCTTGCCCGCGGGTTGGCAAAGCGTCAGCAAAACCCACGCGGGAGGCGCCGAGGCACGCTTGTATGTGCTGAAGTAAGCCCGTGTTTTCAAGGCTTAATCGATTCATCTTGCAGCCGGTTATATCAATCGTTTTTTCCAGTCGATTTAGCTCCGATTTGATATCAAAGCACCACTAGTCGCAATACCATTCATGGTCTACGCTCGTCATACAAAAGGACTTATGGCGGGTGAATGGATGCAGCACTTTCACTTTATTTCCGGCTTGCCGCGCTCAGGCTCGACCCTGCTTTCTGCCATTCTTTTGCAGAACCCGCGCTTTCATGCCGGCATGACCAGCCCCGTGGGTGCGCTCTTTTCCGGTGTTCTGGAACAATGCAGCGCCGGCAGCGAGTTCGGTGCGGTGATCGACACCGACTTGCGTCGCCGCCTATTGCGCGGCTTGTTCGACTCTTTCTACGCCGACAAGGCCGACAAACCGGTGGTGTTCGACACGAACCGCCTGTGGAGTTCGCGTCTGCCGGCAATCAGCGATCTGTTCCCTCAAGCCAAGATCATTGCCTGCGTGCGCAATGTCGCCTGGGTCATGGACAGCATCGAGCGCCTGTACCGCGCCAACCCCTTCGAAAACACCAAGCTGTTCGGCGATGCAGTCGAGCGCAACACGGTCTATAGCCGCTGCGAAACCCTAGCCCAGCGCAATCGGCTGGTGGGGTTTTCCTGGGCCGCCCTCAAGGAAGCCTATTACGGCGAACACGCCGACTCGTTGCTGATCATCGATTACGACCTGTTGAGCCAAGCGCCGGAGCGGGTGATGCGGCTGGTCTACGACTTCATTGGCGAACCCTGGTTCGAACATGATTTCGATCATTTGGCTTATGACGCACCGGAATTCGACCAGGCCCTTGGCCTCTCTGGGCTGCACAAGGTGAAGGCCAAGGTTCAATTGCAGTCCAGGCGGACGATCCTGCCGCCGGACTTGTTCAAGCAATACGCCGAGTTGTCCTTTTGGCTCGATGGCTCCGCCAGCGCCGCCAATGTCATTCGTATGAAAGCCGACGCCGCGATCAGTTGATCGCGGCGTTTTCATTGATGCGTCCAAAAGTTCGAGTCCGGGTGAGCAGCATGTGGTGGAGCAAAGGCAAGTCGCGGGTTACCGAAGGCGCACGAGCGCTGGCCTCGCCAATGATCATGTCCCTGGAGCCACGCATGCTGTTCGACGGCGCGGTGGCCGCCACCGTTGCCGACACCGCCCAGACTGACAGCCATGCCACCGCCGAGGCGGTCAAGGCGCCGACGGCCGATCAACCGGTCGCCAGCAAGGACACCCACGGCCAGGCCGATGCCACACCGGCGCCAGCATCTGCTGCGGTGCCGGGGCAGAGCGTGGTGTTCGTCGATTCGCGGGTCAAGGACGCTGCCAGCCTGCTTCAGGGCATTGCGCCCGGCACTCAGGTGGTTCAGCTGGATGCCAGCAAAGATGGCCTGCAGCAAATCGCTGATTATCTGGACAGCCATCAGGGCGTCAGCTCGGTGCAGATCATTGCCCACGGCAACGCGGGCGATCTGTGGCTGGGCGATAGTTATCTGTCGGCCGACAACGTCGCGGCTCGCAGCGCGGTACTGGCGGAAATCGGCAAGGACATGAACGTCGGCGGCGACATCATGATCTACGGCTGCTACACCGCCGAAGGTGAGCGTGGCTTGAGTTTTGTCGACTCGCTGGCTCAATTGATCGGCCGCGATGTGGCTGCTTCCAGTAATCGCACCGGGATAGGTGGCGACTGGAATCTGGAAATTGCCACCGGCAACATCGAAAGCGCCAACGTCCTCTCGACCACGGCCATGAGCGACTATCAATGGGGCCTGGCCACTTGGACCGCCACCAACAACGCCAACACAGGCGTCGGCTCACTGCGTGCGGCCATCGCCTCGGCGCAGAACGGCGACATCGTCACCTTTAGCAGCGGCATGACGGTGCAGCTGACGTCCGAACTGCTGATCAACAAGAACATCACCGTTGATGGCGACTTGAACAACGACGGCGCGGCTGACGTGATTCTCGATGGTCAGTACAGGACCCGAGTGATTGAGGTGGCGTCCGGCAGCATCGTGACACTCGATGGTCTGGTGCTCACCCGTGGCCTGGTGTCGGGCACGGGCGGCAACGGTGGTTACGGCGCCACGGGCGCGATGGCCGGGGGGATTTTCAACGCAGGGATTCTGACCCTGAACAACGTTACCGTGACCTCCAACGGCGCTTCCGGTGGCGGTGGCGCCGGTGGTTATGGCGGCGGTTATGACGCGACCCACATGGGCGGTCGCGGCGGTACCACCACTGGCGGTGCTGGCGGGGTGGGCGTTTCCTATTACAGCAA
>NZ_JAEKFD010000018.1:0-20982 GCF_016650735.1 Pseudomonas sp. TH37
TAGCGACTTTACATTCAACATCAATGTTGACTAATAGTCCGCCATCGCGGGCAAGCCCGCTCCCACAGGGAGTTTTGTCAATTCGGAGAGAGGCGTTCCAACCCGACGAACGGGCAGGCAGCGAGCAATGCTGTGAGGGTGCGGCCATCGGCCAGGCGCAGATCCGCCGGTGCCAGCTCGGCCAGCGGATAGAGCACAAAGGCCCGTTCCTGCAGGTGATAGTGGGGGACTTTGAGGCGAGGTTCGTCGATCAGTCGATCGCCGAACAGCACGATGTCCAGATCCAGCGTGCGCGGGCCCCAGCGTTCAAGGCGCTCGCGGCCTTGGCCATTCTCGATGGCTTGCAGCGCATCCAGCAGGTCCAGTGGCGCGAGGCTGCTGTCGAGCGCAGCGACCGCGTTGGTGTAACGCGGTTGGCCGGGCAGCAGCGAGTCGCTTTGATAAAACCCGGAAACCCCGACCAGTTTGGTTTGCGGCAATTGCGCCAGCGCTGCGATAGCGCTGCGCAACTGTTCGGTGGGGTCAGCCAGATTGCTGCCCATGCCGATGTAGATGCGTTCCATGGCTTATTCGCCTGTAGCGCTCGGTGCGCCGGCAGCGCGCTTGCGCTTGGCACCGCCGCTGCGGCGACGTTTGCGTGGAGCGCCAGTACCGTCGTCCTTGCCGCTGAGGTCGCGGATCATGTCCCGGCGTTCGCTGTCGTTGGCGTCCTGATAGTCGGTCCACCATTCGCCCAGGCCATCGGTCTGCTCACCGGCGCTTTCACGCAGCAGCAGGAAGTCGTAACCGGCGCGGAACCGCGGGTTGTCCAGCAACAGGTCGGCGCGTTTGCCGCTGCGCCGTGGCAGACGCTCCTGCATGTCCCAGATCTCGCGTATCGGCATGGTGAAGCGTTTCGGAATGGCGATGCGCTGGCACTGTTCGGCGATCAACTCGTGAGCGGCTTCCTGCATCGCCGGAATCGGCGGCATGCCGCGTTCTTGCAGGCGCAACACACGGGCCGGCAGGGCAGGCCAGAGCAGGGCGGCAAACAGGAACGCCGGGGTAACCGGTTTGTTCTGCTTGATTCGCAGGTCCGTGTTGATCAGCGCTTCACTGATCAGCGTGTGCGTGTAGGTCGGGTTGTACTCCAACGCTGCCGCACTGGCCGGGAACAGCGGATCGAACAACTGCAGGTCGACCAGCATTTCGAAGGTGTCCGCGGCATAGCCGGAGAGGAACAACTTGAGCACTTCTTCGAACAGACGAGCCGACGGGATCTCGCGCAGCAATGGCGCCAGTTCGCGGATCGGCGTGGCGCTGTGTTTTTCGATGCCGAAATTCAGCTTGGCGGCGAAACGCACGGCCCGCAGCATCCGCACCGGGTCTTCCTGGTAGCGTTGCTTCGGATCACCGATCAGGCGGATCAGATGATTGCGGATGTCGTGTACGCCGTTGGCGTAGTCGAGAATGCGCTCGCTGACCGGATCGTAATACAAGGCGTTGATGGTGAAGTCGCGGCGTTGCGCGTCTTCTTCCAGGGTGCCGTAGACGTTGTCGCGCAGAATGCGCCCGCTTTCGTTACGAGACGATTGGTTGCTGTCTTCGTCCTCGTCGTTTTGCGGGTGATTGGCGCGGAAGGTCGCGACTTCAATGATTTCGCGGCCAAAGTGGATATGCACCAGCTTGAAACGCCGACCGATGATCCGCGCGTTGCGGAATTCGGCGCGTACCTGTTCAGGCGTGGCGCTGGTGGCGACGTCGAAATCTTTCGGCGTGATGCCGAGCAGCATGTCACGCACGCAGCCGCCGACCAGGTAAGCCTGGTAACCGGCGTTCTGCAGGCGTTCGACGATATTCACCGCGTAACGGCTGAACTGTGCCTTTTGCAGCGAATGTTGGCCGCTGTTGAGCACTTCAGGCGTACTGCGAATGTGTTGCGTATGACGCTTGGGAGAACGGAATGACTGGAACAACTTCTTCAGCATGGGATGCACTGTTTGAAGGAATGTTCGGCCATAACGAAGAATGACCGCATGATGGGCCGGGATTCTAGCATTTAGTCGGGGGATGGTGTAGGAAGCTGCGCAAGCGCTTGAAGAGGGATGTCGGATAGCAGGGCAAACACCAGAAACCACAAGGGGAGCCGAAGCTCCCCAAGAAGTAGTTGCATGCTCTATTTTTATTATTGGTTTCGGGCTTCTTGTTTTTGTTGAGCGCCCTCGCCATGAAGTTTTCCTTCATGACCCTCCCAATCGGGAGCCAAGAGCAAACGGATTGCTTTGGTCGCTGTGTTGCTGTGATCGTTCGATCCAACCAGTTCAGGCACTGTCTTGAGACAGCTTTTTATTATTCTCGGCCTGGTCGTGGGGCAAGCCCCAAATGCAACGCCTCTCCAAAAGAATCAGTTAGCTACGCCTCTCGCCGTCTTGTTTTTATTGTGCGTGAGTCGATTCGTCTTATTTTTATTGTCTTGTACATTGCTTGTTATTGTTCTTGTACCAAACATATAGCAGGGTGCGTGCCAACTTTTGTGAAGCCCAGTAAAGCAAGGGGTTAGGCGGGTTGATGGTGTTTTTCGAGGCCAAAAAAAACCGGGGCTTCGTTACCGTAAGCCCCGGCTTCTGTTACGCGAAAAAGCTGAGGTAACAGTTTTTTCACAATGTCATGTGTTACCCGCACATCGGACAGGTGCGGTTCAGCTCTCGCTGGCCACCCCGGTCTTGCGTCGCGGAATGCCCAGGCGCTGACGGCGTTCCCACAGGCATTTGCGGCTGACCCCGAGTTTGCGGGCCAGTTCGGTTTCGGTCATGTGATCTTGATGCTCGAGAACGAAATGCTGGAAGTAGTCTTCCAGGGACAAATCTTCGGTCGGTTCGTGGCTGGTGTTACCGGCGCCGTTGCCCTGTTGGGGCGCGAGGCCAATGAAGTCGTCGTCGTCCAGATCGCTCAGTTCGATGTCGATGCCCAGCAGCTCGGCGGAAATCTCCGGGCTTTCGCACAGGATCACCGCGCGCTCGACCGCGTTTTCCAGTTCGCGAACGTTACCCGGCCAGGAGTAATGCCGAATCGCCTGTTCGGCATCCAGGGCGAATTTCAGATCGGTACGGTTGACCCGTGCGCTCTGCCGCGCGAGGAATGCAGTGGCAATTTCATTGACGTCCGCGCCGCGCTCGCGAAGGGCCGGCAGCTTCAAGGCGATCACGTGAAGACGGTAATACAAGTCTTCACGGAACTGGCCAATCTTCGCCAGGCTCTTGAGGTCCCGGTGAGTCGCGGCGATCAGGCGTACATCAACCTTCTGCGACTGGACCGAACCGACCCGACGGATTTCCCCTTCCTGCAACACGCGCAGCAGGCGGGCCTGAGCTTCCAGTGGCAGCTCACCGATTTCATCGAGGAACAAGGTGCCGCCGTCCGCCGCTTCCACCAACCCGGCACGCCCGGCACTGGCGCCGGTAAACGCGCCTTTTTCGTGGCCGAATAGCTCGGACTCGATCAGGCTTTCCGGAATGGCCGCGCAGTTCACCGAGATCATCGGCGCCTTGGCGCGTTTGGACAGATTATGCAGGGCGCGTGCTACCAGTTCTTTACCGGTACCGGATTCACCCTGGATCAGGACGTTGGAATCGGTTGGCGCGACTTTACGGATCTTGCTGTACAGGTCCTGCATCGGCGGACACGAGCCGATAATGCCGATTTCGCCGTTGCTGTTGTCGACACCGTTTTTCGCGGCGCCATTGGTCGTTTTGCCGACGACCGGTTCACCGCTGGCTTGCGCCGATTGCCGGTCACGCAGGATTCGCGCGACGGCCTGGAGCATTTCGTCGTGATCGAAAGGCTTGGCGATGTAATCCACCGCGCCCATCTTCATGGAGTCGACGGCCGAACGCAGGCTGGCGTAACTGGTCATGATCAGCACCGGAGTGCCCTGGCCAAGTTTGATCAACTCGGTACCGGGGGCGCCCGGCAGACGCAGGTCGCTGACGATCAGGTCAAACGTGGGAATGCTGAAACGCTCTTGTGCTTCCTGCACGGATCCGGCTTCGCTGACCTGGTACTGGTTACGTTCCAGCAGACGGCGCAAGGCGGAGCGGATAATTGTTTCGTCTTCGACGATCAAAATGTGCGGCATTGATTCGATACTCTCGACGGTCTCAGTTCACAGCGGACGTCGCTTCGACATGACGCGGCAAAGTTACCCGGATACGGGTGCCGCGTTGGCTTTGAACATCAGCCGGGCTGTCGATGGTGATTTGTCCATAATGCTCTTCAACGATGGAATAGACCAGTGCAAGGCCCAGACCGGTGCCTTCGCCAGGATCCTTGGTGGTGAAGAAGGGTTCGAACAATCGGTCCATGATGCTCGAGGGAATACCGCTGCCTTCGTCTTCGACGATCAGATCGACCGTGTGTTCGCCGGCTTCGCTTTTGACTCGTACCGCACTGCCCGGAGGCGAGGCGTCGCGGGCGTTTGAGAGCAGGTTGATCAATACCTGGGCGAGCCGCTGCGGGTCGCCTTCGACCCAGTGGTCGGGATCGCACAGATTATAGAACTGTACTTCGAAATTGCGCCGGTTCAAGGCCAGCAGGCCGATGGCATCCTGGGCCACTTCCGCCAGACAGACGGGCTCGTCAGTGTGCTGATAACTGCCGGCATGGGCGAAGCTCATCAGCGACTGAACAATGCGTGACACGCGTTTGGTCTGCTCGAGGATCTGCCCACTGATTTCCGTGAGTTCGGCGTCTTCTTCACGCTCTTCGCGCAAGTTTTGCGCGAGGCAGGCAATGCCGGTGATCGGGTTGCCGATTTCATGGGCCACGCCGGCCGCCAGTCGACCGATGCTGGCAAGGCGCTCGGAGTGCACCAGTTTGTCTTCGAGCATCTGGGTTTCGGTCAAATCTTCCACCAGCAACACCAGGCCGCTGTTACCCGGCGCCAGCGGTTCATCGATCGCCGCTTTGTGCAGGTTCAGCCAGCGCGTCTGACCGTCGAGGGCCAGGTGCTGTTTGTGCAAATGCTCGTCCGGCAGATTGATGAAACCTTGCAGCAGGTCTCTCCACGGATCGCCAATGGTGCTCAGGCGCGAACCGACCACACGCTGCGCGGCAATCCCGGTCAGTTCCTCCATGGCTTTGTTCCACATGAGGATTTCCTGATCCTTGGCCAGCGAGCACACGCCCATCGGCAATTCCTGCAAGGTCTGGCGGTGGTAGCGGCGCAGGGCATCGAGTTCGGCGGCAAGGCCGGTGAGGCGCGAGTGGTAGTCCTCAAGGCGGCTTTCGATGAAGTGGATATCTTCGGTGACGTAGTTTTCGCCGCCAGCCTTGTAGGGCAGGAAGGTTTCGACCATGTCTTGCGCCACGCTCGGCCCCATCAGGCCGGAGAGGTTGGCTTCGATACGGTCACGCAGACGGCGCAACGCGTATGGCCGGCGTTCATCGAACGGCAGATAGAGGTCACGCAGCGCCTGCTCGACTTCTTTCTGCGCTGCCTTGGCGCCCAGCGGCTTGGCCAGTTGCGTGGCAAATTCCTGAGGCGAGGCGGCATGCAGTTCGCGGCGTTGCGGGCGGCGAACGTTGTCCACCGCGCAGGCTTCGGCGGCGCTGGCCTCTTCGGGGCTGGCGTTGGTGAACAACGAGATCAGCGTGAACATCAGTACGTTGGCGGCCAGCGAGGCGATTGCGGCCATGTGCCAGCTGGTGTCGTCCAGCACGTAAATCATGTTCAGCAGCGGAATGTAGAAACCTTGCAGATTGCCGACCAGCGGCAGCAGCATGGTCACCAGCCACACCAGAATCCCCGCCAGTAGGCCTGCGATGAAGCCGCGACGGTTGGCGGTCGGCCAGTACAGTACCGACAACACCCCCGGCAGGAACTGCAATGTGGCGACGAAGGCGACGATGCCGAGGTTGGCCAGGTCCTGCTCGGCACCCAGCATCAGGTAGAAACCGTAACCGGCCATGATGATCGCGACGATCAGCGCCCGGCGGGTCCATTTCAGCCAGCGGTAAATATTGCCTTCGGCCGGCGGCTGATAGAGCGGCAGCACCAGATGGTTCAGCGCCATCCCGGACAGCGCCAGGGTGGTGACGATGATCAGGCCGCTGGCCGCTGACAATCCGCCGACATAGGCCAATAGTGCCAAGGCCTTGTTGTTGGCGGCGATGCCGATGCCCAGGGTGAAATATTCCGGATTGGTCGTGGCGCCGAGTTTCAGCCCGGCCCAGAGAATCAGCGGTACCGCGAGGCTCATCAACAGCAGAAACAGCGGCAGACCCCAGCTCGCACTGACCAGCGAGCGCGGGTTGAGGTTTTCGGTAAAGGTCATGTGGTACATGTGCGGCATCACAATCGCCGAGGCGAAGAACACCAGCAGCAGCGTGCGCCACGGGCCTTCCTGCAATGGCGTGTGCAGGGCGGCGAGGGCGGTCTGGTTTTGCAGCAGCCACAGCTCCAGCTGCTGCGGGCCGTCGAACACGCCATACAGCGCATACAGACCGACGCCGCCAATCGCGATCAGTTTGATCACAGACTCGAAGGCAATCGCAAACACCAGGCCTTCATGTTTCTCGCGGGTAGCGATGTGGCGTGAGCCGAAGAAAATCGTGAACAGCGTAATCAGCGCGCAGAAGCTCAAGGCCACGCGATGCTGCACCGGCTCGCGGGTGAGGATGCTGATGGAGTCGGCCACTGCCTGAATCTGCAACGCCAGCAACGGCAACACGCCGATCAGCATGAAAATTGTCGTCAGTGCGCCGGCCCAAGTGCTGCGGAAACGAAACGCGAACAAGTCGGCCAGGGACGAGAGTTGATACGTGCGGGTGATTTTCAGGATCGGGTACAAAAGCACCGGTGCCAGCAGAAAGGCCCCGGAAACCCCGAGGTAGCTGGACAGAAAACCGTAGCCGTACTGATAAGCGAGGCCCACCGTGCCGTAAAACGCCCAGGCACTGGCGTAAACGCCCAGCGACAGGGTGTACGTCAGCGGGTGGCGAATGATCGCCCGGGGGATCATGCCCCGTTCGCTGATCCAGGCCACGCCGAACAGCACCGCCAGGTACGCGGCGCTGATCAGGATCATCTGGGTCAGGCTAAAGCTCATCGGCATCTTTTTGGCTCTGCAGAATGAAGGTCACGACAATCAGAATCAGCCAGAGCAAATAAGGGCGATACCAGGCGCCCGTGGCGTCGATCCACCAATCCATGATGGCCGGGGAGAACAGATAAATCCCCACTACCAGGAGCAGGACCAAGCGATAGATGTACATCCCGGCCTCTCTTTTTTTATGCGCGTGCCCGAAAACGTGCGGCGATGGTAACGGATGGGCGCGCCACTGCAAGTGGCATCACTGCAGTTGCGCTTCACGCAACGTCAGTGTGCGCGGGATCAGCGATGCATCCCAGTGGGCAATTCCCCAGTTCAGCACTTCTCGTGGCGTGGCGTCATTCAGTTCGGTTACAGGCTTGTGCCCCAGCGCCCGCAATGCGCGCAGTAACAGCGGCGTGGCCTGATCTTCGGTCAGCGGCGGCGAGCGATAGGATTTTCCGAGTTTGTGGCCGTCCGGCTGGGTAATCAGCGGGATGTGCAGGTAACGCGGTTGCGGCAGGCCCAGCAGTTCTTGCAGATAGAGCTGGCGCGGCGTGGAATCCAGCAAATCGGCTCCGCGCACGATATCGGTGATGCCTTGCCAGGCGTCGTCCAGCACCACCGCCAATTGATAGGCGTAGAGCCCGTCGCGACGGCGGATCACGAAATCACCGACCTCTCGACCCAAGTGTTGACGGAATTCGCCCTGCACCCGGTCGATGAAGTGGTATTCCAGCTCCGGTACACGCAGGCGGATCGCTGCGTTTTCGGTGCCGTGCCCCGCGTTGCGGCAGAACCCGGGATAGATGCCGTGATACGGCTCCAATTGTTTGCGCGAACAGGTACAAGCGTAGGCCAGGCCCTGATTGAACAGGCGATTGATGACTTCGTCGTAGGCCGCGTGCCGCTCACTCTGTCGGACCATGTCGCCATCCCACTCGAAACCGTAGCTTTCCAGTGCCTTGAGAATCGCCGCTTGAGCGCCGGGCTCTTCCCGTGGCGGATCTAGATCCTCCATGCGCACCAGCCAACGGCCGCCGACCGAACGGGCGTCGAGGTACGAGGCCAACGCTGCGACCAGTGAACCGAAATGCAGATGCCCGCTGGGTGTGGGAGCGAAACGCCCGATGTAGCGAGGGGAAGTCGTGGCAGTCATGGACGAATGTTACTTTCTCTGGTCGTGCGCAAGTCCCTGTGGGAGCGAGCCTGCTCGCGAAGGGGCCATCAGCTCCGACATTAGTGTTGCCTGACACACCGCATTCGCGAGCAGGCTCGCTCCCACAGGTTTTCTGCCGAGGCGAAATTCAGAAACAAAAAACGGAGCGTTCGCACGCTCCGTTCTTCGTTCAAGTCGCAAAGATTACTTGCCGACTTGCTTTTCCTTGATTTCCGCCAAGGTCTTGCAGTCAACGCACATGTCGGCGGTAGGACGGGCTTCCAGTCGCTTGACGCCGATTTCGACGCCGCAGGACTCGCACCAGCCGTATTCTTCGTCTTCGATCAATTGCAGGGTTTTGTCGATTTTCTTGATCAACTTGCGCTCACGGTCGCGGGCGCGCAATTCGAGGCTGAATTCCTCTTCCTGGCTGGCACGATCTGCCGGGTCAGGGAAGTTGGCCGCTTCGTCTTTCATGTGATCAACAGTACGGTCGACTTCCTGCATCAAGTCCTGTTTCCACTTGTTCAGGATCTTGGTGAAGTGAGCGCGCATGGGCTTGCCCATGTACTCTTCGCCCTTCACTTCTTTGTAGGGTTCGAAGCCGCTGATCGACTGGTTCTGCTGTTGCTTTGCTTGGGTGGGCATGAAATGGACCGCCTCTACTCTTGTAATCCATTGCGCAGGATTGCTCCATCACCGACACCTGCCGGCCCTGCGGCTGCAAGCGGGCGAACTTACCAGATCAAATCGGGCCGCGCTACTCCCGGATGTCGAGCCCGCGGCCCGTGGGCCTTGCAAAAGATTGCAAAGCCTTGCCTGGTGGCTCTGGAGACCTGATCAATTATTGATTTTAGTCAAACCTGGAGCATACGCTTGAACCGTTTGAGACCAGCGTTATATGGGCTCTGACCGCTTTAGGTTCTCGCTCGTTCCTGCGCTTGGGTAGAATCGATTCTTTTCCCGTTGTAAGGAAGGCTAATGGCTCTGTCCTACAGTGCGCGCAGTCGCGCTATCGAACCATTTCACGTCATGGCCCTGCTGGCCCGGGCCAACGAGCTGCAAGCAGCCGGCCACGACGTGATTCACCTGGAAATCGGCGAGCCGGACTTCACCACCGCCGAGCCGATCATCCAGGCCGGCCAGGCCGCGCTGACGGCGGGGAAGACTCGTTACACCGCTGCCCGCGGCATTCCAGAGCTGCGCGAGGCCATTTCGGGGTTTTATCAGCAGCGTTACGGGCTGAACATCGATCCGCAACGAATTCTTATCACGCCCGGCGGTTCAGGCGCGTTGCTGTTGGCCAGCGCCTTGCTGGTGGACCCAGGCAAGCATTGGCTGCTGGCAGACCCGGGTTACCCGTGCAACCGGCACTTCTTGCGGTTGGTGGAAGGCGCGGCGCAACTGGTGCCGGTCGGCCCGGACGTGCGTTATCAGCTGACCCCTGACCTGGTCGCGCGCCACTGGGATCACGACAGCGTCGGCGCCCTGGTGGCATCGCCGGCCAACCCGACCGGGACTATCCTGGCCCGCGACGAGTTGGCCGGGCTCTCTGCAGCGATCAAGGCCCGCCACGGCCATTTGGTGGTCGACGAGATCTACCATGGCCTGACTTACGGCACGGATGCGGCCAGCGTGCTGGAAGTCGATGACAGCGCCTTCGTCCTCAATAGTTTTTCCAAGTATTTCGGCATGACCGGCTGGCGCCTCGGTTGGCTGGTAGCGCCAGAAGCCGCGGTCGGTGAGTTGGAGAAACTCGCCCAGAACCTCTACATCAGCGCGCCGAGCATGGCCCAGCACGCCGCATTGGCTTGCTTCGAACCCGCCACCATCCAAATTTTCGAGGAGCGCCGCGCCGAGTTCGGCCGACGTCGTGATTTCCTGCTGCCAGCCCTGAGGGAGTTGGGCTTCGGTATCGCTGTAGAGCCGGAAGGTGCGTTCTACTTGTACGCCGATATCAGCAAGTTCGGCGGCGATGCCTTCGCGTTCTGCCGACATTTCCTCGAAACCGAGCACGTTGCGATCACCCCAGGCCTGGACTTCGGGCGTTATCAGGCCGGGCATCATGTGCGGTTTGCCTACACCCAAAGTCTTCCACGCTTGCAGGAAGCGGTTGAGCGGATCGCTCGTGGTTTACGGAGCTGGCAAGGCTGATGCGTTTTCATCCTCCCCTCGAAGAAGGTCGCTTGATTCGTCGCTACAAACGTTTTCTCGCTGATATCGAAACCGTTAGCGGCGAGTTGCTGACCATTCACTGCCCTAACACTGGTTCGATGCTCAATTGCCAAGTCGAAGGCGGGCAGGTCTGGTTCAGCCGTTCCAACGACCCCAAGCGTAAGCTGCCCGGCACCTGGGAAGTCGGCGAAACCCCGCAGGGGCGGCTGTTCTGCGTAAACACCGGGCGCGCCAACGGTTTGATTGAGGAGGCGTTGCGGGCCAATGTCATCACCGAGCTGAACGGCTTTACCGAATTGAAGCGCGAAGTGGCCTACGGTCAGGAAAGCAGCCGCATCGATTTCCGTCTCGATTACCCGAGCGGGCCAGCCTATGTGGAAGTCAAAAGCGTCACCCTGGGCTTCGATGGCTCGTTGGTGGCGGCGTTTCCCGATGCGGTGACCCAGCGCGGGGCCAAGCATTTGCGCGAGTTGGCGCATTTGGCCCGGGACGGGATTCGTGCCGTGCAGCTGTATTGCGTGAACCTGACCGGCATCGACTCCGTGCGTCCTGCTGAAGAAATCGATTCGGCCTACGCGGCGGCGTTACGCGAAGCGGTGGCGTGTGGGGTCGAAGTGCTGGCGTATGGCGTGCACTTGACCCACGAAGAGATGGTGGTCGATCGGCGGCTGGAAGTGCTGTTAAACGGTTAGAGCGTGACCCAGATGCCTTGCTCGTCTTCGTGGCAGGGGATGGTGGTCAGGGATTGCCCGGCGCACGGGCCGGCGACGCATTCGCCGTCTTCGATCAGAAACAGCGCGCCATGAGTGGCGCACTGGATCAGGCTGTTGCTGGGGTCGAGAAACTGGTCGGGCTTCCATTCCAGTCCGACGCCCCGGTGTGGGCAGCGATTTTCATACACATACACCCGGCCGTCCCGGCGCACGGCCAGAAGCTTCTGACCCTCAACGTCGAAACCGCGACTGCTGGCGTCAGCCAATTCGGCGCCTGTGCAAAGAAGCTTCATGTCTATCCTCAAGTCCTGCAGCTCGTACCAGATATGTCCGAGCTTGACGTTCAAATGCAAACAATTATCAAATGGCCGCTCACCCACAGGGCGATTGCCGGATGCCGAGGATACTTGGCCTGCCCTCTCGATGCCCGGGAAAACCTTTAAAGGAAGCTGTTTATGCGCCTGAGTACCCGCGTTGCTGCGCTCTGTGCGTTCTATCCCGGTACGACCGGCCAATGACTTTTCTGGTTAAACCCCGTGCATTATTCATTGGCCTGAGCCTGCTGTGTTTGCTGGCGATCTGGTTGTCGCTGGCGTTGGGGCCGGTGAGTCTGCCGTTGTTCGACACCTTGCGCGCGGCGTTGCGGCTGATTGGTTTACCCATCGCGCCCGACGGGTTGGAGCAGGCCGAACTGATCCTCGGGCAGATTCGCTTGCCACGAACCTTGCTCGGCTTGGCCGTGGGCGGCGTGCTGGCGCTGTCCGGCGTGGCGATGCAGGGCTTGTTTCGCAACCCTCTGGCTGATCCGGGATTGGTGGGGGTCTCCAGTGGCGCGGCATTGGGCGCCGCCATCGCGATTGTCGGCGGCTCGGTGTTCGGCGGTCTGCCCGAATCCTTCGGGCCTTATCTGTTGTCGGTGTGCGCGTTTCTCGGCGGTCTGGGTGTAACGGCGCTGGTCTATCGACTGGGGCGACGCAATGGCCAGACCAACGTCGCCACTATGCTGCTGGCCGGTATTGCATTGACTGCCCTGGCCGGTTCGGCGGTAGGGCTATTCACCTATCTGGCGGATGACGCGACCCTGCGCACCTTGACCTTCTGGAACCTGGGCAGCCTTAACGGCGCCAGTTATTCGCGACTTTGGCCGTTGCTGCTGGTGAGCACTGGTGTGGCGCTGTGGTTGCCGCGTCGGGCCAAGGCCTTGAATGCATTGTTGCTGGGGGAGTCGGAGGCAGGTCACCTGGGGATCGATGTCGAAGGCCTCAAGCGCGAACTGGTGTTCTGCACGGCGCTGGGCGTCGGCGCGGCGGTCGCGGCAGCGGGGATGATCGGATTTGTCGGTCTGGTGGTGCCGCATCTGGTGCGATTGCTGGCCGGTCCCGATCATCGGGTGCTATTGCCTGCGTCGGTATTGGCGGGGGCCAGTCTCTTATTGTTTGCCGATCTGGTGGCGCGACTGGCCCTGGCGCCGGCCGAGTTGCCGATCGGGATCGTCACAGCCTTCATCGGCGCACCGTTCTTTCTGTATCTACTGCTCAGAGGGCGTGCCTGATGTTGCGAACGCAGAATCTGCAAATTCGGCGCGGTCGAAAGATTGTTCTCACGGACATCACCCTTGAACTCAAACCGGGCGAAGTCCTCGGCGTGCTGGGCCCCAACGGTGCCGGTAAAAGCACATTGCTCGGCGCCCTGTGCGGCGAATTGCATGCGGACCATGGCAGTGTCTGGCTCGATGAGCGCGAGCTGAGTCGTTGGGCCGGGGTGCAGCGAGCCCAGCGTTTGGCGGTGTTGCCGCAGGTGTCGACCCTGGACTTTGCCTTTCGCGTCGAAGAAGTGGTCGGCATGGGGCGTCTGCCTTATCAAAGCGGCCGGGTCCGGGATGACGAAATCGTCGCCGCCGCGCTGCACGCGGCCGATGCGCTGCACCTGAGTGGACGCAGCTATCTGGCGTTGTCCGGCGGCGAGCGTCAGCGGGTGCATTTGGCGCGGGTGCTGGCGCAACTTTGGCCGGGGGAGGCGGGGCAAACGTTGTTGCTCGATGAACCGACATCGATGCTCGATCCGCTGCATCAACACACTACTCTGCAAGCGGTGCGCGAGTTCGCCGATCGTGGTGCCGCGGTGTTGGTGATCCTGCATGATCTGAATCTGGCGGCACGCTATTGTGATCGTCTGTTACTGCTCGAAGGTGGGCGACCCGTGGCGCTGGATACGCCGGAGCAGGTGCTGCGCCCGGAACCGCTCAAGGCCGTGTTCGGGCTGGAAGTACTGGTGCAACCGCACCCGGAGCGTGGGCATCCGCTGATCATCGCCCGCTGAGCATTTCGTCGAGGTGAGAACATGCGTGTGATGGTGATCCTGGCTGTGCTGTTACTGAGTGCCTGTCAGCATGTGCCGGTGGTGCCGCCACCCGTCAGCGGCGAGATCCGGGACCTGCGCAGCGGTCAAACCCTGACAGCGCAGGAACTGCTTGCACGGTTAGCCAAGCCTTTGCGGTTGATCGTCGGCGAGCAGCATGACAATCGTGATCACCATCAACTGCAATTGTGGTTATTACAGGCACTGGGTGAGCGGCGCCCCCAAGGCAGTTTGCTGCTGGAAATGCTCACGCCGGATCAGCAAGCGCGCGTCGATCACGTCAGGCATGCTTCACCGCTACCTGCTGACTTGCCCAATGCATTGGCCTGGCAATCGGGTTGGGACTGGAGTCTGTACGGGCCGATCGTTGGTTTTGCCCTGACTCAGCCATACCCGTTGCTGGCGGCTAACCTGGATACGCTTGAAGTCCGTGCTGTCTATGCCAAACCGCCGACATTGAGCGGTTCGCGCTCCAACGCCCCGATGGTCAAGGAAACGTTGCTGGCACAAATAAGCGATTCCCACTGCGGCTTGCTGCCTACATCGCAAATGCCCGCGATGCTGGCTGTCCAGCAGCAACGTGACCGGCGGATGGCCGGGCGATTAGTGGCCGCACCGACGCCTTCACTGCTGATTGCCGGCGCGTACCACGCACGCAAGGATGTCGGGGTGCCGATCCATGTGCTGGATCTGGATGAGCCTGAAGCGCCAACGGTATTGTTGCTGGCGGAGCAGGGCGCTGAGGTCACGCCGGCCATGGCCGATTACGTCTGGTATACGCCCGCCACGCCACCGCAGGATTACTGTGCGCAAATGCGTAAACAGTTCGGCAAGTAGTCAGGGCAGTAAAACCTGGCGAGTTTTCCACAGGCAAAAAAAGACCCGGCAAGAGCCGGGTCAAATAACCGTGATTAGCCTGATGAGGAGATAATCTGAGAGTCCGAACCAAGGGCTTTTCAGAATATCGACCAGTCTCGCGACCAGTTGTGATAATCATAGCGATTCTCATTACCAAGTCAACTGCTGATTTTTAATTTCTGTGGATCTCACCGGTTCCCTCGGTGAAGGCCCTGCAATCATTAGTCTTCAGGCTGTGTGTGTAAGCGTAATTACCCGTTCAAATCTTGTGGCGTGACGAGATAGCGTCCAGCTGTTTGTTCAAGGCTTCCTTGCGTTCGGCGGGAATGTCGTTCCAGTGAACATCCATCAATGCGCCTTCGATCGCATACAACAACACCTTGGAAGCCCGAAAACCGCGCGTGCGCACGGCCCGATAAGCATCCACAGCTCCCAGCCGACGCAAGTCCGAGGCACTGTGGATGCCCACGGCATGCAGCCATTGCGCCGACGTCTTGCCAAGATTTTTCAGGTGTTGCAGTTCATCATTCATCAAGCCTCCTTGCGACAGCCGAACGGTGCGTGGGCGAGCCTCTCAGCAGTGTAGCCATCAGTAGGAAAAGCGTGATTGTTTGGTCGGTTTCGACGCAAAAGCTTCTAAGAAGCGGGCTCAAGAAGCGGCGTGAAAAGGCTGCGAGTGCAGTCGGAAGACGGGCGGGGGATTGAGTTTCAGGATAGAAAAAAAGTACAGAGTCCAGCGCAAAGCAGGGGCGCCGGACCTGGTAGAAACGTCGCTTTTAGCGGGTGCGATAACGCAGTCGCGTACCGAAATTCATCGACATCAGAATCTCATCGGCACTCAGCTCTGGCGGGAAGTAGGCGCCGGATATCTGCGCGTGAGCCAGGCTTGCCCCTTCCAGGGACGAGTTGCGAAAGTCGATGCCGCGCAAATCGGCAGAGCGGAAATAGGCATCGGTGAAGTCGACGCCGTCGGCGTTCAGTTCACGCAGATCGAGACCACGGAAGTCGCCACCGACCATGTCGATAGGTCCATCTTTCGGGCGTTCATTGTTAAAGCCTGTGATGTCGTCTTTGTGCAGCAAGGCATAAAGCGGGGTGTCGAGAAGTTTCGGCTGGTTCATGTCGCATCACCTGATGGTTTTATGACGCCATTATAGTGCCACTATTTGACAGCCGTGAAGCCGGTGAAGGCTTCACGGTTGAAATAGTTTTTTACAGGCCTGGCAGGCGTTGGCGAATCTGCGCAACGACGGTATCGAGCGTGCCACTTTCATTGGTCTGGACGCGTTTGCTGCACAGAATTTCTGCTGGCGTCAGGGCCTCGCGGCTGGCTTGTTGGGCGGCGATAACGGTCAGGTTGGCGTCGGACGGATCGTTATTGTCTGCCTGACGTTGCTTCAACCAGCTCTCGATCACCGCTTGTGGTGCGTCGCAATCGAGGATCAGGAACGGTGCACCCGTGGCTTCGGCGATTTTTGCCGCGCCATCGCGTTGGTCGCGCTTGAGGTAGGTGGCATCGACCACTACCGGGAAACCGGCATGCAAAATAACACCGGCAACTTCATGCAGACGGCTGTAGGTGGCAGCGCTGGCGTCAGCACTATAGATACCGGCCTGCGGATCGTTCGGTACGGTTTGCTCGCCGAACATACGCTTGCGCTCGACATCGGAACGCAGGCGAATGGCGCCCAGCGCTTCCACCAGGCGCATGGCCACGTGACTCTTGCCGACGGCGGAAACACCGTGGGTAATCGCCAGGAAGCGCGAAGGAATGGTGCTGTAGCTTTCCGCCAGGTTGGCGTAGTTGCGGTACTGACGCAGAGTAGTGGCGCGCTGCACCGGATCGGCCTCGGCGGGCATGCTGAACAGGCTGACCTTGGCGCGAACCAGTGCGCGGTAGGCTTTATAGAAGTTCAGCAGCTCAAGGCCCTGATAGTCGCCGGTCAGCTCCAGGTATTGGCTGATGAAACGGCGCGCCAGGCTTTTCAGGCCACGGTCTTCCAGGTCCATCGCCAGGAAACCGGTATCGGCGTAAACGTCGGTGAAGCGGAACGGTTCGTTGAACTCGATGCAGTCGAAGATCACCACGTTGCCGTCGATCACGGTGGCGTTGCCCAAGTGAATGTCACCGTGGCATTCACGAATGAAACCGTCGGCCTTGCGCTGGGCGAACAGCGGCTTGAGGCGTTCGAAGCTGCTTTCGGCCCAGGCTTGCAGCGCCTCGAGTTGCAGCAGATCGGCCTTGTCGCTGAGGAACGGACGAATCTGTTCGAAGTTCTGCCGTACCGGCGCCATGACGCTGTCCGGCGTGCCGGCTTCGTGTTCGGCAGGCACTTTCGGCGCGCTGAGGTGGAATTGAGCGATCTGCGCGGCCATCTCGTCGATGTGCGTGGTGGTCAATTCGCCGTTGGCTTGCAAGGTGCTGAGCAATTGGCTTTGTGGGAACTGACGCATTTTCAGGGCGTAATCGACAACCGGGCCATCGCCGCCCAGTTGTGGTGCCTCGGCGCTGCCAGTAATTGGCAACACTTCAAGATACAAATCATGGGTCAGGCGCTGGTTCAGACGCAGCTCTTCAGCGCAGAAATGCTCACGAGCCTCGAGGCTGGTGAAATCGAGGAAGCCGAAATTCACTGGCTTCTTCACTTTATAAGCAAAGGGCCCGGTGAGCAGCACCCAGGAAATATGGGTCTCGATGACCTGGAACCCTTCTACGGGATGCGGGTAGAGGGCCGGGTTTTGCAGGGCAGCGATCAGGGACTGGCTCACAGGCGATCCTTCAGAGTCTGGGGAAAATTCAAGGCCGTCATTATGGCCGCAAGTCCGCCCGACGCAAACCTCAGCGGGCTTCTGTTGAGTATGAATAAAGTGCGTATAATCCGCCGCCATGACTCGTACTCGATCCCCCCGCACCCCCAAAAAACCACCTTCCAAGGGCTTGCGCCCCTGGCTGGGCTGGGCCCTTAAACTCAGCCTGGTCGGCCTTGTGGTGCTCGCCGGGTTCGCGGTTTACCTCGACGCTGTGGTCCAGGAGAAGTTCTCCGGCAAGCGCTGGACCATTCCGGCCAAGGTGTACGCGCGCCCGCTTGAGCTGTTCACGGGGCAAAAGCTGAGCAAGGAAGACTTCCTCACCGAGCTCGATGCCTTGGGCTACCGACGCGAAGCCGTCAGCAACGGCCCCGGCGCGGCGGCGGTCAATGGCAATACCGTCGACCTGAATACCCGCGGCTTCCAGTTCTATGAAGGCATGGAGACGGCTCAGCCTGTGCGCGTGCGCTTCTCCGGCGATTACGTGGCCGAGCTTTCGGCGACCAACGGTTCGAAGCTTTCTGTGGTGCGACTGGAACCGCTGCTGATCGGTGGGATTTACCCGAAAAACCTTGAAGACCGCATCCTGATCAAGATCGATCAGGTTCCGCCGTATCTGCTCGAAACCCTGGTTGCCGTAGAAGACCGGGATTTCTACAGCCACTGGGGCGTGTCGCCGAAGTCGATTGCCCGAGCCATCTACGTCAACACATCGGGCGGCAAGATGACCCAGGGCGGCAGTACGCTGACGCAACAGTTGGTCAAGAATTTCTACCTCACCAGCGAACGCAGCCTGACCCGTAAGCTCACCGAAGCCATGATGGCGATGTTGCTTGAGCTGCATTACGACAAGCGCGAAATTCTTGAGGCTTACCTCAATGAAGTGTTCGTCGGCCAGGATGGTCAGCGCGCGGTGCACGGTTTCGGTCTTGCCAGCCAGTTCTTCTTCGGGCAGCCATTGTCCGAGCTGAAACTGCATCAAGTCGCTTTGTTGGTGGGCATGGTCAAGGGGCCGTCCTATTACAACCCGCGTCGCAACCCTGAGCGGGCGCTGGAGCGGCGCAATCTGGTGCTCGATGTTCTGGGGGAGCAAGGCGTTGCCACCGCCGAGCAGGTTGAGGCAGCGAAGAAAATGCCACTGGGTGTGACCACTCGCGGCAAGTTGGCCGATAGCTCGTTCCCGGGCTTCCTCGACCTGGTTAAACGTCAGTTGCGCGAAGACTACCGTGACGAAGACTTGACCGAAGAGGGGCTGCGGATCTTCACCAGTTTCGACCCGATTCTGCAGATGAAAGCCGAAGCGTCGGTCAACGACACCTTTAAACGCCTGGCCGGACGCAAAGGCTCGGATGATGTCGAAGCGGCCATGGTCGTAACCAACCCGGAAACCGGCGAAGTCCAGGCCATGATCGGTAGCCGTCAGGCGAGTTTTGCCGGTTTCAACCGTGCGCTGGACGCGGTACGACCGATCGGCTCGTTGATCAAGCCGGCGGTTTATCTGACAGCCCTTGAGAAGCCGAGCCAGTACACGCTGACCAGTTGGCTGTCAGACGACTACTTCTCGGTCAAAGGCGCGGATGGTCAGGTCTGGAAACCGCAGAACTATGATCGCCGCTCCCACGGTACGGTGTTCCTTTATCAAGGGTTGGCACACTCCTACAACCTGTCGACCGCGCGTCTCGGGTTGGCGGTGGGCGTGCCGAATGTCTTGAAGACCCTGGCACGCTTGGGAGTGAGTCGCGAATTCCCGGCGTTCCCGTCGATGTTGCTCGGTGCCGGCGGTATGACCCCGATCGAAGTGGCGACCATGTACCAGACGCTGGCCAACGGCGGATTCAATACGCCGATGCGCGGGATTCGCAGTGTGCTGACTGCCGAGGGCGAGCCGCTCAAGCGTTATCCGTTCCAGATTCAGCAGCAATTCGATCCGGCGTCTATTTACCTGATCCAGAGCGCCATGCAACGAGTCATGCGTGAAGGCACCGGTAGTTCGGTTTATAACGTGTTGCCGAAAACCCTGACCCTGGCCGGTAAAACCGGTACCAGTAACGATTCGCGGGACAGCTGGTTCGCCGGTTTCAGTCAGGATCTGCTGGCAGTGGTCTGGCTGGGGCGCGATGATAACGGCAAGACACCATTCACCGGTGCCACCGGTGCGTTGCAGGTCTGGACCAGTTTCATGCGCAAGGCCGATCCGCTGCCGCTGGACATGCCGCAGCCGGACAACATTGTTCAGGCTTGGGTCGATTCGCGCACCGGGCAAGGTTCTGAAGGCAGCTGCCCAGGCGCGGTGCAGATGCCGTATATTCGCGGCAGCGAACCGCCTCCTGGTCCCGCTTGCGGTGGCGAAGGCCCTGCTTCCGGCGAATCGGTGATGGATTGGGTCAAGGGCTGGATGAATTAAGCAAAGAGGGTTTCAAGTGAACAAGTGGTTGATTCCAGCAGTGACCGCCGTGGCTTTGCTCAGCGGCTGCTCCACCGTACAGCGTGGTTCGATTCCGGTTGTGGATTCCGGCAGCGCCGTTTCGAACAGTGAACGGATACAGGCGAATGGCGGTTACCGTCAGACGACAGTAAAACGTCCTGTGCAAGGCCAGACTCAGGCAATCCCGCAAGGTGACACTGGCGTTGTCGTGATGGTGCCGGGTGGTGGCGCGGTTTACTCGGCCCCGATCAGCACTTCGCCGATTACCCCAGGCCCGATCACTCCGGGGCCGATCGATACTTCGCCGGTCCAATCGGCACCGATCAACCAGGGCAGCTACAGCATGCCGTCGACGCCGAGCGGGATTCCTTCGGCGAACTCCGGCGGCCTGTCTGCCGATGAGCAACTGGATGGTCCGGTCCTGGCATTGTTGACCACTGCCCAGCAGCAACAGGCCAGCGGCGACCTTAATGGCGCGTCGTCCAGTCTCGAGCGCGCCCAGCGTGTCGCTCCGCGTGAGCCGCAAGTACTGTATCGCCTGGCCCAGGTGCGTATGGCTCAAGGTGATGCGGCACAGGCCGAGCAATTCGCTCGTCGTGGTCTGACGTTCGCCAATGGTCGTCCGGCTCTTCAGGCCAGCTTGTGGGGATTGATCGCTCAGGCTCGTGAGAAGCAGGGTGACTCCGCCGGTGCAGCGTTGGCTCGTCAGAAGGCCAAGGTCTCGCTGTGATGGATGCACGCTTCCCGAAGATTGCCGAGCAGTTGCTGTTGATCGAACGCGAACTGCGCGTTCAGGGCTGGTGGGACGAAGTCGCGCCGTCTGCTGAAGCGCTATCCAGCGTCGAGCCATTTTCGGTGGATACGCTGGATTTCGAGCAATGGCTGCAATGGATTTTCCTGCCGCGGATGAAGAGCATCCTTGAACAGGATCTGCCGCTGCCCAACGCATCGGGGATCCAGGAGATGGCCGAAATGGTCTTCGCCGCCCGTAACGTCCAGGGCAAGGATCGCTATTTGCAGGTCTTGCTCAAAGAGTTCGACCTGCTGATCACCGCTTCTCGCTAACTCCGATCCGTTGTAGGAGCCGTAGGAGCTGCCGAGTGAAACGAGGCAGCGATCTTTTGATTTTGTTTTTAAAAGCAACGTCAAAAGATCGCAGCCTCGTTTCACTCGACAGCTCCTACATGCAGTTTTTCGCAATCTGTTTCTGTGCTTCGGTGATGCGCTCCTGACGTTGTTGGTCGGTCAGGCGGCGCATCTCACCGTCGACATCCTCTCGTAGTCGCGGATTATTCTGCAGTTGAGCCAGGTTCGTTCGGGCCTGTTCGCAGAATACTTTTAACTGGTCTTGCTGCTCGGCGACCTGCTTTTTCACTTTGTTGTCGATGGCCCGTTGATCGCCTATGGCGTTGCTGCGCG
>NZ_JAEKFD010000019.1:0-18822 GCF_016650735.1 Pseudomonas sp. TH37
GAACCTCACTGCGACCAGCACTGTGGCTGAAGGCGGCACCGTGGTTTACACCGCGTCCGTCAGCGCACCGGTCACCGGTTCGCCGGTGGTTGTCACCCTGTCCAACGGCCAGACCATCACCATCCCCGTCGGCTCGAGCAGCGCCAGCGTGAACTTCACCGCGCCAAACGACACTCTGGCTGGCGGCAGCTCTCTGAGCGTCAAGATCGACGACGCCAAGGGCGGAAACTACGAGAAACTGGAAGTTGACGGCAAGTCAGCAGATACCTCTGTTACCGATACCCAGGACACCACCAACCTGTCGCTGACCGCGACCGGCACCGTGGATGAAGGCGGCCAGATCACCTACACGGCAACCCTGACCAATGCGGCCGGCACACCAGTGACCGTGACGCTGTCGAACGGCGCCGTCATCACCATCGAAGCGGGTAAAACTACCGGCTCCGTGACCGTCGATGCACCAAAAGACGACGTCTACAAAGACGCCGGCACTGTCCAGGCAACCATCTCCACCGCCACCGGTGGTACTTTCGAAAACCTGGTGCCAAGCACTGCCCCAGCAGTAACCAGCATCACCGACACCATCGACACCTCGACCGTCACCCTGAACGCCACCGCTTCGGCAGCTGAAGGTGGCACTGTCACTTACACCGCGACTGTTGGTGCACCCGTGACAGGCAGCCCGGTCACCGTGTCCTTGGCCAACGGCCAGACGATCACTATCGAAGTCGGTAAAACCACCGGTACCGTGACCACCGCCGCACCGAACGACGCATTGACCGGTCATACCCCGCTCACCAACTCGATCACCAGCGTCAGCGGCGGCAACTACGAGAACCTGGTGGCGGATAAAACGCCGGTCAGCACCACCAACCTCAGCCTGAGCGCGACCAACTCGGTCGCCGAAGGTAGCCAGATCACTTACACCGCGACCCTGACCAACGCCGCCGGCACTCCGGTGACCGTGACGCTGAGCAACGGCGCCGTGATCACCATCGACGCTGGCAAAACCACTGGCACCGTGACTGTCGATGCGCCGAAGGATGACGTCTACAAAGACGCCGGCACCGTCGAAGCAACCATCACTGGCGCGACCGGCGGCAACTTCGAAAACCTGGTCACCAGCAATACCGCTGCGGTCACGACTGTCACCGACACGATCGACAAAACCGAAGTCAGCATCAGCGGCAGCACCTCGGTAACCGAAGGCCAGACCGCCAGCTACACCGTCAGCCTGACGCACCCGGCACAGACCGAAGTGACCCTGAAAATCGTCTACAGCGGCACCGCCGCCGACGGCTCAGACTTCACCGGCGTGTACACCGTGAAAATCCCGGCGGGCGCCAGCAGCGCGAGCTTCGACGTTGCGACGCTGGACGACAAGCTCACCGAAGGCACCGAAAACTTCGTGGTCAAGATTGACTCGGCCAACGGTGGCAACTTCGAAAACCTCGCGGTTAGCGCTTCCAACGGCAGCGTCAGCACCTCGATCATCGACAACGATGCCGCGCCGGTTCTCGACCTGGACGCCAACAACTCCAGCGGCGCCACCGGGGCCAACTACAACGTGACCTTCACCGAAGGCACCACGGGCCAGGGCGTCTCGATCGGCGACACCGACCTGAGCATCACCGACCCGGATAGCACGCTGCTGACCGGCGCCACCATCGTGCTGACCAACCGTCAGCCGGGCGACGCGCTGAACCTGGGCAACAGCGTCAATGGCATCAGCATCAACGCCAACAGCCAGGACGGCACCGTCACCCTGACCCTGTCGGGCAACGCGACGCTGGCCGACTACATGCAGCAGATCAAAAACATCAGCTTCACCAACAGCAGTGAGGACCCGAGCACCGTGCCGCGGATCATCACCGTGACGGTGACCGATGGCAGCAACTACTCCAACACCGCGACCACCACCGTCAACGTAGTGGCTGTGAACGATGCGCCGACCGCCGCACCGGTTAACGTCACTGGCACCGAAGACACCCCGCTGATCCTCGGCTGGTCGACCTTCGGCATCAGCGATGTCGATAGCCCGGCCGCCAACCTGGGGGTGAAAATCACTCAGCTACCGGGCGAAGGTAAATTGCAGTACCTGGACGGTGCGACCTGGAAAGACGTGGCGACCAACCAGACCTTCAGCAAGGCCGATATCGACGCCGGCAAATTGCGCTTCACGCCAGATGCCAACGAATCGGGCGTCAATGGCTACGGCGGCACCAACGTGGGCAACAACCAGGCGGACTACGCGCAAATCAAGTTTCAGCCAACCGACGGTCAACTGCTGGGCAACACTGGCACGGTGAAAATCGACATCACGCCGGTTGCCGACGCGCCCTCCCTGAGCGTCGCGGACAACAGCGTCAAGTCCACCGGCCTGACCAAGGAAGTCTGGACCGGTCTGTCGGGCCTCGGCACCGATGGCAACGGCGCGTCTTCCGGCACGCTGAAATCGGTCATCGACGGCGCGGGTACACCGAACTCCAGCGGCACCGTGACCAACGTTCAGTCCGACGGCAGTGTCACGGCTGGCACGGCCTCGAAAACGTCCGGCCTGATCTACCTCGAAGCGGGCAAGACTTACACCTTCAGCGGTACCGGTGACGACAGCCTGTTGGTGACCATCGGCGGTAAAAACGTGGCCGCAATTACTTGGGGTGCGGGCGGTAACCTGAACGGTTCGTTCACCCCGACCACCAGCGGTTATTACACCCTGGACATTTACCACCATAACCAGAAGGGCCCGGGCAGCTATGACGTAAACCTGTCGGTCAACGGCGGTGCGCCGGTCGACCTCAGCAGTGCCGGCGTGCCGCTGTACACCGGCGTGGCGGATCTGGCCGCTTCTGGCGTGACGGTTTCCGACCTGCACGGCACCAATGGCGAAGGCTACTACGACGGCTACAAACTCAACGAAGGCGCCGAAGGCACCAGCGTTCACTTGTCCGCGATCAAAACGGCACTGACCGACACCGACGGCTCCGAAAGCCTGAGCGTGAAGATCAGCGGCATACCGGCGGGCTCGGTGCTCACCGATGGCGCGGGCCACACCTTCACCGCCAGCGCTACCTCTGGTGAAGCCAACGTCACCGGCTGGAACCTCGGCACGCTGACCGTTACTCCGCCGCCGTACTACAACGGCCAGTTCACCCTGACCGTCACCTCGACATCCACCGAAGCGCTCGGCGGTTCGGCGCCAAGCACCGCGCAGATCCCGGTCACGGTCTACCCGGCGGTATACAACGCCGTCACCGCCACTGCCGCCGATGACACCATCACCGGCACGGATGGCAACGACATCATGATTGCCGATATCGGCGGGCTGACCGTGGTGCCGGGCACCAACTACAACATCGCCTTCATGGTCGACAGCTCGGGCAGCATGAGCGCTTCTTCGATCAGCGCCGCCAAGGATTCGCTGACGGCGGTGTTCAACACCCTCAAGCAAAGCATGGGCGGCAACTCCGGGACGGTGAACATCTTCCTGGTGGACTTCGATAACCAGGTCAACAAGTCGGTGTCGGTGAACCTGAATGACCCGAACGCTCTGACTTTGCTCAAATCCGTTCTGGATTCGATGTCGTCCGGCGGTGGCACCAACTACGAGGACGTGTTCAAAACCACGGCCAACTGGTTCCAGAGTGCCGACGCACTGGCCAACACTGGCGCGAAGAACCTCACGTACTTCATCACCGATGGCAAGCCGACCTACTACCAGAGCGGCGAGCAAACCAACCCGAACTTGTTCGGCAACGTGAAGCTCGATGACGTCATCACCACCGCCAATTACAAATTGGGGCAGACCTATTCCAGCTACCTGGACAGCACTCACTACCTGACCATCGATAGCGGCGGCACCGTCACGTTGCAGACTTACAAAAACCAATGGGGCGGTCACTGGAGCAGTTCCGAGCTGGGCACCCTCCGCGCCGAGGGCAACGGCACCTACGAACTGTCCTATCGCGATGGCAATGGCAGCAGCACCGGCTCCAACGCAATTGACAACTCCACTGACAGTTTTGCACTGCTGAACAACGTGTCGACAGTAGAAGCGATCGGCCTGAACAAGGACGTCACCCTTGGCGACCTCAAGCCGTACGACTCGGATCAAACGCCACAAACCAACATCGACCCGAAAGACCTGGCCAACTCGATCATCGGCCATACCGAAGCGACGATGCCGGGTGCCGACACGGTCAATGGCGGTGACGGCAACGACCTCTTGTTCGGCGATCTGGTGAGCTTCAACGGCGTTGCCGGTGAGGGTTATCAGGCCATGCAGGCGTTCGTGGCCCAGCAGACCGGCGTCGACGCCAGCAAAGTCACCACCAGCAACGTGCACCAGTACATCACCGAGCACTACACCGCGTTCGACGTGTCCGGCGCTCACGACGGTAACGACACGCTGCTGGGTGGCGCGGGCAACGACATTCTCTTCGGCCAGGGTGGCAACGACCTCCTCGACGGCGGCAAGGGCAATGACATCCTGCTCGGCGGCAGCGGCAATGACTCGTTGATCGGCGGTCAAGGCAACGACATTCTGATTGGCGGTTCGGGTGCCGACACCTTCATCTGGAAGGCTGGCGACACCGGCAGCGACGTGATCAAGGACTTCAAGGCCAGCGAAGGCGACCGCATCGACCTGCGTGATCTGTTGCAGGGCGAAACCGGCAGCACCATTGATAACTTCCTGAAGATCTCCACGGTGGATGGTGTGTCGTCCCTGCAAGTCAGCTCTGGCGGCAAGTTCAACGGTGCCGACGCAGCAGCGGCCACCCCGGACGTGACGATCAAACTGGAAGGCAACAATTGGTCCAGCGCCAGCATCAACTCGCTGATTGCCGGCAGTGATCCGACCATTAAAGTCGATCACAACAACACCTGATCAGCAGGCTGACGGCCGCCCAAACCGGGCGGTCGTCACGTTTGTGCCCACCTCACGGGTGACGATTTTGTTGTCGCACCGCATACTCGCCTGCGTTGGCCTATGCTGCTGACAGCACGACGCTGGTCCATTTCCGAGGGATGCTCAATGTTTTACGTGCAACGCGATGCGCAAGGTCAGTTAGTGCGCGTGGAAGCCACGGCCTACGCCGAGGCCACGGAAACGCTACCGGCCGACAACCATGAAATCCAGGCCTGGTATGCCAACGAAGTGGTTGAAACCAGCCTCAAGCAGCTCAAGCAGAGCGACCTGGAAATGATCCGGGTACTCGACGACTTGATTCAGGTATTGACCCAAAAAGGCGTGATCCGCGTCACCGACCTGCCGGCCGCTGCACAAGCCAAGCTGATGGACCGGACCCAGGCCCGTGAAGCGTTGGGCGGGTTGAGCCAGTTGATCGATGATGAAGAGACGGGGTTGATTTAACGTCCCTTCGTCGGCGCCTGCACTGGCTTGCTCGCGAAGGCGATCTTCAACTCACCACTTCTCTACCCGGCTAAACCTCGGCCCGAGCCTGCATCTGCGGCGATTCAAGGTGATCCAGCGCCCGTTCGACCAACAACTGCACGCCATCGGCCATTCGGCTCAGCGCCAGGGCTATTGAGCGCCGTGAACCTTCCACGTCATCCGCCAGGTCGGCGGCGATGGCGCTGATGGAGAGTAGGTCTTCGGAGGCGTTGGCCAGAAGGGCTTCGGTGTCGATGTCGGGGGAGACGGTGAAGAGGCGGCCTTTGCGGGGAGCAGGCGGATTCGGCGTTACTTTGAACATAAGAAATACCCTAAACAGTAAGTTGGAGCCGTCACCGTTCGCTTGCACGCGAATAGGGTGGCGGCCGTGCGCAGGTGTGCAAGACCGGGACTGTTTAGGACACCCAGCAGATCCGAGGATCTCCTGCGCGCAGCCGCCATAAAGCAGTGAGCATCGAAATGCTCATTGAGAGGAATGGCAGCACGCTACCTAAACAGTTTGGTCGGACTTGCACGTCCGTGTCACCGATTATTCAGTGACAAGGCCAGACTAGCCTTGGACTTCGGCCGGAACAAGTTCACCAAAACCGCTACAACTTGAAGGAAATCTCCTAGGACTTTGCTACCGGAATAATCGGAGTCCGCACGGGCGCCATCGCGGGCAAGCCCGCTCCCACAGGGGGCGCAGGTGAACGCAGGATTGTGGTACCACACAAATCCTGTGGGAGCGGGCTTGCCCGCGATGACGGCATCAGCCTCACCGCCAAGGCTTCGGCTCACCGAAGAGTTGCCCCTGAACCCCATACAACCCCATCTCACGAATCACCGCCAACTCCCCTTCGGTCTCGACCCGCTCGGCAATCAACGGCAAATCAATGCTGTGCGCTGCCCGCTGAATCGCCTCGATGAACAGACGCTTGTCACTCTCCTGATCAATCGCCCGGATGTAACTGCCGTCGATCTTCAGATACGCCAACCCCAGCCGCGCCAGGTTGCCGATCATGCTGAAGCGCCCACCAAATCGTTGCAGACTCAGCGAGAATCCAAGCTCGCGCAAACGCCGCGTCAGCTGTTCCAGCACCGCTTGCTCAGGCAATTGTTCCTCGCCGATTTCCAGGGTCAATCGTTCCCCGAGATTCGAATGCTGACGCAGAATATCGAACACTTTGTTCAGCGCCTGCGGATCCGCCAGTGTCGCCGAAGACAGGTTCAGCGCCAGCGACTCTTCATGGTCGGCCATCTGCTCGAGCACTAATTCCAGCATCAAACGGTCCAGCCGCGCGGTCCAGCCGAAACGCTCGAGCCATGGCAGGAAACGCCCGGCGGGAATGGTCTGGTCCTGCTCATCGAGCAGGCGCGACAGCACTTTGTAATGCAGCACTACCTGCGTGTCGTGGCTGGCGACTACCGGCTGGAAGTACAGCTCGAAACGCTGCTGATCCAACGCCTGATCCAGCAAGGTGTGCCAGGCATGGTGGTCATCGCCAACCCGGGCCGATGTACTGTGATCGAGGCACGCCCAGCTTGGTTCGCCCTGACTTTCAGCCTGGGCCAGTGCCTGATCCGCCAACCCGATGACCGCTTGCGGCGAGTCGCCATGGGCAAACGGGGCCAGCCCGATCGAGGCCACCGACGCCACGTCCGTGGCGCCCGTCGCATGCAGGCTCGCCAAGGCGCTGTCGAGGTTACTCGCCAGTTGCAGCGCTTCTTCGCGCACCAGCCCCGGCGCCAGCACGGCGAATTCACCGCCACGAATGCGCGTGACGAGGTTCTGGGTTTCCGGGTACTTGGCGCACTCACGGGACAACTGCTCGCCCACCGCTTTCAACAATTCATCGGTACGCTGACCGCCTAGCCGCTGGTTCAAACCAGCCAGATCCTTGACCCGAAGCAGCAGCAAATAGCCGGAACTGGCCTGCTCAGGATTGCTCACTCGCGCGTTCAATTGAATTTCGAAATAGCGCCGGTTGGCCAGGCCGGTCAGGTTGTCCTGATAGGACTCGACCCGCAGTCTTTCACTGCGTTCGGCTTGTTCCTGGAACAGCGCCTTGAGCTTCTCGACCATCTGGTTCATCGCCTGCACCACCCGGCGCAGTTCCGGGGTGCGCGGCAGTTCCGGCAGGCTGAGGAATTCGCGGCGAGCAATGGCGTGGGATTGCTTGACCATGTAATCCAGCGGCTTCAGTTGCCGGCGCAGCAACAGCGCGCCCAGCACCGCACTCACCGCGCCGCAGATCAGCAACCAACCAAGGCTGCCCAACGCGCTCTGCCATAGCTTGGCCAACGCGAACATCGGGTGGCTAACCACCTCGACCCGCGCGGCCTGCTCCCAGCCACGGCTGACAATCGCGTCGCCACCGGCCGGTTCCAGGCCGATCAATTTGACGAACCAGTCCGGCACGTTGGTGACCGCCGGAATGCCGCTGCGCTCGACAATCGTCTTGTCGTTGGCCAGATCGACCACACGGATGCTCGCGTAATAACCGCTGTCGAAGATCGAACTGACCAGCAACTCGACCATCGCCGGGTCGTCGATGTTCGGCGTCAGGGACAGCGCCAACGCCGTGGCTGCGTCCTGGGCATGGGAGCGCAACTGGTTGACGTACTGGGTCCGCGAGCTTTCCAGACTGACCATGAAGCTGCCGGTGAAGGCGACCACCAGGAACAGACAGATAGCGATCAACAGCTGTTTGAACAAAGACATCTGAGCGCGTGCTCCTAGTTAGTCGTCTCGACCGGAAAACCTTCGGCCTGCATTTTCTTCAACACATCCTGCCAGCGGGACAGGCGTTTGGTGTCTCCGACCTTTTTGTTGCCCTTGGCACCCGGCAACCACAACCCTTCGGCATTGAAAGAGTAGACCGGCAGCAAATCGGTTCGCTGGCTGGCGGGCTTGATCGCGTCGATCAGGCTGTCGAGCACCAAAGGCATGGCCTCGGGGCTCGAGTAGTAGGTCAGCACCATGTGCGCGCGGTTCAGGCGCAAAGCCTTGACGTAGGTGATGCGCAGCTTGTCACTGGAGACACCGAGATGGCGCAGGCTGAAATACTTGGCGATAGCGTAGTCTTCGCAGTCGCCGGCGCCTTTCCACAAGCCTTCGATCGGCGTTTCCCAATAATCGACCTCGTGCCACAGATCGATGTCTTCCTCGTAGCGCATCTGCTTGTTGAAGAAGCGGTTGACCACGTTGAGCTGTTCCAGCTCGCCAATCTGCTTTTGCGTGGCCAGCAACTGCTGCCATGCATCGATGCGCTGCTGCCCTTCACCCAAAGGTCCGTACAATGCCTGCGCGCGGCGACTGATCAGCGAAAAATCCCAGTCGGCATGCAACCCGCCCAGCATGACGCCGGCCAGCAGCAGCGCGCAGCCTAGCCAGCGCAAAGTCCGAGGGATCGCGAAACGTGCCGCCAATGCGAGGCATCCAGGGTAGGCAGGTGGAAGTCGGTTGATGGTGCAGGTTAGCCCGGTAAAAGACAATGGCACGGTGAGATCACTGTCGGCACGCTAGACTTTAAGGTAATGCGATCTTTTGCCCGTTTGACAACCAGTCAAGCAGTCACTAGTGTCCAGTTGGATCCAAATATTTCAGCCAAACAGGGTGCGTTTGTTGTGACACAGAAGCCCAACCCTCTCAGCAGTATCAAGGTCAACGGACCGATTCCCGCCCATCTGGCGCGGTCGGTAATCGAAGAAACCTTGCGCGCGGCGATTCTCGACGGTCGCATTCCTTGCGGCATCGCTTTGCGTCAGCAAGACCTCGCCGACCTGTTCGGCGTCAGCCGCATGCCGGTGCGCGAAGCCTTGCGCCAACTCGAAGCGCAATCGCTGCTCAACGTGATCGCCCATAAAGGCGCGGTGGTTGCACCGCTGGTTCAGGGCGACGCGGCAGAAACCTATGAACTGCGAATTTTACTGGAGTCCGAAGCCCTGCGTCGGTCGATCCCCCTGCTTGAAGCCGTCGACTTCGAACAGGCGGCGCGCTATATCGACGAGTTGGAAACGGAACACGACTACACCGAGATAGGCCGGCTCAATCGCCTGTTCCACATGGCGCTTTATAAAAAGGCCCCCAACCAGCGGCTGCTGAGACTCGTCGAAGACGGGTTGAATGAAGAGGAACGCTTTCTGCGCTTCAATCTGGAAGCCATGGGCCTGGGCAAACTGTCCCAGGAAGATCACCGAGCGTTATTGCGCGCCGCCGAGGAGCGGGACGTCGAGCGCTCGGTGACGTTGCTCGAAAACCACCTCAATCGGGGTGTCGAAGTCATCACACGCTACCTCGAAAGCTCTGAACCGCAGCGCAGGAAAACCTCGAAATAACCCGCCGCGACAGCCCCGAGCGAGCCCATTGAGTGGCTCGCTTTCGCTATTGAGCTGATCCGCACCTGGATTGGTCGACGAACAATCTGCTTACAAATCCCCCTTTTCGTTCATACCGGACCGGTGTGCAGCGACTTCATGCCTGCTCCACAAAGCCCCCGCCATCTTCCAGCCCGACAATTGCACCTGGCAGATCATGCAGGGGCGATAGCGACCGCCGTGAATTACGCTCACTCTTGAGCTGCCAACGAATAATGACGGACGGCGCACCGCACCCACGGAGCAGTCGACGCACCAAGAACCTACGGAAGGAGTCTTGCCACGGGAAAGGAAGAACCGGCGTCGCTCCCAGCCAACTTCCACCCCCTCAGATCACATCAACTAACCCAGTAGAAAGTTGCTTTGAGTGAGGCATTCACTCTTTATTTAAATTTTGGCCTATATAAGCTGAAAGGAGCAACTACGCCCAAATAAAACTCAATACAAAAGTTTTATTGGAACTTGTCGAGCCCGACAAAGTTAAACTTTAAATTAATTCAAAAATGACTTGCCCGACACTTTAATCGTGTATTAGTTTTTCTCCGCCGCCCACAAACACTGGGCACCACGTACTACTTAGTGATTACACACCTGAAAAACATCAATTCAATTGAGGCCCCTGTTCGCCAGTAAGAAACTTCAAGCAACCGTCACTTATTGATCAACACCACCCTCAACGGTATTCCAGATCACTTATAGGCTCGCTCATGAAACCGACTAAAGATCGTCTCAATCAGAAGAAAGCAGAACTTAGTGCGCACCCGATCTTCTCTGAAATACATTCGTTATCGGTCCTTCAACGCTTTATGGAAACCCATGTGTTTGCGGTGTGGGATTTCATGTCGCTGACCAAGCGCCTGCAACAGGAACTGACCTGCGTTCAACTGCCTTGGCTGCCTCCGCGAGATCCTCAGGCCGCGCGGTTGATCAACGAGATCGTGCTCGGTGAAGAGTCTGATGATCGTCCCGCCCAGGGTCACTACAGCCATTTTGAGTTGTACCTGGATGCGATGCGCGAAGTCGGTGCCAGCACGGCCGCCGTCGAACGCTTCGTGGCGCTGCAAAAAGAAGGCGTGAGCTACGACGTGGCACTGCAAAGCGTGGACGTCGACCCGGCGGCCGCGCAGTTCGTGCGCCACACCTTGCACACCGCTATGCATGCACCGGGCCACAGTGTGGCGGCGGCGTTTCTGCATGGCCGCGAGAGTGTCATCCCGCAGATGTTCCAGCGGATTCTCGACGACTGGGGCATCGGCATCGAACAGGCGCCTACCTTCCGTTACTACCTGGAACGGCACATCGAAGTCGATTCCGAAGACCACGGCCCGGCGGCGGAAAAGCTCCTCGCCCGCCTGGTCGATGGCGATCCGCAGCGCGAAGAAGACGTCTACGCCAGCGCCATTGCCGCCGTGGAAAGCCGCATCGCTCTGTGGGACGGCTTGCGCCTGAGCATGAGCGAACCGGTGGCGGAGGTGAACGCATGAACGCCGCCGACTACCAATCCTTCGCCGACGCCTGGGAAAGCCGCGCGACCATTCGCACCCGCCCCCGGCGCGTACTGGAAAACGACGACAAACTGATCTATCCGCTGAGCCGTCAGCCGCTGGTGCTGAGTGAAACCTTCCTGCGCGAATGCCCGGAACAACGGGACTTTGCTCTGGTGCAGACGCTCTACAAGTTCATCAACGACGTGGTGATTTTCGAAACCGAGATCGTCGACAAGACCGCCCGCAGCATCGCCAAGAACCGCTTCAGCGTGGCGTTCCCGTTCGCCTGTCGCTACGACGCCATGACCGTGGTGGTGGACGAGGATTATCACGCTCTGGTGGCCATGGATTTCATGCAGCAAACCGTCGCCATGACCGGCATTACGCCGATCGGACTGCCGGATGAAATCGAACTGAGCCGTGCCATTCCAGCGGCCGTGGCGCTCGCACCGGAACACCTGCGCAGCGCCGTGGAGCTGATCTGCGTGGCGATCGCCGAGAACACCGTGACCGGCGATGTCGCCGCGTTCGCCAAGGACGACACAGTCAAGCAGTCGATCAAGGGCCTGATGGCCGACCACTTGCTCGACGAGGGCCGTCACTCCGGGTTCTGGGCGCGGTTGGTGCGCATCTATTGGCACACCGCAAGCGAAGACGACCGCCAGCGCATCGCGCAAATCCTCCCGGTATTCATCGGCCATTACCTGACCAACGACATCCAGAAGTCCTTCGACTTCCGCTTGATCGACGCCTTGCAGATCAGCGACGCAGCACGGCGGGCACTCAAGAGCGAAGTGTCGGGGCTGGCCTTCCCGATCAATCGCCATCACCCGCTGGTCGCCAACATCGTGCGGTTTTTCCGCAGCAGTTCGCTGCTCGATTCACCGTGCGTGCAAAGCGCCCTGAGCGACTACCTGGTTTAACGAGGAGAACATCATGAGACGTCTCGATATTTTGCTCATTGGGCAAAGCCAGGCCCTGACCGACCTGGCGCTGGAACTCGAACAACACGGTCATTCACTGGTGCGGCTGGCGAATCTGGAGGCGCTGGCGCCAAGCACGTTTGATTTGCTGATCGACGATGCGAGCCTGCCATTTCAGGACTTCGGCAATGCACCGCGCCTGACGCTGCAGCTGGGTATCGGCGTGCCGGGCGCTTCAGGCCTGCCAGCATTGGACCTGCTGTGCACATACAACTTGATGCAGCTAAGTCGCGTGCCAGTCGCCGAAGAACTGTCCGGTAACGGCCAGGCATTGCGCCTGCGAGCGGTGGCCGATCTGGTCGATCACGTGGCACTGCTGGTCAGCCGCTTCTCCCGGGATGCCGATTATTTCTCGCAGGCAGAACCGATGGCTTCCGCGCACTTCGAGCAGGTGGAAAACCTGCTGTTTTTAGAGCGTCTGGCCTACGTCCATCAGCTCAACACCACGGCGGAACCATGGCTGCTGCAACTCGCCCAGATCCCGATGATCGAGCGGCTTGAACAGCGCTTCATCCAGTCTGCCGAGCGACCAGCGCTGAACATCGCCGGCACGTCGCTGAGCCATCGGCAACTGCACGCCCATAGCCGCGCCATCCAACAGCGTTTGCAACCGTTGCTCGATCAGCATCAAGGACCGTTGGTGGTCGGGATCTGCCTGCCAAAATGCAGCGTGTTGTATGCGGGGATTCTGGCGATTCTGGGCAGCGGCGCGGTGTACCTGCCGCTGGAGCCAAGCCATCCGCTGCAACGTCAGCAGTACATTCTGGAAAACGCCGGCGCGGTGTTGTTGCTGCATGACGGAGAACACCCGCTCAGCGAGACGATGCCTGGGCTGGACATCAGCGGCATCGACATCAGCGATGTGAATCTCGATCAACCCTTGATGCGCCAACGACCTGATCTCGACGCACCGTGCATGGCGCTCTATACCTCGGGCACCACGGGTCACCCCAAAGGCGTGTTGCTCAGCCAGGCCAACCTCGCGCACTTCACCGCGTGGTACGCCGACTACGTGCAGCTGACCGAACAGAGCCGGGTGTTGCAGTTTTCATCGTTGAGTTTCGACTCATCGCTGATCGATATTTTCCCGACCCTGCTTCAGGGCGCCGAGCTGATCGTGCCCAACGAGGACCAACGTCGCGATCCGCTGCAACTGGTCGAGCTGATCCGTCACCAGCGGCTGAGCCACGCCTTTTTGCCACCGGCGCTGTTGAGCATCCTGCCGCTGGATCAGTTGCAAATCCTCGATCATGTGATGACCGGTGGCGATGTCTGCGAACCTTATGTGATCGAGCAACTGACCCGCCAAGGCAATCTCTACAACCTCTATGGCCCGACCGAAGCCACGGTGCTGATCACCGCGCGGCAACTGCGCACCGGCGACAACAACCGGACCCTCGGCGCACCGATTGCCAACAGTCAGGTGCTGATCCTCGATGAGAACTTTCAACCGGTGGCCGAGCAAACCGTCGGAGAGTTGTACATCGTCGGTCCGGGGGTATGTCTGGGTTACCTGAACAACCCGCTGCAGACTGCCGAACGTTATCTGGATCTGAGCCTGCCGAATGGCCAGAGCCTGCGCGCGTATCGCACCGGCGACATGGCCAAGTGGACCTCCGACGGTATCGAGCTGTGCGGACGGCGAGACAATCAGGTGAAGATTCGCGGCTTTCGGGTCGAGCCGGAAGAGATCGAACGCTGCCTGCGCGACAGTCAGCGGTACCGTCAGGTGGCGGTGGTTATCGACCCTCATCGACGGATTCTGGCCTTTCTCGCGCAGCCTCAGGAAGAGCAACCCGGTGCTGCTCGCGAAGCCTTAAAAGCCCACGCGATGCAGTTTCTGCCGGACTACATGCAGCCGACCGCATGGACCGAACTGGCGAGCATGCCATTCGCCAGCAACGGCAAGGTCGACCGCAAAGCGCTGCTGGAACTGCCCGTCAACGTGACCGAAAACAGCCAACGGCGTTTGCCCGTCAGCGCCGATGAAGCGCTGCTGCTGGAGATCTGGGCCGAGCTGCTGGAGCTGCCCGCCAGCGATATTTCCACCGACGAAAGTTTCTTCAATCTCGGCGGGCACTCGATCCTGCTGTCGCGCATGTTGCTGCGTTTGCGTGAGGAGTTCGGCCGCAGCATCTCGATCAACCGCTTCATCGAACTGCCGACAATTGCAAAGCTGGCGACCTTGGTGCGCGGCTCCGGGACCGAAGAAGTGCTGAGCGAAAAAGCCCTGGCCGATGCCTTCCGTGAACTGGACATCAAGTCGTTGCCAGTCAGCCGAATGGGCGATGTGCACAAGGTGATCGTCACCGGCGCCAACAGCTTTGTCGGTGTTCATATCGTCGAAGCGCTGCTGGCCTGGGGCGCCAGCGAAGTAGCGTGCCTGGTGCGCGATGGTGGCGGGCAATCGGCGGCGCAACGCTTTGCTCAGGCGTTGCGGGAGAACCGTCTGGAGCATCTGGACCTGAGCCGGGTGCGGGTTTACGTGGCGGACATCACTCGCCCGCAACTGGGGCTCAGCGAAGATGTTTACCAACGACTGGACCGCGAGTTCGGCGCGCTGGTGCACAACGCCGCCAACGTCAATCACGTCCTCGATTACGAGTCGCTGGCGCGGGACAACGTCGAGCCGATTTTCGAGTGCCTGCGCCTGTGTGAAGGGCGCAGCAAGAAGATCTTCAACTTCGTCTCGACGCTCTCGGCGTCCAGCACGATTTCCGACGATGGCCGAGTCCTGGAATTGCCCGCCGCGCAGACACCGCCGATCTACATCAAGAACGGCTACAACCTGTCGAAATGGGTCGGCGAGCGGATCCTCGAACGAGCGCGGGTGCGTGGGGTTCGGGTCAATCTTTATCGCCCCGGCAACATCAGCTTCAACAGCCTCACCGGCGTCTGCCAGCCCCACAAGAATCGCTTGATGCTGATGCTCAAGGGCTCGATCCAGCTCGGCCAGGTGCCGGAGTTCGCGCTGAATTTCGACCTGATGCCGGTGGATTTCCTCGCCCGTTTCATCGCCTTCCACGCCAGCCGTTACCAGGCCGAAAAAGCGGTGTTCAACCTGCACAACCCCGAGCCCCTTAGCTGGGATTGCTACGTGGCGTCATTTCGCGAGGCCGGTCGGGAGTTCGCCATGGTCAGCGTCGCCGACTGGCAGCAGCAACTGGGCCGAGTCGACAGTGATAACGCGCTGTTTGGCGTGCTGGGTTTCTACCTCAACGGCTTCGAAGAAGACATCGGCGACATCTCGATGATCGGCCACGACAACGCCCAGGCCGGCGTCCGGCAGATGGGCGCGCACTACCCGGAAAAATCCTCGGCGCTGCTGCGGCGCGGCTGCGACTACCTCAAAGAAATCAACTTCATCTGATTCACCCTAACCCTGCACGGAGCAAAACCATGAATACTCTGCAACCCGATACCCTGATCAAAAATCCTCACGGCTGCCACGTTATGTCTTCGGTGGAAGTACCGGCCGATGCGGCGCAAGTCTGGGCGGTGGTCGGTAACTTTGCCGGCTTCGATCAATTCATTCCGGCGCTGTCGCATATCGAGATGACCGGCGAAGGCGTGTCATCGCTGCGCAAGAAATTCTTCAAGGATGGCAACCTGGTGGTCGAGCAACTCAACTCCCGGGATGACCAGGCGCTGAACATGACCTGGACGACGATCTACAACACGCTGGGCGTGGCCAATTTGTGGGCGGCGATGAGTGTTGATTCCTTGGGGGCGAGCAAGTCGCGAGCGACCTGGACCATCATCGCCGAACCGGCCCAGGGCGGCGCCGAGGCACTGCCGGGGTTCAAGGATTTTGTTCAGGGGTTTGCCGATGATGCGATGGGGAATGTGGTGAAGCGGTTTGTATAAGGCTTCGGTTCAGCGGTGACTGGTATACCGCTATCGCGAGCAAGCTCGCTCCCACAGGGGTTATCAGTCGTTCACAAATGTTGTGATCACTGAAAATCCCATATGGGAGCGAGCCTGCTCGCGATTGAACGATAACGCGGTAGAACTGACCTCAATCAGATCTTGAAACTATCAACCAACTGCTTCAACCGATTGGCCTGCTGGGACAGCGCATCGCAATCCTTCAATGTTTCATTGAGGTTGGCCACGCTCTGCTGGTTCAGCAGGTTGATCTGGTTGACGTCGACGTTGAGGGTTTCCACCACGGCAGTCTGCTCTTCGGTTGCTGCGGCCACCGATTGGTTCATGCCGTCGATTTCGCCGATGCGCTGGGTCACGCTGACCAGTCGCAGGCCGGCCTGGTTCGCCACTTCGACACTCTGCTCGCTGGAGACCTGACTGGCGTTCATGGTGGTCACCGCTTCGCGGGAACCGATCTGCAGCGAGCTGATCATCTTGTGGATCTCTTCCGCCGATTCCTGAGTGCGATGAGCCAGGTTACGCACCTCGTCCGCCACCACCGCAAAACCACGACCGGCCTCACCGGCACGGGCCGCTTCGATGGCCGCGTTTAGCGCCAGTAAATTGGTCTGCTGGGAGATGCCTTTGATCACATCGAGAATGTGACCGATGTTGTCGGTGCTCGCGTTCAGGGTTTCGATCTGCGTGCAGGACAGGCTGATTTTCTGCGACAGCTCAGTCATGGCCAGAATGGTTTTTTCCACCACCTGACGACCGTCATCGGCCTGCTCGCTCGCGCCGCTGGCGTGTTGCGAAGCATCGGCGGCGTTGCGGGCGATTTCCTGGGTGGCGGCGCCCAATTGGTTGATCGCCGCAGCCACGCTGTTGGTGCGGGCGCTTTGTTCGTCGGAGCCGATGATCGAAGCGTTGGACGATGCCATCACCCGCTGCGACAGGTCATGCACCTGACGGGTAGCCGAGGACACTTCGGAAATCGACGCGTGAATCCGCTCCACGAACTGGTTAAAGGAGCCGCCCAATTCGCCGAACTCGTCTTTGCTTTCTACCACCAGACGACGGGTCAGGTCGCCCTCGCCCTGAGCGATGTCCTGCATCGCACGACCCATCGTGGTCAGCGGACGCATCAGCACGCTGATCAGCAGACTCAGCAACACCGCAATGGCGGTCACGGCGATGAACATCGCGATCAGCGCCGAGGTGCGGAACTGGCTCAGTGGTGCGTAGGCCTTGGCCTTGTCGATCGACAGACCGATGTACCACTCGGCATTCGGCAAACCACTCACCGGCGTGAACGAGAGGATACGGTCCTGCTTGTTCAGTTCTACTTCCTGGATGCCTTTCCCGATACGGACGCTGGAACCCGGATAGATGTCTTTCAGGTTCTTCATCACCTGATCCTTGTCCGGGCTGACGATCACCTGACCGTCGGCGCTGACGAGGAACGCGTGACCGATGCCACCGAAGTCCACCGAGTTGATGATCTTCACCAGGGTTTCCAGACTCAGGTCGCCGCCGACGACGCCCAGCAGTTCGCCTTGCTTTTTCACCGGCATGGCGATGGTCACCACCAACCCGCCGATCGCAGCCATGTAGGGCGGAGTCAGCATGGTCTTGTCGGCGACCACCGCTTGTTTGTACCAAGGGCGCTGACGCGGATCGTAGCCGTCCGGCATCTTCGCGTCAGGGCGCTGGGTGAACACACCATTGGACTGCCCGACGTAGGTGAACTGGAAGTTCGAGGTGAGGGCGGGTTGATCGACCAGCCCCGGCAAATCGGCATTGGCGCCTTGATGAGCGACGTTCTGCGCGAGGTTTTCCAGGACCAGCACCCGGCCGCTCATCCAGTTCTGCACGCTGCTGGCGGTCAGCTCGCCTGCTTGCTCAACGGAAGACTCGAGGTTTTGTCGGATGGTGTTTCGCTGCAGATAGTCGTTGTACAAAGTGAACAACGCAAAAGCCAGCACCACGACGCCTGAAGCGGCCAGCAGAATTTTATGACTGAACTTAAGATTCATTTCATGGGACTTCTTATGCAAAAAGTGGGGATGCGTTCCGGGTTGCAACATTCCATGTAACAGCGCAGACGGCATTCTGGAGCCGCTCTACTTTGGTGCACGCATGTCTCATCAGTCTGTCGGCACGAGCAGGAGAAATCTTAGGAATTTGTACGAAATGCAGGGTACTTCAGTCAGATACCCGCCGAACGGCGTGTTAGAGCGCCCGAGTAGCAGTGTTTGCTGACAGTTGTTCGAACGGCAGTAGAGGGCGGATCGTTGGCTCACCGGGCAAGTGATGATCGCGGTGGGGTGTTTTGATAGCAGTACTGTCGGTGACGGGAATCTATATCTGGTGGCGCAAGTTGCTGGCTCGAAGGAGTAGCAAGGCACGCAAGAGCGGCATGTACCCCATACCGGATTGAGGTTTCTATAGCCCAGAAAGACAAAACCCCTGTCTGCATAAGCAGACAGGGGTTTCGGAATTCAATCTTGACGATGACCTACTCTCACATGGGGAAACCCCACACTACCATCGGCGATGCATCGTTTCACTGCTGAGTTCGGGATGGGATCAGGTGGTTCCAATGCTCTATGGTCGTCAAGAAATTCTGTGACCAGCCCGTTACAGCGGTAACGTGCCAGCAAAATCGGTGACTTCTACTAAAACAAAACCCCTACCTGCATACGCAGAC